>JAEUUV010000240.1 GCA_016787285.1 Saprospiraceae bacterium | reverse complement strand
GCCACGCATTCCTGATCCTCGTCGAACTCCGAGGTGTCAATCACCAGGGTGATGTACTTCTCGACGGGCGCGCCGGCGCTTTTAGCCACCTGTCCGTCAATCGGCGAGCCGGGCGGCGTGACCTGCGGGCCGGTCACGTCCACCGTGGTGGCTACCAGGTCGGTCGGCATTTTTTTCTTGGTGTACTCGAGGCCCGCGAGAATCTGCTTGGAGATGTTGTTGGGCAGGGTTTGTACGAAATCCATTTTTGGAGCCTTGGTTTAGGGGTGAATGGTGCGTTTTTGGGGTTGGTTGTTTGTGGGGCAAAAATAGGGGACGATACTGGGCAGGCGTTTCGGATGTCTTGACATGCTATGATTCCTTGCGGTTTGTTTTGGAAAATTTAAGGTAGCCAGAACACATTCACACACCCAAATGTCC
Organism: Saprospiraceae bacterium; assembly: GCA_016787285.1. Classification (GTDB taxonomy): domain Bacteria; phylum Bacteroidota; class Bacteroidia; order Chitinophagales; family Saprospiraceae; genus M3007. The sequence continues at coordinate 8,068 of JAEUUV010000240.1, read as the reverse complement.
AATTCACCTACTGTACCGACGAATTCACGAATTACGCCAAAATTAACATTGCCGCCCCAGGGCATTTTCAGATCATTTTGCCTATACTTGCTGGCGTTTTTACTCTCCTGGCCAGGAGCCTGATAATCCCCAATTTTTGACGGTCCCGTACCTGCTTCTGAATTGTCGTTACCCGTTTGTCGAACCTGTTACGGCAAAACGATTTACCCTCATTCCATTCACAGTAAAAAACTCAAAATCATGACAAACGAATTTGCATTACGCCAGGTTGGGAGTGTTTCCCCACTTTTTACAAAAAACTGCACCAGCCTCTTTAGTTTTTTTGAAGTCTTACGCCTTTGGACTCTTTGTTTGGTCGCCCTAATCCCGTTCACAATCATAGGGCAAAACACATCTTTCTGCGGTTATTACAGAGCGATACCCCCCAACGGCTCCAACCCCGATTCCCTGATTTACGATCGGTTTGGTAATGCGTTTGACTTGGAGGATTTGATCCCGGCTTCATCGGCGAGTGTAAATCCAGCGCCGGATTGCAGTACCGGGTATTTCAACGTGACTTGGGTAGGCGGGCCACCGCAGGATGCACAATTGGTTACGTGTGAGGTATTGAGCTATGTGTCGAGTGTTGTGCAGCAGCGGCAGGGGCAGAATGACTGTGGAATACTACCGCTGGAATCCGTTGAAATTCAAGTAGGATGGATCAGTTTTTCCAATCCTGATCCATCAGTTGCTGCGCAGTTGGGTATGGATATAAACCAGTTTCCGTTGCCTTCCGACTGGGGCGCTGTCGGCTCTCCATTTTATACAAATGCCCCGAAAGACAATACTTGCAATGACGTTATTCCAGAGCGTGCATTTATCAAAATTAATGGCGGGCGAATCCTGGGGTCGTCGGGGGTGGTTGATGGGCGCATCCTACTGAATAGCGATTTTCTTTGGAATTACGACCCATTGGCAACTACTTTTTTGGGGGCCGATTTGTACACCGCCTCCCTCCATGAGATGATGCACATTTTAGGCTTTTCTTCGCGTATGGGTTTTAGTAATAACCCCACTACGACCGGTGCTTTTACACTTTGGGATCAGACTCTACGGATAGGAGACTACGACCCGGTAAATGGCATTACCATTGCAAATGATGCCATAACCAACCCGTCAGGTTGTACAAGGAATTGTTGGGAAATGACCGCAGGTTTAGGGAATGCCGCAATCAACTCCTGCGTAGGTAATGCGTTGGATATAATTGTTGGGGACGCCGGCCTCGCACCGATTTCAGGAGACCCCTCAATAAACCCTAACCCATCTACACTGGAAGAGGCCGCACCACTGCTCAATATGCTAACGCACTTGAGTACGGATTGTGGCAACCAAAATGTGCCGTATGTCATGCGTCCGGTTTATAATCCTGGCGAATATCAGCGCACCCTGACATCCGCTGAGCAACAAATACTGTGCGCATTAGGCTATTCAGTTCCGGCCATTAATTGCGACGGCTGTTACGTAATCGCACGCCGAGATGGACAATTAGACCCGAACTCCGAATGTTGTTACAAAACATTTCATGTTTGCGTTGGAGAGAGCATCGAAATTTTGAACAGCGAATTATTATGTAACGATTTATCTAATGACGGTCAGGCTACCATTACCGACGTTTGGCATCAGCCGCTGAATTTAACCGACCCGGGCGCTGTCATGTCCGTGGATGCGAATATGGCCGGCACCGGTTGGATCATCACAGTCCCACCCAACATAAGAAATTACAAAACACCCTACATGGTACTTTATACGATTACTGGATGCGATTGCAGGCAGCACAATGGTACCATTCGCTTATTTATTGACCATTATTGCCCAACTTCTGAGTTTACTGAAGATATCTGCGATAATTTATTGCGAGATGGAGGGTTTGAAGAGGCGACAGACAATTCCTACAACATCGGTAATCCATTAAATCCTACAGATGGACTTGGCGGTTGGCCGATTCTTTTTCCGGGGAATATTTGGGCAGCTACCCCTGACATGTATTATAGTAACGGCAACCATTTTTTGGGGCTTACCAATTTTGCCCAAAGCTCACCCTTTCCGAATCAGGAAGCAATAAACCTTGAGATGCAGAAATGCATCAAACCCGGTTGTGAGTTATCATTGAACCTTGACTTATCCTATCAGATAGCTGAGGGCGTAGTGATTCCGTCTCTTCAGGTTTGGGGCAGCAAAAGTAGGCCATGTCCTGCTACCATCGTCAATCCTGTGCCCATTGCCTTGAATTGTGGCGTTCAAACCAATTGCGCGCCTACTAATGCATTTGATCCTGTATGCCTTTTTACTGTCCCGGCTCAAAATGCGCTAAATAGCATTGATGACCCTAATTTTTTGAATTCCACTACCTATACCTGGATAAATACTACTAACGAGGATGTGTGTTTTTTGACATTTGTAAACCCCTTGGTTACGGCATCGAAAACAACGATTTTCATGGATAACATCCTCGCCGAAATCCGCTGTGAGCCGGAGATAACCTGCAATGTCCAGCCCGTAGAGGCCTGTGAAGGTGAGGCAGCGAGCCTCACCTTCACAATATGTGCGCCTGAAGTGCCCGAGTATGTTGACTTCACCACCATTAATCCCATCCTTACGCTCCCGCCTGGCTGGACGCTGGTTGGAAACGATCCGGAGCCATTTGACTTGACCGAAGGCCAATGCATGGACGTTACCTTGCAGGTACAAATGCCAGCAGGAACACCCGAGGGAACTACCGTGAACATCGTCCTGGACGGCACGGCTTCGGGGCTATGCACGGAGGTGGGGTGGTCTTGTGAAGCAGAAGTTGAGGTAATTCATTGCGATCCCTGCCCTTGCACGGAAGCGAACACAATAAACATTGTAGCCGGCGAAAACGGAACATTGTACTCAACTTTAGAAGCGACACATAACTTCGATCAAAATGACGACGGCATCATTAATGCGACCGAACACAATGGCTGCATTGCCATATCCGGCACACTCATTCTCGACCAAGACCTGACTATAACAAGCTGTCCAAACATCCGGATGCAGCCTTGCTCTGAAATTGTAGTGAACGCCTTCCGGCACCTGACGATGGAGTACAACAACATTTACGGCTGCGAAGCCATGTGGCGAAACATTGCCGTTGAATCTTATGGGAGACTTACATTTCGGTTCAATACCATTGCAGATGCCCAGCATGCTCTGCTCGTAAAGCCGGCACCTCCTTTTTCAGGGTTGACGCCCACGCAAATTGATGTACAACACAACCGCTTCGAACGCGACCATATCGGTTTATACATACCTGGAAACGGTGGCGGCCTGTTCGGTGGGAACGTGTGGCAAACTCCTTTTTTCGGCAACGTGATGGAATGCAAGGGCGCAAACAATACTCTTGGCAACCTACTCCCTCCCTGCGATGCCGGACTGCCCAACTACGACCAACAAAACGGCTACGCCGGTGTAGCTATCCTTGGCTCCAACTTTGACGTTGGTGCTGCTGCCGGCATCCGAAACCAGTTTGTCAACTTGCGCAACGGGGTCATCGCCGAAAACGTGTTCCTCGATGTGCAGCGGAGCGATTTTGAGAATATGATTGGGTTCATGGACACCCAGCAGCCGGGTTTTGCTTCTTCAACCGGCGTAGGTGTAGCGGCCTCGGGCGGAATCGTAGATGTAACGGAATGCACATTTGACTGGGCCGGCCATGCTGTAAACCACCACCAAGGCTTGTTGACGTTCAAAAATTCCCAGACCGATCATGTTCGGATCGGGCTTGAATTTCGACGGCCATTTGCCGTGGACATGGCCGAAAACGACCAGATCGGGTTTTTACGCTACGGCGTGCGAGGCTGGAACCCGCAGAGCACCACTTGGTTGGGGAAATACGTTTTCGACAACAATGTCTTTCAAACGCAGGACAACCAGTTGGAAACTTCCAGCGACTATGGGAACGCCATACAACTTACCAATGGTAGTGTGAAAACCTCGCTCGCCGCACTCTCGCCTCAGATCACTCGAAACAATGTCACCCTGAACGATTATGTGTACGGCATACTGATTGACCGGATCGGAGGGTGGCAAATTGCCGATAACAATTTCACAATCAACATGCCTCAAAATCCGCCTTTAGGAGGGATTGGCAATTATGGCCTTTCACTATACAATTCGGATGATAATTACTTGTATGGCAATACGGCATTTTGCAGCGTAGTTCAGGCCGCCTACGGTACGGTAGGTTTTGGCAACAGCATGAGCACCGGCAACAGATACTGCTGCAACACAACCGACGGGACGGATATGGGTGTCACCTTCTTAGGGAGCTGCCAAGGCACACAACTTCGGCAGACGGATTTTTTTAACCACAAAAACAGCTTGTTGCTGCATGGCAAAACCATTATCGGGCGCCAGCCGGAACAAGTAACAGGCACCAATAGTAATCGTTTTAATGCAGGGTCAGGTACGGCGCAGCACTTTGGCTTAGACCTCATTATTGACTTATCCCGATTTTATGTAACCAACCAGAGCACGCCGCACTACCCGGAATTGGTTTCAACGCCTTATGCCATGCCTAGTGACTGGTTTGTGATCAATGGGGCACCTGCAAATGCTTGTTCGACAGACCCCGCCTGCCCCCCACTTCAATACCCAGATGGAGAAAGATCGGAAATAGAAGCAACGGATTTGGCTCTGGTCTCTCATTTTTTCGATACCCTTGCGGAAGCTGCCATGTTGCATTGGGAGCTTGCCCGAGACCTGTACGCACGCTTGAAGGCATATCCTGAATTGTCTGGCCAGTCGGCGCAGATTGACTCATTTTATTACACCACTGATGCAGGAGGAGCAATCAAGTCATTTTACGATGCCGAGCAGTTGGCCAGGACCGTGGATGATACCCCGGAAGCTATCCTGTTGCCTGTACAGTTTTTGCAGGACACCATCGAAGCTATAGAAACAGCAAGCGCCGCGATACTGTCAGCCTTACCGATCGCGACCAATCGGGCCGACTCATTGGCGCTCTATTGGGAGGCCGAAGAAGAACGTGGCAGGTTGGTTGTGCCCCAAAATGCCTTGTCTCAAGTACGCATTTCACTTGATTCCCTTCGACAAGCAAGAGCGCAGACGGTATTGCCGGTAATAAACTCCTTGCCCGAAGCGGACTTGCTACAAAGCAACCTGAAAGCGGTGTGGCGGATTTATATAGAGATGTGCGCTGAGGGTGTTACTCAACTCGACGAAGATCAGTTCGATGAAATAGCCGACATTGCCCACCAATGCCCGCTCACCGGCGGGAGAGCCGTGCTCGCCGCACGTAGCCTGTATCGAACCAAAATTGCCAAGCATTTTGACGACGATATTCTTTGCGCCTCTTCCGGTGCCCGCCAAAGTATAGTTCAACGATCGGGAGTGTTGGGACACATACAAGTCCGTCCCAACCCCGCCGTAGATCGTATCAGTATCATCATCCCGTCTGGTATTGGCAAGTCAGCCAGCGTTCAGTTATTGGATATGGCTGGACGTGTTATTTTGGAAACTGAAACCCGCGTAACCGGAGAGGTTCTCGACCTGAATGTTTCCCCTCTGAAGAGCGGATTGTACCTCTGCCGGGTTTCGGTGGCTGAGCGTCAGTTCGAACCTGTAAAAATTTCCATCATCCGCTAATTTCTCATGCCCGGCTGCGTGCCATTAAGCGCGCAGCCGGGCTTAACTTTTTTGTCATGCGTTTAACTTTTTTGTTATGCAGCATACTGGCACTGTGCGCCTCATTAGGTGCTCAAAGGCACGATAACACCTGGGTATTAGGGTATTCCGGCTTTGGCGTCGAATATGGCCACAGCATCTTGACATTTGATAACGGAAGCCTGATAATAGACACCATACCTACTAATATGTGGGACTATGAGTTTCCGCACAACAATTCGGCATACTCTAATTTTGAAGGCAGCCTGTTTGCTTTTTTCAATGGTATTCAGGTACAGAATAGCCTTTTTAAGGCAATGGAAAACGGCGAAAATCTAAATGAGGAAATCGTTAAGTACAACTACTACATGAGCGACCCATTTATCCCCAAGGGTTCTACACTTATTCCTTATCCGGACAAGCCGGATAGCCTTATTTTGTTGTATACCAGCCTCTTATATTTAATCAACAATGGGTTGGTAGAGGATGCTTGTTCGGGAGACATCAGCGGGGCTGTGATCAGTATATCTGCCAATAACGGATTGGGACGAATGCTGGAACGCCAACAGCGCATCATTGAGAATGATACGTTGATACGAGGTGAATTAGCTGTTTGTAAGCATGCAAATGGGCGCGATTGGTGGTTGCTTGCTTTCAAACGCAACTCGAACAAGTATCACAGGGTATTGATTGATCCCAAAGGCTTTCATAATCTGGGCATCTCAGAGGTTGAACTTCCTGTATGGAATGGCGCGGGCACGGCCTGTTTTTCACCTGATGGGTCCAGATTCTCGGTTTTCAATTCGATAAGTCAAACATCCGGCTCATATTTGGATGTATTTCATTTTGACCGATGTTCCGGGATGTTGTCCGATCAGATACAGATTCATGATGTCCGCGGGTATGGAGGCCTTGCTTTCTCCCCTAACTCTCGCTACCTGTACCACAACAAACATACTGTGGCCCACCAGTATGACCTTTGGGCTGCCAACATCCCCGCCAGTCGTCAAGTAGTGGCGGTGTACGACGGCTTCAAAGACCCCTTCTCCACTACCTTTTACATGCTGCAACTCGCTCCTGACGGCAAGATATATGGCTCGGCGACCAACGGCACCCAGTACCTGCACGTCATCCACAACCCCGACGTGGCGGGCACCGACTGCCAATACCAGCAGCACGGCATCCGATTGCTCAAGTACAATGATTTCAGCCTGCCCAACTTCCCCAACTACCGCCTCGGTCCGCTCGATGGCTCGCCCTGCGACACGCTCGGCATTGACAACGAGCCACAAGCCTGGTACCGCTACGAACAGGACACGCTGGATGCGCTCGACGTGGAGTTCCGCGACCTGTCGTACTACGAGCCGGCCACCTGGGCCTGGGACTTTGGAGACGGCTCGCCCATGAACAGCACACGACATCCGCAACACCAGTACGCGCAGCCGGGCGCCTATCAGGCATGTCTCACCGTGAGTAACCAGTATGGCTCCGACACGCACTGCAAAACGCTCTACCTCGGCGTGACGGCACAGGACAATCCCGTACTGCTGGCGCAAGTGCAAGTATGGCCCAACCCCTTCCGGGAGCGCTTCGCCGTGGCGGTTTCCTCCCCCCTGTTGGGGGGATCGAGGGGGGCCTTGCGGCTGTACGACGCAGCGGGGCGGCTCGTGCTGGAGCAGCGGCTGGTATTTGGCGTGAACGAGATCGAAGCGGCGGCTTTGCCGGCAGGGCTGTACTTCTGGGAGGTACTGGCCGGCGGAGAACGAGTTAAGATAGGGAAAACTATAAAAATTGATTAAACCCTACACCACCGCCGCCCCCACAAACTCCACCCGCACATGAGGATTCCCATCAAACAACAACCGCACAATCACCTCCGCCAAATCCATCGGCAACTCCGTCCGCTTGGACTTTTCCTGGTATAACTGAGCAAAATCCGGGTCAGAATCGCGCAACACAGCAATTTTGTGCCGCAGGCTCGCGGTGGTGATGTGCAGCGCATTGGCCAGATCACTTTTGGCCACCCGGCCGGCGGCCACGGTCAGGCGGATGGGGTTTTCGTTGAGCCAGTTGGCTACACAAGTGGCTTCGCAGGGTTGTGGCATGGTGTTCAGGGGTTAGGGTTTTAGGTATTTGGGGGTTCTTCGATGCCTGATTCCAGAAGAGTTCGGATTTCGGCCACGATACGTTTGCCATCCGGTTGCCCGTCGTCGGTGACGGGCAGGTGACTCTCCTTCAACAGGGCGCCGCCCACGGTGAACAGTTGAAATACCCAGGCTGGCATGGACTCCACACCGGGTTGCTGCCGGAAATCGCCAAAAACGCCGGTATGATCCAGCACCGCCAGCACGCGCAGCGTTTCTCCGGTGTTCCAGGCGTTGAA
>JAEUUV010000212.1 GCA_016787285.1 Saprospiraceae bacterium | reverse complement strand
CCCGACCAGCGCGCCATGTTCGATCAGGCCCTCGAAGCCATGGCCGAGGAGGTGAGCCAAAAAGTAGGCGACATGGAACGGTTCATGGACACCAGCCGCAACCTGCTTGACTCCATTGACCTGCAAAGCGGTGTGTTTCAGGAAGAAGGGTTGCAACTGCTTGAACAGTGGGAAAAACAAAGTCCGCTCGGTGTACTCGCGCCCAAACCGTCGAAGGAAAAACCGCTCGACCTGTCCACGCCGCCCAAGGAAGCCGTCAAATCCGGAGAAGACTACCGCAAGTTGTTTGATTGATTTTGCATTGGTCTTCCGTTTCTATCAGTCATTTTTTTCCAAACCAAAACCGCTACTTTTTATGCCAAACCTGTTGAACCGCCCGGCAAGCCGAATCCTCCTGCCCCTGCTCTTTGCAGTAACCCTTGCCTTTGGCCAAAACAATGCGCCGCTGCCCATCCTGTGCGGCAACGAAGTGTTCGACCACATCCTGAAAAACCGCTACCCGGAGCTGCACTCGGCCTTTCAGTCGGGTTTTGAAGAAAACCTCAACCGCCCGCCGGTAGCCGGCGACCGCTCCCCAAAAACCATCCGCGTGGTAGTGCATGTGGTGTGGAACAGCCCGGAAGAAAACCTCGCCGACAGCATCATTCTGAACCAGATTGCTGTGCTGAACGAGGATTACAACCGCCAAAACGCCGACACGGCCAACCTGCGCCCACCTTTTTTACCGGTAGCCGGAAACCCCCAGGTCAACTTCGAACTCGCCGAAATAAAACGCGTGCAGACCAGCGCCCTGTTCGAGTTGGACTTGTTCGGTTCCAGCATTTTAGCCAACCTCAAAACCGGCAGCGAAGGCGGCAGCGACGCCCGCGACCCCAACCAATACCTGAACATCTGGATTTGCAAAATTCAGCCTATCTCATTCGGCGGAGTCACCGTGGGGCAGATACTCGGCCTGGCTTTTCCGCCCAACAATCTCGGCAACTGGCCGCCGGACACCGGTGCGCCAACTCCCGAGCAGGACGGCGTGGTGCTCGACTATCGTGTAGTGGGCCGCAATAATCCCAACCCCATCGCCGTCCCCGACGGAACCGGCAACCTCGTGGTGCGCGGGCGCACCGCCACGCACGAAGTGGGCCATTACCTCGGCCTGCGACACATCTGGGGCGACGGCGGCGTGCTCGGCCTGCCTAACGACTGCAACCAAAGCGACGGCATAGACGACACGCCTTTCGCCAACGCGCAATCGGCTTTCGATTGCGATATTACCCGCAACACCTGCTCCAAAATTGAGCCGTTTTACAGTACGGACATGCCCGACCTGATCGAAAACTATATGGACTATTCCAGCGAAGCCTGCATGAACATGTTCACCCAGGGCCAGGCTTCCCTGATTCAAAACGTACTCGACGGCCCCCGGAAAAGCCTGGTGCAAACCAGCAGCAGCCCGGCGCCGGTTGCGGAAGCGGCATTGCCGGTCTTGTTTCCCAACCCCGCCCGCGGCGGCCGCACCGTATTGAGCCTGCCCGCCGGCTTGCACCCGGCAGTCATCGAACTGATCGGCCCGGACGGACGAATTGTCCGGCGTCTGCCTGCCGCCGAGTTTTCAGGCAAAACCGAACGGCAAATTGCCCTCGACACCCAACACCTTGCGCCAAGCTGGTATGCCGTGCGGGTGCAAATGCCCGACCGGGTTTGGGTGGAACGGCTACTCGTTCCATAAAAACTCAAGCCATGCGTATCCTTGCTCTTTTTGTACTTCTCTCAGGTTCGTGCTGGAGTTTTGCCCAAACCCAACACCCATTGCTGTTACAAATGCTGGAAAAAGCCGAGGCCGTGGACTATGGTTCCTACCGCATCACGGCCTCGGAGCAGTATCCGTACAGCAAGGACACGATTTTCTACACCGGCCATTGCGCCTTCTCGCGCTTTGAGCACCTCGACGGCAAACCCGGCATCCGCTACGATGTGGACATGGAAACCCGGCATCCGCACCAACTCAACCGTCTGCGCTATGTGTTCGACGGGCGCATGAAATGTGAACTCCGCAACGACACGCTGGCCCTGCTGTACGACGGTCGAGCCTTGGGCGACGAGTATGTACTGCGCGGCCTTGCCAACTTTTTTTTCATCCCGTTGATGCTGCACCCCGAGCAAGTGCGCAAATACCTTGGCCCCGACAAATACCTCGGCACACCGCCTTACGAAACCCTGGGCGACACGCTTATCGGAAAAACGCCCTGCACGCTCGTCGGCGCCAATTGGAGCCTTGATTCCACCGACCAGATTCGGCAACACATTCTGTTCGCCATCAGCAAAGAAAGTGGCCTGCCTGTGTATTTCAAACACATCACCGAAACGCGCTCCGAGGATCAGCAAGCGGCTCCCCCGCAAAAACACCGCCTTGAAATTCGCATCGAAGACTGGACGCGCGCACTGCCCGTCAACAGTTTTTATATTGACTGGCCCAGCCTGCCGCCCAGTTTCGAGGTGCGCCATTTCTACGACTGCTACAACCGCGAACTCCTCCGGCCCCGGAATCAACCGCAACTGTGATTATGCATGCACTCATCATCGGCGGCGGTATTATCGGACTGAGTTCCGCCCGTTACTTGCTGGAAGACGGCTGGGAAGTGACCCTGCTGGAAAAAGGTGACCTCACCGACAACTGTTCCTTTGGCAACATGGGCTACCTCTCGCCCTCGCATTTCGTACCGCTGGCTGCGCCCGGCATGGTAGAGCAGGGCTTTTGGTGGATGTTCGACCAGAAAAGTCCGTTTTACGTGCGGCTGCGCCTGAGTTGGGAACTGGCCGACTGGGGTCTCAAATTCATCCGGGCTGCCAACCACGGGCACGCCGAACGCAGCGCCCGCCCGCTGGCCGACCTGCTGCTGTTTTCCAAACAACTGTTTCGCCAATGGGCCGATGCCGGCGACATGGACTTCGGCCTCGTCGAACGCGGCTGCATGATGTATTTTCAAACGGAAGAAAAGGAAAAAGAGGAACTGGAAAACGCTCGAAAGGCTGAACAACTTGGCCTTCAGGTAGATGTGCTGGGCCGGGAACAGGTACAAATGCTCGAACCCGACCTGAAGCCCTCGGTACGGGGCGGCGTGCTGTTCAAAGACGATGCGCACCTGTACCCCAACGCGCTCATGCAGCAACTGCCCGTCTGGCTGGAAAAACGAGGCGCAAAAATCATCCGAAACGCCGAAGTCGTCGGCTTCGAACGCCAAAACGGCAAAATCTCCACCCTGCACTACCAACTCAAAACTCAAAACCCAAAACTCAAAACTGTCAAACCTGACCTCGTCGTGCTGGCAGCCGGTTCCTGGTCGCCCAAACTTGCGCGCCTGGCCGGCGAATACCTGCCGCTCATGCCCGGCAAAGGCTATTCGATGACGGTAGACAACCCCGCCAAACGGCTGCACTACCCCTGCATTTTGCTGGAAGCCAAGGTGGCCCTCACGCCCTGGCCCGGGCGGCTGCGCATCGGCAGCACCATGGAAATCGGGCCGATCAACGACCGCATCCTGTTCCCGCGTGTGCAGGGTATCCTCGAAGCCGTACCGCGCTACCTGCCCGGCTACCTCGACGATCCCGTGTTCCGGGAACTGGCCGATCTGGAAAATTTGCGGAAAAATGTGCGCGAAAAGGTCTGGTTCGGATTCCGGCCTGTGCCCGCCGACGGGATGCCGTACATCGGATTTGCCCGAAAAAACGCCAACCTGCTCATCGCCACCGGACATGCCATGCTGGGTATGAGCCTCGGCGCCGGCACGGGAAAAATGGTGGCGGAACTTGCTGCGGGACGGCCCACAAGTGTGCCGGTCGAGGCGTTTGATCCGAGGCGGTATTAGAGCATGTTGGGGATTTTCTTGCCAGGTCAAAAACAGTTCTTTTTCCGCCATTTTTCACCTTTTTTCAGTCACGTAGTTCCGACTATGTTCCTTCAAAAACGCAAAAACTGACGAAAAAAGCCCTCGTTTTTGACACCGGCAGAAAATCCCCAACATGCTCTTATTCTACACCGGCAGCACCGTCGAATTTTTCACCTCGGTCATCACGAAGTGGCTTTGCACCCGCCCGATGTTTTCGAGCGCGGCTAATTTTTCCTTGATGAAACGCTGGTAGTCGTCCATATCGCGGGCCACCACTTTCAGCACGTAGTCGTACTCGCCGGTGATGTGGTGGCACTCCAGCACCTCGGGCAGCCCGACCACCGACTCCTCGAAGCGGATCAGGAAGTCGCGGTTGTGCTCCTTGAGCGCCACATCGCAGTACACCAGCAAGGAGAGGCCGATTTTTCGCCGGTCGAGCAGCGCCGAGTACCGGCTGATGTACCCATCCCGTTCGAGGCGTTTCACCCGCTCATACACGGGCGTGGTCGTCAGTTCGAGCCGGGCGGCCAGTTCCTTGGTGGTCAGAAAAGCGTCTTCCTGAAGCATCTGCAGGATGCCCCGGTCGGTCGGGTCGAGGCTGTCGGATTTTTTTTCCATAACAAGGCGGTTTGGGCGGCAAATTTGGATTTTTTACTTCGATAAAACAGTGTTCGTAGTTTTATTTTCTTTTAATAAAATACTGTTTGGAATAAAAAACCATCACTTGCACCTTTGACCCAAAATCACCGCGTTATGAAAAAGAATTTCCAACCCGAAACCCTGATGATGTCGCACGGCTACCGGCCCGAATGGTCGGAGGGCGCCGTGAAGTGTCCGATTTTCCAAACCTCCACTTTCGCATTCCGCACTGCCGAAGAGGGCAAGGCATTTTTCGAGGTCGCCTATGGCCTGCGGGAAAAAGGCGTCCGCGAAAAGACCGGCCTGATCTACAGCCGCCTGAACAATCCCGACATGGAAATCCTCGAAGACCGCCTCAAACTCTGGGACGGCGCCGAGGCCTGCGCCGTATTCGAGAGCGGCATGTCGGCTATCACCACGGCTCTGTTCGAATTCCTGCAGCCCGGCGACCTGCTGCTGTACAGCAACCCGCTGTACGGCGGCACCAGTCACTTCGTGCACACGGTGCTGACCAAGTGGGGCATCGAAGTGCTCGGATTCCGCCCCGGCGCAAGCCGCGACGAACTGGTGCAACTCATCGAGCGCTCGGGCAAAAAAGACCGTTTGGCCATGATTTTCCTCGAAACACCGGCCAACCCGACCAACGACTTGGTGGACATCGCCATGTGCCGCTCACTGGCCGATCAGTTCGGCACGCCGGAGCGCCGGGCCGTCATCGCCGTAGACAACACGTACATGGGGCCGCTGTGGCAACACCCGCTCCGCCACGGCGCCGACCTGGTTTTGTACTCCGCCACCAAGTACATCGGCGGCCACAGCGACGTGATCGCCGGCGCCTGCCTCGGATCGGCGGAATTGATTGCCCGGGTGAAAACCCTGCGCACTTTTCTCGGCAATATGATTGCCCCGCATACCGGCTGGCTGCTGCTGCGCAGCCTCGAAACACTCAAACTCCGCATGGAGAAACAGGCCGAAAATGCGCAGGTTGTCGCCCGCCGCCTGGCCGCCCACCCGAATGTCGCCAACGTACACTACCTCGGCCTGCTTACGCCTGCCGACGGCGAGGCGTACGACATCTACCGCCGCCAGTGCACCGCGCCTGGTGCCATGGTGTCGTTCGAGGTGCGGGGAGGCGAGCACGAAGCGTTCGTGTTTCTCAACAACCTGAAACTTGTGAAGTTAGCCGTCAGCCTCGGCAGCACGGAGTCGTTGGCCCAGCACCCCGCCACCATGACCCATGCGGGCGTGGACCCGGCGGAAAAGGCCGCTTTCGGTATCACCGATGCCCTTGTGCGCCTGTCGGTAGGCGTGGAAAACGCCGAAGACCTGTGGTGGGACCTCGAACAAGCGCTGGATAAAATCTCGCTGGAGCCGAACGGCATCCATTTCCCGAAATCTGCCGGCCAAAAAGCGGTGCTTCCCGCCGAAGCAGGGTAGTAATGATATTTCTTCCAGCAGTTCGAAAACATCGCCTCCGCCGGTCGCTGCTGCCTGCAAACAGTGGTAGTGCGCGCCCTGACGGCTGCGCCGGCGCAGTTGGCGTTTGCCGTCGCGCAGGGCTACTATGCCGGAAGGGCAAAGTTTGACCCAACGAGCCAGAACTGGCTGCTAGCCCCGGATGCTTCTGCACGTGCGGTTGCTGGTATTCCGGCACCCGGCTACCGGCGGGGATGTGCGTATCAAGGCGCCGCTGGACGATCTGTTTGTGCAGGCGTTGCAGGTGGTGGAACTGGAAAAATTTGTGCTTCAGGGCAACGAATAATTTTTAAACCAGCCCCAATGGTAAACGGCTCCCCTGATGGGATAATTAATGCCGTTCGGGTACTCATGCTCCAGGCCTTTCACTTCCACCATTTTAAAGACGTTATTCGGATTGCCGGACAAACCAACGAAATCAGCCGTTACCACAGAGTTGGTATCGCCGCTGACGGTGTAATTCATTTCATTGAGGCCGAAATCATTGATGTAGGGTTTTGCTTGCGCAAAGTACAATTGTGGATACGCGGTATACAAGGCATCGAATCCCATCGGCACCGAGGCGTCGCCGGGAAGGCCCAGTGCTTTCAGCAATTTCCCATCTTTATTGCCGAACATAAGCATAACCGGCAGTTGACGGATGGGGGTGTACACCGTGTCGCGGGGCAAGGAACCGCCGCCGCCGACAGAAATTACGGCTGCCAGGATATCCGACATCTGAATAGCGCAGGTGGCGGAGAATTGCCCGCCGTTGGAAAATCCTGCCATATAAATCCGTTTGCTGTCAATGTGGTACTGTTTTTCGAGCGCTGCAATCATCTGCCGCATGAAGGCCACGTCATCTTTCATGTTTTGACCGGGGCAAAATGCGAAACCGCCGGGAAACGAATTCCACTTGGCCGTGGTGGTCGTTTCTCCGTCTTCCTCTATGCAGTATTCAAGTGCCGACGGATACACCGTGAGAATATTCAGGGAATCGCCTACTTCCTTCCAACCGGAAATGTTGTAATATTGATCACCGCTTTGGGAAGTACCGTGACACATAATCACCACTGGTACGCTACTTGACCCGGTGTAGGTTTTGGGCACATGCACGATATATTCTCGTGTAAAGCCGTCAACGTTGATGGTAAATTCATTCCTACCCGTTTTGAAAGAAGGGTTCGGGTCGTTTTTGCTGCAATGGCTGAAGCAGATTCCGGCAAGAAGCAATACCGGTAGGAGGATGCTTTTGAAAAGGTTGTTTTTCATATAAAGACTTGTTTGGGTGAAGATTGGATCAAATTCGCTGCCGTTGTGGATTACCCTCACGGCAACGAATACTGTTTGAACCAATTCCAATGCACTTCCGCGCCTTTCATCCAGTGGTTGGTGCCGTTGGGATACACGTGCCCCATGTTGTAAATCATACCGACAAGGTATTCGCGGTTTTCACCGGGCGTGGCGGACGGGTAGGTGGCTATCATGGCCGTGGTGGTATCGCCCGACATGGTATAGGTCTGGGAGAATCCGAAGGTTTTTTGGTGCGTGGATACCATACGTTTGAAAAAGTCAACCGTGTTTAGGCCCTGTTCAAATGCGAACAGCGGTATTTGTTGCTGGAAATAGCGGTCGTCTTTGTCGCCTAACTGAAAGGCCACGGGCAATTTCCGTTTGGGGGTGTACGTAGTGTCCGGGCCACTGGTACCGGCACATTCGACCACCGCCGCCAGAACATCGCTCATTTCCACCGCACAGCGGAACGCCATTTGCCCACCGTTGGAAAAGCCGGCTAAGTAGATTCGTTTGGCATCCACCTTGAACGTTTGGCTCAGGGATGCGATCATTTCCCGAAGAAATTTAATGTCGTCGCGGGGAGTCTGGCCAGGGCAATAATCGAAACTGCCGGGATAAACAGTCCACTTGGTGGTGTTTGTGCTCTGTCCATCTTCGACAATGCAGTAGTTCCAGGAGGAGGGAAATACGGTCAGGATGTTTTCTGCCTCACCCACTTCTTTCCAGCCGGAAATATTGTAGAATTTTTCGCCGTCGCCGCTGGTACCGTGCAGCATGACCACCATCGGTGCAGGCGTGTTCGGGTTGTAGCCGGCGGGCACATGGACGTAATATTCGCGGGTGTCGCCGTTGATCTGGATGGTAAACCGGTTTTGGCCGGTCACGTATCCCGCCGGATTGTCGTCGTTTTTGTTGCAGGCAGCGAAAAGGGTCAAAGTGGAAAACGCGAGCAGCCGAAGGGCGCTCAAAGAAATTGTTTTGTACATCATAAGGTAGTGTTTTTATGTGCACAAAGGACGCCGGACTTCGGGAAGGGGCATTAGTCCCAAGGGGTGATTTTGCGATTCAAACCGTCGTAGAGCGCAGTATCGTCCAGCGCAGCAAAAACTCCAGCAACAGCAGTACAAGCGCTGCGCCCACCAGCCAGTAAAAAAACTCGGTAGTCTTTCGGATGGTCGTGACCTCGATTTTGGTTTTTTCCAGGCGGTCAATTTCGTCGTAAATGCCGGCCAGTTCCTGTTCCGACCAGGCCCGGTAAAACTTGCCGCCGGTCATGGCGGCTATTTCTTCCAGCAATTCGGTATCGAACTCCATGCTGCGGGGAGCGTAATCGTAGGTGCCGTCGGGGTTCCGGCGGGCGGGCGACATGACCACGCCGTCGGTGCCGATACCCACCGTGTACACCCGGATGCCGAGGGTTTTTGCTATCTCGGCCGCCTGCCGGGGCGAGATGTAGCCGGCGTTGTTTTCGCCGTCGGTCAGCAAAATCACCACCTTGCTTTTGGAAGGGCTGTCTTTCAGGCGGTTCACCGCCGTGGCAAGGCCCATGCCGACGGCTGTGCCATCCTCCAGTCGCCCAACCGCGAGGTCGCGCACAAACTGCTGTACCACGCGTTGGTCGGTGGTTAGCGGGCATTGGGTAAACGCTTCGGCAGAGAATGCCACCAGGCCGATGCGGTCGTGCGGTCGTTTGTGCACAAAATCCGATGCCACCTGTTTGGCCACCTGCAGGCGGTCGGGGTCGAAATCACGGCTCAGCATGCTGGGCGAAATGTCGAGCGACAAGACAATGTCCACGGCGTCGGCCTCTATTTTCTGCTCCTGCCACTGGCGCTGCGGGCGGGCCATAGCCACAATCAGCAAGGCAATCGCCACCCAGCGCAGCCGGTGCAGCCGCCGCCGGAGCCAGGCCCTCCAGGTGGCGCCGCCCTGCAGGATCGTGCCGTCGGGCATGTACACCACCAGTCGCCCCCGATTGCCTTCCCGCCGGTGGCGGCGGATCAGCAGGGGTAGCAGCAGGAGCAAAAGCAGCCAGAGCGGTTGGGCGAGTGTCACGGTTCGGGTCGGTTTTTATCCATGTGCGACGACGTGCGCGCGTTTTTCAAAAAAACGCAGCAGCGCCTGCACATACGAATCGGTGGTCGGAATGCTGATAAAATCGGCGCCCGCGCGGCCAAATATTTCCCGAAGGGTCTGCACGCGCTGCTCGAAACGGCGGGTATAGGCGCGCCGGAAATCGGGGTCGGCGGTGTCCACCCAGCCGGCATCCGCGGATTCGGCGTCGGCGACACGCAACAGGCCCACGTCGGGCAGCGTACGTTCGCGGAGGTCCCAGGTGTGCAGGCCGATGCAGTCGTGCCGTTTGGAAAAAATGCGGAGCGGCGCTTCGAAGTTGTCCGACAAAAAGTCGGAAAGCAGGAAACAGACGCTGCGTTTGCGCACTACGTTGCGGGCGTATTGCAGGGCGCCGGCGATGTCGGTGCCGCGCCCGACGGGTTTGGTGTGCAGCAGTTCGCGGATGATACGCAGGGTATGTTGCCGGCCTTTCTGAGGCGGGATGAACAGTTCGATCCGGTCGGAGAACAGCAACAGCCCCACTTTGTCGTTGTTGGCGATAGCCGAAAAAGCGAGCACGGCGCACACCTCGGTCATCACCTCCTGTTTGGACTGCCCGGTGGTACCGAACAACGAAGACGCGCTCACGTCCACGAGCAGCATGACGGTCATCTCGCGTTCTTCTTCGAAAATTTTGACGTGCGCCTCGCCTGTGCGGGCGGTCACGTTCCAGTCAATGGCGCGCACATCGTCGCCGGGCTGGTACACGCGCACTTCGCTGAACGACATGCCGCGGCCCTTGAAGGCGCTGTGGTAGCCGCCGGTGAACAGGTGGCGACTCAGGCCCCGGGTTTTGATCTCGATTTTGCGTACTTTTTTGAGCAGGTCTTCCATGCAGGTGGTGGTGGAAACGCCGGGGCGAAGGTCGGAAATCCTGCGGGGATTCGAGGATGTGTGTGTCGTTCGGGCCGTCTTTTTCGCAGGGCTGCACCCTGCGTTGTTGAATGGCGCCCTTTCAGGGCTATCACATGCCTTGTGTTGGAAAGACTCCGTCTCAAAAATCAGATGTGGGTCAACCTAAAACACGGAAGCCGTCCCGCGCACTCGCGGGACGGCTTCCGACTATTCAAACTGGAAACTATTACTCTTGCTCTACGGCCTTGGCTTTGGAAGCGCAGCAAGCCTTGCCTTCGGCTTTGCCGCCGGCGCATGCTTTCATGTCGCTTTTGCCGGCGCAGGCTTTCATTTCTTCAGCCGAGCAGGATTTTTTCACCATACCGGTTTGGCCTTCAGCCACGGCGCCTTTCGGAGCCACGTTTACAAAGGTGCTGGTGGTTTCGTCGTACTGTACGCTTACGAATTTCACGTTGCCCTGGGCATCGGATTCTTTACGCACGTAGGACACTGCACCGTCTTCGGTCATACGTTTCTCGATGGAAGCGTCGGCGGCAGCGGCTTTGGCAGCAGCCGATTTGGACATGCAGCAGGATTTGGGAGCGGATGCGGAAGCGCCGGCGCAGCTTTGAGCGTTAGCAGCGGCGATGCCGAGCACGAAGAAGAAAGAGAGGAGGAAAATACCTTTTTTCATAACGAGAAACTTCTTTTTGTGAATCAATTAGGTTGCTGTTTCAAAACGGGTTCAAAAGTAGGAAGTTGGCCGGACTTCCAAAGGTTTTTTTGAGAAACCTTAACATAGTCCGATTTGAGCATTTGACATACTTTCGCGGCAAACGAACTGCGTCCGTCATGTCGAAACGAAAATTGACCAAACAGCCCCAACAACAAATCCCTCGGAAACAAACCGCCGCATCGGTCTCGCCACGTTCCAAAACCGGCGGGGGGCCGTCGCTTGACTTAGGCCCGGCATGGGTCGGTCTGCTGGCAGCCGCACTTGGTTTTTTGTTGTATGTCAACACCTTCGGCCATGTGTATTGCCTCGACGACTACTCGGTCATCAAGGAAAACTGGGTCACCAAAGGCGGGCTGAAAAACATCGGGCTGATGTTTTCTACCGAGTACCGCTATGGCGCCTGGAACAGTCCCGGTTCGCTGTACAGGCCGTTTTCGCTGCTCATCTTTTCGCTGCAATGGCAACTCTCGCCCGACAATCCGATGGTCGGCCACGTAATGAACGCCGTCATGTACGGCCTGAGCGGCTGGCTGCTGTGGGCCACGTGGCGGCGGATTCTGGTAAACTACCATCCGGTGCTGCCGGCTTTGGCCGTGCTGTTTTTTATCGCACACCCCGTGCATACGGAAGTGGTGGCCAACATCAAAAGCCTCGACGAGATACTGGCCCTGTTCTTTTGCACGGCGTCGCTCTACGGCGTTTGGCGCTATTTCGATACCGGCAAAACGGGCTGGCTGACGGCGGCTGTGTTGTCGTACACGGTAGCCATGTTTTCCAAGGAAAGTTCGATCACCTTTCTGGCCCTGATCCCGTTGACGATCTGGTTTTTTACCGACCGTTCGCTTGGGCAGAACCTGCGCGTGTCGGCCCTGTTCCTGCTCCCGGCAGTCTTTTTTCTTGCCATCCGGCATTCGGTTCTCGGCGCCCAGCCCTATCAGGAGGTGTACTCCGGGCTGGACAACTTCATCGTACTGGCTAAAGACCGCGCTTCGCGACTGGCTTCGGCCTTCATGATGTGCGGACTGTACCTGAAAACGCTGCTGGTACCGCACCCCCTGGTCAGCGACCTCGGGTATCCGCAAATGAAACCCGTGACTTTTGCCGACTGGCGCGCTCTGGGCGGCTTTTTTGCCTACGCCGGCATGTTCGTCTGGGCCTTGCTGAACCTGCGCCGGAGGCACATTCTGTCGTTTGCCATCCTGTTTTACCTGATTGCGTTTTCCCTGTTCAGCAATGTGCTGATGCTCATCGGTACGTCCTACGGCGAGCGGGTGCTATACGTGCCGTCGTGGGGGTACGCGTTGGGGGTGGCGGCGGCGCTGTTGTTTTTGTTCCGGATAAAACCGGAAACGGACGTTCCGGCGGCCAAACAAGTGCGCAATCCAAACGGAAAAGGAACCCTCGTGTGGGGCGTGGCTATTGCCATACTGGCGGCGTACAGCCTGAAAACCGTGCTGCGTAATCCCGCCTGGTACACAAGTTACAACCTGTACCAGGCCGATATTTCCAACTCACCCAACTGCGCCAAACTGAATTACCACCTCGGCATCGAGACGATCAAGGAGGGCATGAATGAGGAAACGGGACAGGTGTTCGATTCCACCTGGGTGAACAAAGCCATCGGTTTCCACTCCCGGGCCATCGAACTTTTCCCGGAATACCACGATGCATACGGCAGCAGGGGGCTGGCCTATTTCCGTACCGGCAAATACGATCAGGCTTACGACGATTACCAGAAGGCGCTCAAGCACCGTCCGAACGACGACAAGGTGCTGTCCAACCTTGGCTTCATCTACTTCCTGCGCCAGCAACTTGACTCCGCCGAGACGGTGTACCGCAAATCGGTGTCGCTCAACCCGCGTTTCATTGACGCCCGGCGCAACCTCGGCGCCGTGCTGGCTATGAAAAAACGTTTCCCGGAAGCCATTGAGCAGTGGCAGGAGGGCCTGAAATACGAGCCGGAAAACGCCACGTTGCTCCAGTACATCGGCTCGGCATACAACGACATGGGCCGGCCAGAAGAAGCCAAACCCTGGCTGGACCGGGCGGCTGCGGCGGCAGGGAAAAAGCAGTAGGGTAGGGGTAAACCGGCAATAAATATTGCAAAAAATTTGAGTTAAAAAACTGGTTTTGAGGAAGTTGATTTCATATTAAATTTTAATCAATGTATGGGAGTCCTTGCCGTTATAAACGGGCTGCCGTCAATTTGTGCCGGGTTGCTGATCCTGTCTGGAAAAGAGTGGTCAGTAATTTTAATCAAATTTTCAGGTATCAAAATCGGCTCTTTTTATGCGCATCCTCGCATTACTGAAACGCATCTGGCTTCTGTATTTTCTTCGTCGGCTCTGGAATGCCACGACGGTTTTTAACTTCCGGTATTGGCAAATTCTGAAATGGGGGTTCAGTTCCCGGGAAGACACCAACTATACCTACGATTTGACGGAAGACAATATCCGGTATCTGGCAAGCACCCTGGCGCTTGTGCTGGATCAGGAATATGCCGCCGTTTGGAAGTACATAGAGGAAATCCGAAGCGATCGGTACCTCCAGAATCATGTGGCTCAAACGGTGGGCAAATCGCCGCTCGGCCGCTTTGCCGATCGAAAAGCGCTTTTCGGACGCCGCCTCGGGTGGTATGTGGCCGCCCGTGTCTTGAAACCCAAAACCGTGGTGGAAACCGGGGTGGACAAGGGTCTGGGTTCGGTTTTGCTCTGCGCCGCATTACTTCGCAACCGCGATGAAGGTTTCGACGGCCATTACTACGGAACCGACATCAACCCGAAAGCCGGGTACCTGCTGGACGGGGCGTACAAAGAAGTCGGTACCATCCTGTACGGCGATTCGATTGAAAGCCTGCGCAACCTGAACGAGCCGATTGATCTGTTCATCAACGACAGCGACCATTCTTCCGAGTACGAATACCGGGAGTATGTCACGATCCGGGATCGGTTGCACGAAAAGTCCATTGTCCTGAGCGACAATGCCGATATGTGTACCGCGTTGTTTCGTTTCTCCCGGGAAACGAACCGCCAATTCCTGTTCTTCAAGGAAGTGCCTGCCGACCACTGGTTTCCCGGCGCCGGTATTGGTTTTTCGTTTTTTTCAAATACCCGGGTGCCGGAACCGAAACGGC
This sequence comes from Saprospiraceae bacterium, assembly GCA_016787285.1. Lineage (GTDB taxonomy): Bacteria > Bacteroidota > Bacteroidia > Chitinophagales > Saprospiraceae > M3007. Next base: position 14,804 of record JAEUUV010000212.1, on the reverse strand, counting down.
ACCTTGCGGAAAGCGCAACGATGCTGGAGGTTTGATCAAGTTTGTTGGCTACCGTTTCACCCCCGTCGCTTCCAGGGTCAGACCCACAGCCTTGATCCCCGGTAGCGGATTGCTGCGCGTGTACTGCTCCAGCGTGATGACATACTCGCCCGGCTTGTTGAAAAATGCCCGCTCCTGAAGCACGGTGTGCAGGCGGCAGGTGGTACCGGAGCATTCGCCCAATGACTTGCCCTGTGCATCAAACAGATCAAATGACTTCTGTTTGCCCAATCGCTTGCCGTCGGGGAAACGAGTGTGCAGTTTGAGGTAGATATTCTGGTTCGGGAACGTGTCGGCGTACTCGAAGTCGAGGTAAATATTGTACGTCTCCAGGGTATCCGTCACCGAGAACCGGAAATCCAGCGTATCGGAATAGGCCCAGCGGCTACCTTCGATCGGTTTGTTTTCCTCAAAATAATAGTCGGGGCCGCAGGCGGTCAGCAGGACGGCAAACATCAGCCCCGGCAACAAGGCCTGACCCACGCGTTTTTGATTGTTATTTTTCTGCATCAGGAGTAGGTTGTTCTTGTTTTTGGCAGGCCACCACGAATGCCGGCGGAATGTTCAGCGGTATAAAATCCAGGTCGGCATTGCCGAAAATACGTCGGTAAAACTGTACGAGCAGCGGTGAATAGTGAAACTGGATGAACCACCCGCCCGGTCGCAGCCAGCGGCGGCATTCCTCCGTGATGTGTGTGGCCAGCGACTCGGGCAGCATGACAAACGGAATGCCGGACACGATGTAGTCCACCGATTCGATGTGGCGATCGCGCAGGTGCTCGCCGATTCGTTCCGCCGAGTCGTGTATCAGCGTGAGGCGCGGATCGTTGAAGGTGTTGCGGAGTTTTTCAATAAAAATATCGTTGATTTCGAACACCAGCACCTGCGCATTCGGATGCACGCGCTCGAGGATGTACTGGGTGATGGCCCCGTCGCCCGGGCCGAGTTCGAGCACGACTTTGGCCTCTTCGGGTGCGATTTTTTCCACGATGTGCCGGCACAAAAACCTGGAACTACGCGCTACACTACCCGTATTCCTCAGGTTTCGAAAACTTTCGAGCAGGAAATCAAGGCGTCGTTGCACGGTGTCAGTTTTTGATGAACGCTGCAAGGTCGGGGTATTTTTTCACCAAACCCGCCGCATCGGCGCGCGATACCCGCACACCGTCCACATAAGCGGTGACCAGAGCATCGGAAAAGCCCTGTGCCTGGAGTTCGCGCCGGTGCGCAGCCGCCTCGGCAAACGCCCGAAAATAGCCGGTTGAGTACCGGTACGAACCCGACTCCGGCTCGCTCTCAATCATCAGGTCGGCATACATGGCCAACGCGTCGTTGGTCACGACCTGCCGGGCGGCCACTGCTTCCACTTTGTAGGTAAGTCCTTTGAACCGGGTTTCGGTGGGCATGATGCCGCCGATCGCCATTTCCTGCGGTACGATCTGGCGCTGCACCGTCTGGGTCAGGGGCAGCGGCTCCTCCGCCGAAGCCAGCCATATTTCGATCCGGCGGTTCAGGCGCTGGCCCGTGGGATTGGGCAAGGCATTCAGCACATTTCGGGCAACCGGGTACGCCGAGCCGAAACTTTTCAGGGAAATATTCCGCGCCGGTACACCCAGGTCCGTCAATGCCTTGCCCACGATTTCGGCGCGTTTGATGCCGTAGTACAGGTCGAATTTGGCGGGGCCAGTTTCGTTTGTGTGCACGCACACCAGCACTTTGGCTTCGGGGAACAACTGCGCCAGACGAGCCGTTTCGCTCAGGCTTTTGCGGTTTTCCTCGTTCAGGATGTCGTTGTCGGTATTGTAGTAAAGCACCGGGAAGTTGGCGCTTTCCGGCAATTTTGCGGCTACAGCGCCCGGTGTGGCAGCATTGCCGGTTTTTTTCGCCGCAGCAGCAAACAAGGTGCGCCGGGTATACTGCTCCATTTGCTCCTGTTTGAAATAAACCATGAAAATGTCGCGCTGGCCGTAACTGTCGAGTCGGTCGGAGGAGAAAAAAGCCGAAAGCCCGTCTGCCGTCAAACGGAAAAAGGCATCATCGCCGGGTGAGTTTACCGGCGTGCCGAGATTGACCGGCTCCGACCAGGTCTGGGTGGCAGGGTCGAACACCGATTTGAATATATCCAGACCACCCATGCTCCGGGTGCTGTTGCTGCTAAAGTACAGGGTGCGCCCGTCGCGCGCCAGAAAAGGCGTGGTTTCGTCGTAGGGCGAGTTGATGTCCAAGCCAAGGTTCAGCGGTTGCGTCCAGCCGCTGTCGGTGCGCATGGCGTAGTACAGATCGAGTCCGCCCTGTCCGCCGGGCCGCCGGCTGGCAAAAAGGAGCAGGCTGTCGGTCGCCAGAAAAGGGGCCGTGTCGCCTTCCTCGGGCAGCATGGGGCTGGAAAACGCGGGGCTGGACACGGCATTTCGCCCGGCGGTGTCGGCCAGTATTTCGCCGCTGAAAAGCGTAAATCCTCTAAAAAAATACAGCACCTGACCGTCGCTGCTGAAGTCGAGCACCACTTCGTAGCGGGGCGTGTTAAGCAGGTCGCCGAGCAGCGTGGCATAATTCCAGCCGCTGTTGGTGCGGTTGGAAAAAAACATATCGCTGCACCACTGGCCGGTTTCGAGGTCTTCGTAGCCTTCGGCATTTCGGCGACCGCCGGTGCAGTTTTCGCGGGCGGCGGAGAAGTACACCCGGTTGGGGAAGTTCACTGAAGGCAGGGGCGCAAATTCGTCGCCCGGGGTGTTTACGCGGTCGCCGAGGTTTTCTACAAGCGCCACGTCCGGGTTCGGGCGTATGCCCAGACCGCCGACGCAGCGGCGGATGTTGTCGAGGGCATTAGCACGCAGGGGGTGTTTGTCGCCCGCCACCCGCAAAAAACCTTTGTACGCCCCGATCGCCCGCTCAAACTCGGACAAGCCGTGCAGGGTTCGGGCGAGGTAGTAGTGTACGTCGGGATCGGTGCCGGTCGGGTTTTTCTGGAGCACAAACTCCAGGTACTGGCGGGCTTTTTCGGCCTGGTGCAGGTGGTAGTTGCAGATGCCGAGTTTGGTGAGCACGCCGAGGTCGCCGGGCTTTTCCTGCTGGTACTGACCCAGTGTCGTCAGAGATTCGGCCCATTGGCGGTTGGCAAACTGTTTTTCGCCGGCACGCTTGAGATCGGTGGTTTTTTGGGCCGGAAGTGCCGGAGCGGCGAGTAGCAAAAAGCCGGCAAACAAGGCGTAAGCAAGGATATTTTTTGACATAATCGGCGCAAAAGTAGGGGTTTGAAAACTTGTACAGAACGCTCCGGGTCAGGCTTTTCCAGCCCTATGGATAAGTTTTCCAAAGTAATATTCATGGCGGAGTTCGGCCGTTTTTTCAAGTTCCAGCCATTCTTCCACCGTGTAGCGTTTTTCCGTGACTGCAAGTGTCGTCGCGTGCGCAGTTGAATTTTTAGCAAATGTACTGGTTGTCGTCGTATGTGCCAAAGCGCCTTTGTCTTTGGCCTACCCAAACTCTTTTGAACATTTTCCCCACCTTTGCGTCTCGTTTGACCAGACCGCACGAACTACTTTCACCGCAATGCCTAATCTCTCGTTTCAATACCCCGCCTGGTTCCTGATTTTTTGTGCCCTTTTGGGACTCGGCTACGCGATGCTGTTGTATTACCGCGACACCACATTCCGCGAACAGGCGCCGACACTCAACCGCTGGCTCGGCGTGCTGCGCTGGTTGGTGGTCACGATTATCAGCGCCCTGCTCCTGTCGCCCATGCTCAAAAGTATCCTCACGGAAACGAAAAAGCCCGTGGTCGTACTGGCACAAGATGTGTCGGAAAGTGTGGGTGCCGAACTGGGCGGCGCACCGCTGGAACAATACAAAAAGGATTGGCAAAGCCTGCGCGACAACCTGACGGAAAACTACGAAGTGCATGAACTGGCCTTCGGTGATGCCGTGCGCGAGGGCGTGGAGTTTCAGTTTACCGACAAGGTGAGCAACCTGTCTGCCGTCATGCGTGAGGTGTACGACCGCTACGGCGCCCAAAATCTCGGCGCCGTGGTGCTGGCTTCCGACGGGATTTACAACCAGGGCAGTAACCCCGCCTACTCAAGCACGCAGATTTCCGCCCCTGTTTTTACGGTAGCACTTGGCGACACCACGCCGCGCAAGGACTTGGTGCTGAAACGGGTGTTTCACAACAAAATAGCCTACCTCGGCGACAAGTTTTCGATCCAGATTGACGTAGCGGCCTCCAACTGTGCCGGCACACAAAGCCTGCTGGCGGTGAGTAAAATGGATGGCGACAACGCGCGTACGCTCCAGTCGTTCCCGGTTTCTGTGGCCAACAACGATTTTTTCCTCACAAAAGAAATCCTGCTCGACGCCGACCAGCCGGGCGTGGCGCATTACCGAATCAGCCTGGCCAAGGTGCCTGGCGAACGCACCGGGGCGAACAACGTACGCGACATTTTTATTGACGTGCTGGATGCCCGGCAGAAAATCCTGCTTCTGGCCAACGGTGCGCACCCCGACCTGTCGGCCCTGCGCCAAACGCTGGAGGGCAACAAAAACTACCAGGTAGCGGTGGCCTACCTTGGCGATCCGGGTCTGGACGTGTCCAAGTTCGATTTTGTGGTGCTGCACAACCTGCCCTCAAATGCCGGCGACATTTCGGGCATCCTGAATACGCTGAACAGCAAGCGTATTCCGCGCCTGTTTATCGCCGGCATGCAAACCAACTACGGCGCGCTGGCGCGGGCGCAAAACCTCGTCAGTACGCAAAGCAATGCCCAGCAAAGCGACGACGTGCAGGGCAAGGTGTCGCCGCAATTCGCTGCGTTTTCCATCAGCCCGGAACTGGCCTCGGAACTCCCGAAGTTCAACCCCGTGACCAGCGCGTTCGGCAACTTCGCCGAAACACCGCAGGCGCAGGTGGTGCTCCGCAAACGCATCGGCAAGGTGGATACCGAGCAACCCCTGCTTGCTATTGGCGAAACCGATGGTATCAAAACCGGAGTTTTTCTTGGCGAAGGCCTGTGGAAATGGCGCCTGTTCGATTACCTTCAACACAGCAACCACCAGATTTTTGAAGAATTGGTGGGTAAAACCGTGCAGTACCTGACCCTGAAGGAGGACAAGCGCAAGTTCCGGGTGTCGCTGGATCAGAATATTTTCAACGAAAACGAGCCGGTCACGTTTGCTGCCGAACTGTATAACGACAGCTACGAACTCACGAACAGCTCCGACGTAGCCATGTCCATTCGCAATGCCAAAGGCAAGGAGTTTTTGTTCACGTTCAACAAGTTGGGCAAGGCGTACACGCTCAATGCGGGGATTTTGCCGGTGGGGAATTACACCTTCCGCGCCACCAGCAATTTCAACGGGCAAAATATGCAATACGAAGGTCGGTTCAGTGTGCAGCCCATCCAGTTGGAACTGTTTGCTACCACGGCAAACCACGCCGTTCTGCGCCAACTGAGCGCCCAGTACGGCGGCGAAACCGTAGCGCCTGCTGCCTTGACGAGCATTTCGGAGAAAATCAAAACCTCCGGTGCAATCAAACCCGTCGTGTACCAAAGCACAAAAACGAACCCGCTCATCAACCTCAAGTGGATATTCCTGCTGCTTGCCTTGCTGCTGTCGGCAGAGTGGTTTCTGCGGCGCTACTTTGGGGCGTATTGATATATGCTTTTTACTACCAAGGCCACTTAAAAACACTGAACCTGCACCAAGATTTTTCTCAGTGCAGGTTCAGTGTTTTTAAGTGGCCTTGGTGGTGGAGGGGGGACACAGTTTTTACTGCTTGTCCACTTTTTGCGTTTTGAGCACCTGGCGTGAGCGGTCCTGAATTTGAACGAGGTACATCCCTTTGGGCAGGTCGGCTACGAACAGAGTCTCACCTTTGACGTACTCGTATTCTTTGACTTTTTTGCCTACGAGATTAAAGAAGACCACATACCCGACGACGTCATCGCCATCCTGCACGGAAATATACTCCGAAGTTGGATTGGGGAAGATCTTCAGCTCTGCTTTGATCGAATGTTGGGCTTGCACGGCGATACTCGCAAGCAGAAAAATAAGAAAGGGTAAGATGTGCTTCATCGGCAAACATGTTAAAACTCGGACGAAAGTATGTACATTAACCGGAGTGTCCAACCGTTAGTTTTTCTTTTTAAAAAATATTAACTTCCTTGACACAATAGATTCACAATGGGCTGCTTCGGAGGCGGCAGCATGGCTTAGTTTTTGCAAAAAAAAGTTGGTCAATACGCGTCATACATCCCTGACTGCGGCTCGGAGCAGGCGGTCATTGATTGCGCGGCCAAGTCCGGTATCGGGGCATAGTTCTGCCCATATTTCCTCCACATCCCCGGCCTGATCCAGCAAGCGCAAGGCAGAAAACAAATTTTGGGCAGCCTCTGCCAGGTCACCTGACTTCGACAACACGATCTTCTGCGTGTGTTTCGGCAAGTCTTCTTTGTCCTGAAACAACAACAACCCGATAGCGGCCCGATCCTCGCCGTCCTGCCATTGTCCTCCGTCCACCGTTCGCAGCGGTTTGCGGGGGGCGTAGTGTGACAGGAGCATACCCGGCGCGGCAGGGTTGCTGCTTTGGTTCAGCGATATCCGAACGGAGCCTGCGATCTCCTCGATCTTTTCCAGTGAAAGTCCGCCAAGCCGGTACACCACAACTTGCCCCTCTTCGTACCCGGCGATGGTGCTTTCCACGCCTACCACACAAGGGCCGCCGTCGAGGATATACGGAATTTTTCCCTCCAACTGATCATACACATGCTGCGCCCGGGTGGGGCTGATGTATCCGAACGGATTGGCGCTTGGGGCAGCCAGCGGAAAGTGCAAGGCCCGAAGTAGCGCCTGCGCTACCGGATGTGCCGGCGCCCGCAACCCTACGCGTGGCAAACCGGAGGTGACCATGTCGGGCACCGCTTCGTGTTTGGGCACAAGCACCGTCAGCGGCCCCGGCCAATACTTTTCGGCAAGCCGTCGCAGGGGCTCGGGGAAGTCGATTGCATACCGTTCTGCCTGGGCAATTCCGGTCACATGCACGATCAGCGGATCAAACGCCGGGCGGTTTTTGATTTCAAAAATCCGCACGACTGCCGCCGGATCGAGGGCATTGGCAGCCAGGCCGTAAACTGTTTCTGTAGGAATGCCCACGCACTCGCCCGCGAGCAGCCATTGTGCAGCCGTGGCCGGATCAGCTCCGATTTTTGTGTCGAACTGGGTCATAGAAAAATAAATGTTGTCGGACGCTATCCGACCGCCAAGAAGGAGGTTGGTGCGCTGATTTCGCCCAAACGTAAGCGTTTTGCCGGAAAACATGCCAGGCAGTTAAAAAGTACCGCGTTTTCGTCTTTACCTTTGCGTAAAACACACACCATCATGGAGTCTGCAAGTAATGGGGCCGGTAGCGGCCTGCGGGAAATTTTCAACGAAAAAGGCGAGCGAATCAGCCCGGTGCTCCCTGAAAATATCCGCAATTTTTTAATTGACATTGACGGAACCATCTGCGACGATGTACCCAATGAGGAGCCGGATCGCATGGCTACCGTGCTCCCATACCCGGATGCGCTGGACATGCTGAACAAATGGTACGACGAAGGCCATATCATTTTCTTTTTCACCAGCCGCACCGAGGCACACCGCCCGGTCACGGAACAGTGGTTGAACAAACACGGCTTCAAATACCACGGTATCCTCTTCGGCAAGCCGCGTGGCGGCAATTACCACTGGATTGACAACCACATTGTGCGAGCCACACGTTTCAAAGGCAAGTTTACCGACCTTGTGGTGCGCACACACGAAATCGAAGTATTCCGGGAAGAAGAGTAATTTCCGGGCAATTTACCTGCCCGCCGAAACGTACATTCGGTATCATCCTGCTAATTGCCCGCTATGAATAAACACCTGTTTGCCTTCCTGCTGCCGGTACTTTGCTGCGCAGCCCAACTGTTCGGCGCAAATCCCGACAGCATTCCTTACCGCCTCCATGAACCCTCGCTGGTAATCAATTTCGTCAGTGAAGACCTGTACGAGGTATCCGGTCTGGGTCCGACCGACGAGCCAGGTATCTTTTGCGCCATTTCGGACGAGCGCGGCGAAGTACTTTTTCTGGACGGCGCAGGCGGCGGGGCTATCGTGCGCCGCGTGCTTTTCCGCGAAAAAGGCGACTTCGAGGGCGTAGAATTGGTGCGCAAGTGCCTGTATGCCGTGCGAAGCAATGGCGAAGTGTTCGAAATTGACCGCTGGAAAACGGACAAACCCCAAATCGAATCCTTCAAAACGTTCCTTTCCAAAACCGACGATGTGGAAGGGCTTGGGTACGACAAAAAACGCAACGCCTTGCTGTTGGCCTGCAAAGGCGACCCCGACAGCACGTATGCCAGACGCATTTATGCGTTCGATTTGCGCAAAAAGCAACTGGACTCAATCCCGGTTTTCAACATAAACCCCCTTGAGGTGAATGAACTGTTGCCGTATCTCGATCAGGAAAAACACCACTACTTCAGCCCTTCCGGGATAGCCGTACACCCGATCACGGGTGATGTGTATGTACTTTCCACGGCGCTCAAGCGCCTGGTTGTATTGGACTACACCACCGGAAAAATCCGCTACGCCGTCCGGCTCGACAAAAAAGTGCTGCCGCAACCAGAGGGCATTGCATTTGATTCGGAAGGCAATCTTTTCCTGGCCAGCGAAGGGAAAAAGGGGGAAGGAATGTTGTTGCGCTTCAATTTGCAGAAGTAGCGCGGTTAAAACACCCACCGCAGCCCGGCCGTCCAGCCGACCCAGCCGGAGACCCAGCCGTCGCCTTCGTTTTCAAACAGGATATTCCGCCGCACCACCCGTTCCCGTAAGGCACTGCTTTCCGCTACGGCAGGGTCCGAGACGAACACGTTCATCGTCGGGCCGCCGCTCAGGTGCAAGCCACCTGCAATGCGCACGTCCAGCGCAAGGGCAAACTGCGCCCATTCCTGCCAGTAATTGTCGTGGCTGCCCTCGTTGAGGTGCCGGAAATTCAGGTCAAACGTAAGTCCGCCCCAGGTGCCGAACCGCGCCCGGGTACCGACACCCAGGCCATACGCCCAAAGCGTTTGCTGCGTACTGGAATCCGGTTTCGCGCCGGCGAGCAGCGAAATGTAAAACCCCGGGCTGCCCGATTTGAACGTCAGGTTGGCGGGCAGCACATCGTTCATGCTGCCTTCGAGCGCGAGGTAGCCGCCTTCTTTCGACAGGTTGACCAGTCCGAGTTGGAGGCCGCGGTTTTCCCGGGCATAGTTGACAATCCCGATCTGTACGCCGTGCAGGCGCCGCGCATGGTTGTAAAATCCCGACACCTGCGCGCTAACCAACGTGTCGGCCACGTTGGCAAGTCCGGCGATTTGCACCTGCATCCTGCTGCCGCTGCCCGTGGTGTTGGTCAGCCCGGCCAATTGCACGGCATTGGTGGCCATGTGGGCATGGTTACTCACTCCCGAAGCCTGAAGCCCCGACAAATAATCAGCCTGATTCCAGACGCCCGCCGCTTGTACCGCCACGGAGTCGGCGATATTCACCACACCGGCTGCCTGTACGGAGAAATAGCCGTGCGGCGCCAGGTTGAGCACCCCGGCTGCCTGTACGCCTTGTCCATATCCGGCCACGTTGACCACACCGCTCGCCTGAAGACCGCGCAGGGTATCGCCCGTAAAATTGTACACGCCGGCAAGTTGCGCCCCGGTAGCGTTGCCGCCGAGGTTGTTGAACACACCGGCAGCCTGAAGGCCCGTCATGTTTTCCCGGGTGATGTTGCCGATGCCGCCGAACTCGGCGATACGGTTGCCGCGCGAGTAGCCAGCGAGAATGTTGACCGACCAGTCGTTCACTACGCTGCCGCTCAGGCGGTGGTTGGTGCCGATGCCGGGCACAAAAGAGAGTTGGAAGTGCCGATGCAGCGAATCCTGCACGTTCAGGGCGGTGAAACGCTGTGAAGCATGGACAAAAAACCGCTCCAGCGCGTACGAGGTGCGTGCCAAACGCTTGCGCAAGGAGGGCGCCGCCGGCTCGGGGAACGCCGACTCGGGTACCAGTTCGAGGTGTGAAAAACGCGGCGTTTGGGAGGTTACCTGAAAAACCGTGTCGCGGTAGTCGAGTCTGGAAATTACCACCTCCGAGTGGGGCGATACCTCCAGCTGATAAAACCCGCTGCTGTCGGTGGTGGTGGAACGCAGCGTTTGGCGGTCGTACACCGTGGCATTGGGAATTTTACGGCCCGTCCGTGGGTCGGTGAGGTAGCCGCTGAGGCGCTGCTGCGTTTTTTTGTTCTTTTTCAAAATGAGGTACTCGCCGTTAGGCTTGAACGTATAGTCGTCGCCGAGTGCGATGGTCAGGGTTTCACGCACCGTCCAGCCCTCGGCGTGCAGTGTGACGCGCCGGTTTGCGTCGAGGATTCGGGAATTGTACGACCATTCGAAGCCGCCTTGCCGGGCAATTTCGTCAAGCGCGGATTTGAGCGGTTCCGCATTGAAGTGTGCGGTGATGCGGCGTTCGAGTACGTCGCCGGCGTAGAGGGTGTGGACTGCAGTGAGCAGCAGCAGGAGAAGTGTCTGTTTCATAGTTTTTACGCTCACAGGGCTGTCGCCCTGTATTGATGAATGGCGCCCTTTCAGGGCTTTTTTAGTTGCAGCCGGCTCCGCTGAGTTCGTAGCCGTCGGGCGTTTTTTGCAGCGAGATGGCAAATGACTCGGCCACCAGCGCCAGTACGCGGTCGGCAGGCAGGTTGTTGTAGCGAGCCGTGAGCAGGCAGTTTTCCAGCGCCTTGTTTTTCAGGATGACCCGCACACCGTATGCGCGCTCGACTTCCCGTACGACATCGCGCAGCGGGGTAGCGTCGAAGCGGAGCACGCGTCCTCCCGCCTGCGCGGGCGCGAGGGTGCCGGTTTTCAGATTAAAAACCGCCCGGGCGCCCGCAGCGAGTATCAGCGTTTGCCCGCGAGCGAGTACCTGCACACGGCCCTCCGTCACGGCAACACGCACCTGTGTGGGGTCGGAAAGATTATCTACCCGGAACACCGTGCCGAGCACCTGCACTTCCAGGTCGTTAAGTGCCACGATGAACGGTCGGGACGAGTCGGACTGCACGTCGAACGTAGCGGCGCCGTGCAACCGGATACGGCGTTCGCGGTTATTAAAACCGGCGTCGAGCGACAATCCCGAGCGCGGGTCAAGCGTCACAACCGAGCCGTCGGACAGGGTTTCCGAAACAGCGGTATCGGTGGCAACCAAGACGCTCCCTGTTTGCGGAAGGTTGCGGAGCCGGAAGAAATACGCCGCGGCCAGCATCAATGCCACGGCAGCAGCGGCGCGCCACACGACCGACAGCCGCACCATACGCGGGCGGTTTTTTCGGAGTCGGTTTTTTACCCGGAGCAGGGCCGCCTCGGTGTCCACCGCGCGGGTGGGAGCCGGACGCAGCGCCGGTGTTTTTTGCCAGAGCGCCTGCAAATCGGTCAGGTAGCGCCGGTTTTCGGGCGACTCATCGGCCCAAGCCAGCAATGTAGCCTCCTCTTCGGGTGTGGACTCGCCGGCAAGGTGCCGGGCGATCAGGGTATCGGTATGTTCGTCGTAAGATTCCATTATTTGTGCAGCAGGTTGCAATAATTGAGTTATGTAGTACAAATTATTTGGGACAATATTCTGTGTGACGTCTGTGCCTTGGTCTGTGTACCGTCTGTGTGAAACATACTACGTACGACGCCAAACATGATAAATTTCACACAGACGGTACACAGACCAAGGCACAGACGTCACACAGAATTTGTCAATTAAATGTGTCCAGTTATTTGGTTGAAATAACACTCAGCCGGCGGCACTCAAGCAGCACCAGAAACCGAATAGCGTGACCAAGTAATCGGCTAACTGGAAACGGAGGATGCGCAGCGCCTTACCCATCTGGGTTTCGACAGTTTTGATGGAAATGCCGAGTTGGTCGGCGATTTCGCGGTACTTCAAGTCCTCGAACCGGCTCAGTTCGAACACATGGCGGCACTGCGGCGGCAGTTTTTCCAGGGCTGCTTGCAGGCGGCCGGCCAGTTCGCGGGCGGGGTAGTCGGGTGGTGCGTATTCTTTTTCCAATTGAGCAGCATTGAAATCCAGGTACTTCGAGTGGGTTTTGGCGGATCGAATCCGGTTGAGGGCGGCGTTATGCACGGTTTTGTACAGGTAACTCTTGAGCGACCAGGCGATGTCGAGGCCTTCGCGCTGTTCCCAAAGTTTGACAAAAACCTGCTGCACGAGGTCTTCAGCACCGTCAAGGTCGCCGTCGGTCAGGCGCGCGGCGTACCCGCAGAGCGGTTCGTACCACTGCCGGAAAACGGCCTCGAACGCGGCCTCGTCGCCGCGCCGCAAGGCATCCGTCTGGGTGTATTCGTTTTGATGTTCCAACGTGTTACGGGTTTTGAACAATGCTAAGACACGGAAGGGGGTGGGGCACCCTGATGCGGGGGAAGAATTATTTTTTAAAAAAAACGCGTCAGGGTAACCCGACCCCTTCCGTGTCTACGGGTGATTTTTCACAAATGGATATGCACTCCAGGTTTCAGAAAAAACATCCAAACACAGACTTCATGCACAAGAACATCTTTTTCCCGCTCTTCCTCTTGCTGTTTGCCGGTTCGGCCAATGCCCAGAATTTCACCCAAAACCTGAAAGGCATTGTGCTCGACAAAACGGTGAAAACCCCGCTCGCCGGCGCTACCGTGGTGCTCCTGAGCGCCGAGTTGCCTATGGGCACAGGCACCGACTCCGACGGACGTTTTCGCCTGCCGTCGGTTCCGGTGGGCAAACATACCTTGCGCGTGACGTACCTCGGCTACAAAGAGGCCATCGTACCGAACATTACGCTAAACTCCGGCAAAGAGGTGGAACTCACCATCGAACTGGAGGAAGACCTGCTTATGACCAAGGAAGTGGTGGTGCGTGCCAAAATTGACAAACAAAAACCGCTGAACGAACTGGCCACAGTGAGTGCGCGCACCTTTTCGGTAGAGGAAACCCAGCGCTTCGCCGCAGCCGTGAACGACCCCGGGCGTATGGCCTCGGCATTCGCCGGCGTGGCCACCACCAACGACGGCAATAACTCCATTGCCATCCGCGGCAACGCTCCCAACGGACTGCTCTGGCGGATGGAGGGCGTGGACATTCCCAACCCCAACCACTTTTCTGCCGTGGGCACCTCGGGCGGCGGCATCTCGATCCTGAGTGCGCAGTTGTTGTCCAACTCGGATTTTATGACCGGCGCCTTTGCTCCCGAGTACGGCAACGCCCTGTCCGGCGTGTTCGACCTGAAACTCCGCAAAGGAAACTCCGAAAAGCGCGAGTACACGTTTCAGGCCGGACTGCTCGGCCTTGACGCCGCCGCAGAAGGCCCCATGCGTTTCGGCAAACAAACCGGTTCGTTTTTGGTCAATTACCGCTACTCCACGCTCTCGCTGCTGAGCAAACTCGGCGTCAGCCTCGGCGACGCCCAAACGGACTTCCAGGACCTGTCGTTCAACCTCTGGATGCCGGCGGGCAAACTCGGGCAATTTTCCCTGTTCGGTATCGGCGGCCTGAGCAAACAAAACTACGCGGGCAAGGCCGATTCCAGCGCCTGGCTGGAAGACGGCGGCACGCAGCGCCACTGGAACTTCAGCGCCAATACGGGCGTGCTGGGGCTGACGCACAGCATGGTGCTGGGCGACAATACGTTCCTGCGCAATGTGGTGGCTGTGTCGGGTACCCGCAACGGTTTTCAAAACGACGAGTATCAGCCCGACTACAGCCTGCGCCGCACCGAAGACGGGGCTTACGATCAGGTGAAAACCACGGTTTCTTCGACGCTGACGCACAAATTCAACGCCCGGAACCTGCTGCGCGCCGGGGCGTACATCAACTTCCTGGGCTACAGCCTGCGTCAAAACGAGTGGGACGACGCGTCCGAACGCCTCGTGGAGCAAATCAACACCGAGGGCACGGCTACGTCTGCCGACGCATTTGTCTCGTGGCAACACCGGCCTTCCGAACGCCTGACGCTGAATGCGGGTGCGCACATGCTGTACTTTTTTCTGAACAACACGTACTCGGTGGAGCCGCGCGCGGCAGTTCGGTACGCGTTCAACGAACGGCAATCGCTCAGCCTTGGCTACGGCCTGCATGGGCAATTACAACCACTGGGCGTGTATTTTGTCCGGGACGCAAACGGGGCTTTGCCGAACCGCGGCCTCGCGTCCAGCCGTGCGCACCACCTCGTGCTGTCGTACGACCACAGCCTGCCGGGCAATTGGCGCCTCAAGCCGGAACTGTACTACCAGGCGCTGTTCGATGTGCCTGTGAGCCGCGACGTGCGCGACGCGTTTTCCCTGCTGAACCTGCGCGACGGATTTGGGGGCGAGACTCTGGCCAACCGGGGCAAGGGCCGCAACTACGGCGCGGAACTGACGGCGGAAAAATTCCTCACCGACGGGTTTTACTTCCTGCTCTCCGCTTCCCTGTTCCGCTCGGAGTACCGGGGGGGCGACGAGGTGTGGCGCAACACGCGGTTCAATACCGGTTTCGTGAACAGCCTCGTGGCCGGCAAGGAGTGGAACTGGAACCGGGGCCGGAAGAACCGCACATTTGGCCTCAACCTGAAACTGACCTGGATGGGCGGGCAGCACGACACGCCTATTGACTTGGCCGCGTCCATCGAAAAAGGCGAAACCGTGCGCGACGAAAGCCGCGCCTTTTCGGAGCAGTTACCCGCCTATTTCCGCCTCGAC
>JAEUUV010000200.1 GCA_016787285.1 Saprospiraceae bacterium | reverse complement strand
ATCAAAAATCGATTTTTGGAGCCTCTTTGATACTATCGTCCACCCTCAAGCATCAGGCTGCGGAAAGTTCCAAACCAACAAGTGGGCCGCCTGAAATGAAAAAGACCGCCTCATAAGTGCGACTTATGAGACGGCCTCATTACTAAAAACCCCGCTCATTAGTTCGCAACTGGTAAGCATGACTTCACCGTCGGCAGACAAATATTCCAGCAATACGGGTGTAATGGAATTTACCAGACCGGATTGGGCGGCAATTTCAATTTTGATGTAGTTGTCGGTAAAGCCACTCAAAAACGCCGGGTTTTTGTGCTGCTCAAACAGTACGGGCCGTACAGTCCCCAGGTGTTGGCGGTAAAACTCCCGGCGTTTCATTTCCGACAGCCCGCGCAAAGCCTGGTTTCGGCGGCGGCGCTCCTCCACCGACACTGCGCCGGGCATTTCCAAAGCCGGCGTATTGGCCCGCTCGGAGTAGGTGAATACGTGCAGGTACGACACATCCAGCATCTGCAGGAAGCGGTAGGTTTCTAAAAAATCCTCCTCCGTTTCGCCGGGGAAACCCACGATCACGTCGCAGCCGATGCAGGCGTGGGGCATGTGTTTTTTGATAGCCTCCACCCGCGCCGCATACAAATCGCGGCGGTAGCGGCGACGCATGTCGCGCAGTTGCTTGTCGTTGCCCGACTGGAGCGGTATGTGAAAATGCGGCATGAAGCGCCGACTTTGGGCTACAAAGGCAATCACCTCATCGGTCAGCAGGTTTGGCTCAATGCTACTGATGCGGAAACGCGGGATGTCCACTTCGGCGTCCAGTTCCCGGATAAGATCAATGAAAAGCGCCTCCTTTTTCGGGCGTTCACCTTCAATAACTGCTGTGCCGTTGCCGAAATCGCCGAGGTTGACGCCAGTAAGCACGATTTCCTGTGTGCCCTGAGCGGCAATATTTCGGGCGTTGGCCACGGCATTTTCCACGGTATCGGAACGGCTGGCGCCGCGGGCGAGGGGAATGGTGCAAAATGAGCACTTGTAGTCGCAGCCGTCCTGCACTTTCAGAAATGAGCGGGTGCGGTCGCCGAAGGAAAACGAGGCGCTGAACGTGTTCACGTCGCGCACTTCGCCAGCGAGTACCATACCCTTGCCCTGGGCTTTGGACAGGTCGTCCACATAATCCAGGATGCGGAATTTTTCGCCGGCGCCAAGTACAAGGTCCACACCGGGGATTTCAGCGATGTCGTGCGGTTTCAGTTGGGCGTAGCAGCCCGTCACCACCACGAAGGCCTCGGGCTGGCGGCGCAGGGCCTGACGCACGATTTTTTTGCACTCCTTGTCGGCCTGTTCGGTGACGGAGCAAGTATTGATGACATAAATATCGGCGCCCTCCTCGAAGCGGACGGGCCAATAGCCCTTGTCTTCGAACAGACGCGCGAGGGCGGAAGTCTCCGAGTAGTTCAGCTTGCAGCCGAGGGTATGAAATGCGACAGTGCGGGGTGTGGCCATGTGCGTGGGTGAATTCGGGGTGTAAAAGTAGGGGTTTTGTGCAGGAAGGAAGCGAGTACCCATGCCGTTCTTACTCCTGACCCGGCAATAATTGGCAAACCGGAAAGGTTTGCCTTATCTTTGGCATGTAAATAGGTTTTATTTTCTCTTTTTCAAATATAAACGACATGGGAACAATTGTCAGCGAAGGCCCGAATCTGATCCTGACCATTCCGCGGGAATTGCTTTCAGAAAAGGAAATACAG
This sequence comes from Saprospiraceae bacterium, assembly GCA_016787285.1. Lineage (GTDB taxonomy): Bacteria > Bacteroidota > Bacteroidia > Chitinophagales > Saprospiraceae > M3007. The sequence goes on along the minus strand of JAEUUV010000200.1, from coordinate 16,641 downwards.
AAGTTGCTCGATTTGCTTCGGTTTTATGAGTTGATCAATAAAAGCGCCATGACCGAAAAGAAGGCCTGGCAACTCTCTGAAGAGATCAAGTCGAGTTGGTGGGAGGCAAATAAGGAACGGATTCTCGCAAAAATTGAGGCAAAATGAAAGTGGTTGTAGACACCAATATCCTTTTTTCAGCCCTTCTGCGTGAGCATAACCGGTATGCCAATACCCTTATAAAAAACGAGCAAGGCTACGAGTACTATGGTGTCTACTTCACCATTGTTGAACTCTTTAAGCATAAGGATCGCATCAAAAAGTACAGCGAACTTTCCGAGGAAGAAATATTGGGAGCCCTCTACGAATTGTTGAAACAAATTAACCTGCTCAACGAAGGTGTCATTTCTCCAAAATCTTGGAAGGAAGCGATGCGTTTAGTCTTTGATGTGGATGTCAAGGATATACCCATTGTGGCACTTGCCATCGAGTTGGAGGCCAAATTATGGACTAACGACGAAGAGTTGAAAAGTGGATTGAGCGCGAAAGGGTTTACTGATTTTCTGGAAACTTGAATTGCCTACCTCGCAAAGTTATACGCGCCCCCAGCATGCTGCCTACCGCCGCTCCGCTCCTCTACCGCGAACTTGTCCGTATCGCCGAGCACCCCGACTGGGGCGCGCGGGAAAAGGTATTGGCGCTGGCCACCCTGCTGGAGCGCCTGTTTTTCGAGGCCACCAAGCAGGAACAACTGGCGTTCAGCACCTTGTTCGCCCGCATCAGTTACGCCGGGCACCAGTACCAGATGCAGCCCGACACGCTACGCGTGATCCACCAGTTCCGGCGTGTGGCGGTACGGGTGCGGGCCGGACAGGGCACGGCGAGCGACCGCGAGCTGCGCCTCGGCGTGCAGGCTGTGGCCGAAACAGTGCTGATCGTGTGCAAAACCGCCATCCCGCCCGAAGTGCTGGAGCACCTGCCTGCCGAGGGCGAGTGGCGCTTCGATCCGCCCGATATTTGGGACTACAAGGCCCGTGCCCGCGTGGTGGCCGTGCGCGACGAGCCCGAGCAGGAATGCCTCGTGGCCTACGACGACGAAAACCCCGGCGTGCCCATCCGGGTGCGCTACAACCTGCCCGACCGGAATGATAATTTCAACCCGACCATCCGCCTGCTGCGCACGGTGTTCGGGTTTCCCGTTACGCTCAATTTGCTGGAAGTGGACGTGGACGCGCAGGGCCGCTATCGCCCGCGCGTGTTTGTGGTGGAGCCGGACTACCTCATGGACGTGTCGGCCATTTCCGAGTGTTTCAAACCCGAAGGCCCGCAGCCGCTGACGTATTTGGTCAAAAAATTCCTGCCCTACGAGTCCACGCCGGCTATTCTGCTGGGAAACATTGCCAATCACTTTCTCGACCGCCTGCTGAACGAGCCGACAGCCGGTTTCCCGGACCTGCTGCGCGAAACCTTCCGGCTCTACCCGTTCGTGTACGCACCCATGACCGACGCTGAGGTGCGCGAAATTTCAAACAAGGCCCAGAAACACTATTTGAATTTGAAAATGATGGCCCAAACGGGATTTGCGCAGCAAAATATCGAGCCTGAAAATTGCGTGCTGGAACCCACTTTTTACAGCGAACAATACGGCCTGCAGGGGCGCCTCGACCTGTTTTACCACACCGACGAGCGCTCGGCTATTGTCGAACTCAAGAGCGGTGCGGCGTTCAAACCCAATAGTTACGGCATCACGCGCAGCCATTTTACCCAAACCCTGCTCTACGACCTGCTCGTGCGCTCGGTGTTCGGCCCGGCCACCGATCCAGCCAAGTACATCCTCTATTCCGGCGCCGAGCTACAGCCGCTGCGGTTTGCGCCCACAGTTGCCCCCGAACAATGGGAAGCCTTACAGGTGCGCAATCACCTGGTTGGCATCGAGTACTTGTTTACTCGTATTCGCCCCGGTGACCTCGAAGTACCGTTGTTCCAGCGCCTGCGCACCGACCGGGCAGCCGATCCCCGCGATTTCATGGCTCGCGACTTTGGGATATTTGAATCCGCCTACGGCAAACTGAGTCCACTGGAAAAAAAATATTTCAATGCTTTTGCCGGATTCATTGCCCGCGAACAGTGGCTGACCAAAGTGGGTGAGGAAAACAGCGACGCGCTCAACGGCAACGCCGCCCTGTGGCGCAGCAGTTTTTCGGAAAAGCAGGAGGCGTTTGCCATCCTCAGCCACCTCGAAATTCTGGAAAACCGCGCCGATCAACCCGATCCGGGAATCGTATTCCGCAAAACGGAAAAAACCAATCCCCTGGCCAATTTCCGCGTGGGCGACATCGCTGTGCTCTATCCCGCCGAAACGGAAAGCGATACCGTGCTGGATCATCAGGTCATCAAATGTACAATCGTGGAACTTGGCCCCGAACACGTGGCGGTACAACTTCGCTACCGTCAGTTCAACCTCAAACCCTTCGAGACCGGCAGCCTGTGGCACCTTGAGCCGGATTCGCTGGATATGGGTTTTGTGGCCATGTACCGGGGGTTGTTCGAGTGGGCGAAGGCGGGGGCGGAGGTGCGAAGGCGGGTAATGGCCTTTGGCCCGCCGCGTGTCAACCCCACCCCCAACCCCTCCCCCAAGGGGGAGGGGGGCTACATCGTGGAGGGGGGCAATAGGTTAGGTGATGGCAAGAAAAAAATTGGGGCGTATGATCAGCCGCAGGAGACAACGGATGTCGTACGCTGGCGGTACCTGAAAGAATTTTGCAGGGGGCTTCGGAAATTTCAAACACCGGCGGAGGCTGCGCTCTGGGAGGAAATACGGGGCAAAAAACTGGACGGCATCAAGTTCAGGCGACAACATGCCATCGAAGACTATATCGCAGATTTCGTTTCTCTTGAATATCGGTTTGTTGTGGAAGTGGACGGAAACATTCACGACTACCAACCCGAGTGGGATCAACTACGAACCGAACATCTAAATCTGTGTGGCTTTGAGGTCGTCCGTTTCAGCAACGAGGAAGTACTCAACCAAACGAGGCAAACCCTCCAAAAACTCCGCGCCGCACTTGCAAAACGCAAAGCAGAACTGGCATCCCTTTCTGAAACACAACCCATTTCTCGCGATCAAGCCCCCCTCCCCCAAGGGGGAGGGGATGGGGGCGTCGCGGGTGGGGCATCCCCACCCGAAAACCCCAACCCTACCCACGATGTAGCCCCCCTCCCCCCCGGGGGAGGGGTTGGGGGTGGGGTTTTCCTCCTTTGGGGACCACCCGGCACCGGCAAAACCAGCGTCATGCTTCGCGACCTCGTCGCCGGTATCCTGCGCGACACCAACGACAACCTCGTCTTGCTGGCCTACACCAACCGCGCGGTAGATGAAATCTGCGAAGCGCTGGACAGCCTCGGCGGCAATATCCGGGAGCAGTACCTGCGCATCGGCTCCCGGTATTCTACTGCCGAACGCTTCCGGGAGCAGTTGCTCGGCACGCGTATTGCCGGTGTGCGTACTCGCGCCGAACTGCGGGCCGTGCTGGAGCCTTTTCGCATTGTGGCAAGCACCTTGGCGTCATTTTCCCAGAATGATAAATTGCTGGAAATCAAAAAATTTCAACGGCTTATCGTGGACGAGGCGTCGCAAATCCTCGAACCGCAACTGATCGGCCTGCTCACCCGCTTCGAACATACAGTGCTTATCGGCGACCATCGCCAACTACCCGCCGTCACGGCCCAGGCCCCCGAACTGACCCGCGTGGACGATCCCGACCTCCATTCCATCGGTCTGACCGACCTGCGCGATTCGTACTTCGAACGTTTGTATCGCCGTTGCGTGGAACTGGGGCTGCACCAGCACTACGGCCAACTCTACCGCCAGGGCCGCATGCATGCCGATATCATGGATTTTCCAAACGAACATTTTTACGATGGTATGCTGAAAACCCTGGCTGAGGAAGGTGCGGAGGAGGGGCATTATCAGCATCGAGCGTCAACCCCACCCCCGGCCCCTCCCCCGGGGGGGAGGGGGGCTACATCCCGAGAAAATGAATTATCCCAAGTTGGCGAAACCTTGAATTCAAAACTCGAAAACCCAGACGCATTTGAGTTCAAGCCCCCCTCCCCCCAGGGAGAGGGGCCGGGGTCGCGCGTCCTTTTTATCCCCGTCATCTCCCCGCTGGCCCTGCCCAACCAAAAAACTGCGCCGGAAGAAGCGGCTGAAATCGCCCGGCTGGTGCGGTATTTCAAAGACCTGTATGCAGCGCAGGGCAAACCCTGGCGGCCGCAACACAGCCTCGGCATCATCACCCCCTGGCGTGCCCAGATCGCGCAAATCCGACAGGCAATTGCAGCGGCAGGCCTCGACCCGGACGAAATCACGATTGACACGGTGGAACGCTACCAGGGCGGCGCCCGCGAAGTGATCCTGATTTCCTGCTGCGTACACAGCGCCGGCCAGTTGGCCAAATTGGTCAGTCTTTCCACCGAGGGCGTGGATCGAAAACTCAACGTAGCCCTCACCCGTGCCCGCGAACAGGTGATCATGCTCGGCAATCCCGATGTGCTGCGCGAAGACGAGCGATACCGCGATTTTATTGACAATTACGGCATTTGAGGCCTATGCCTCCAGCACGGCGTAAAGCACCGGCTTTGAAGGGCTTACATCCAGATCGAGCGACGCGGTTTGCAGGTTCAGCAGGTAGTAGCCGTCTTTTACCGCGTCCGGTACAAAAATCATTTCCGTGATGGTACACCGCTCGCGTACCGCATGCGGGTATTGCCAGAACGCACGGTGTGCCAGCAGTTGCCCGCCGTCTTCTTCCCGATCCACAGAGGGGAGGTCAAGCAAAAGATGTTGTACGCCGCATTCCACTAAAAATGCCACCGCCTCGTGGTGCAGGTAGGGCGGGTTGGCGCCGGAGTAATTGCGCGTTTTTTTCAGATCGTCGTTGGGCAATGTGCGCAAAACCAACGCTTCGGCCTCCCCTGCCCGGAAAACCTCTTCCATCTGGTCCCGAAAAATTACCCGGTCGCCGTTGTCGGTCGGTCGCGGGTACAGGCTCACGACTTTTGCTAAAAAATGGTGCTCGCGCAAACACGCGTGCAGCACATATCGCTCACGGGCAATGTGTCCCACGCATTCCGTGTGGGTGCCGTTGCCGTGCGGGTTCAGGCGGACATTGAAAAAATTAACCGGGCCGCCGCGTTCCGTACTGCCTACAAAATCGCCCGCTACCACCGGGCTGAACTCGACCGGGGGCGCCCAGAAACAGTTGGGATTGTCCAGTCCGTTGCGCAATACCAAAGACAAATCTATGGGTTGCGACAGGTCGGCCTGATAGCGTTTTTCGCCGCTGTGAAACAGTATTTCCATGTAATTCGAGTCAGGTTGAATGAACTTTACTTAAAAACTTAACCAGGTTTCAGGTGCAAAGCAAGGAGGTTTTAGTCTTTCAACATATCCGGAAAATGCTTTTTCATCAGCGTCTTCCACTCCGGCAGGGCGCGGAGGGGGGCGAGGTCTTCGTCGGCCTCCAATTGCTCGAAGGTGCTGCCCTTGCCGATGGCTTGCTCGACGTAGCCAATGGCTTCCTTGCCCGCCGAAGCCTTGGCGGAGGCGGGTGCGTCCGCCTTCGCCAAGGCTTCGGCGGATAAATAAGCCATGCCGAGCATCGCCCCGGCATAGTTGGGGTTGAGTGCTATCGCTTGGAGAAAGTTTTGCCGGGCCTCATCGGGGCGGTTAGTTTTGAAAAAGACCATACCGAGGTGTTTGCGGGGATTGGCGAAGGTCGGATTTATCGCAATGGCTTTTTGCAGCGCCTGTTCCGCCTCGGCGTATCTGCCGGTCTCGAGATAGGAACTGCCCAGATTATTCCAGACGATGGCTCCGGTAGAATCTATCAAAATAGCTTTCCGGAAGGCAAACTGCCCTTCGGCATGGCGCTTCAACTCGCAAAGGCAGAATCCCAGATTTATCCAATTCATTGCCTGACTCGAATCCAACCGGACAGACTTTTGGTAAAAAACAACTGCCTCCTCGTATGCTTCGTTTCGGAGAAGGGCGTATGCAGTCTGATCCAACACCTGCAAACGGGAGGAATCGAGTGCAAGCAGTTTTTTTCCGACAAGGATGATTCCTGCCCGATCATCTTTTTTTACTGCCAGATCGAATTTTTGGGAAAGCATTTCCTTGTTTTCGGGATCCAACCCTGCCCAGCGGTTCAACACCCGCTCGGCTGATTCGGTGAAGTTACCTTGAAAAAATCCGGCAAACGCTTTCCGATAGTACCCGAGGGCCTCTTCGCGCCGGGCGGTAGCCGCAAGAATGTCCGCATAGTTTTCATAAATATCGGCAACAGAGGCATTTTTTGAATATGTCAAGTCGGCATTTATTATTTCCAGCGCTTGTTTACAGGCCGCTTCCCCGGCCTCGTATTGCTTTGATTGGAGGAAAGCATAGGTCAACAATGCCCATCCATTCATATCGCGCGGGTTAATTTTCAGTGCTTTGTTAAGCGTATTAATCGCCTTGTCGAACAACCCGCGCTTTTTGTACACAGAGCCCAGGATGACAAGAAGTGTCGAATTGAGCGAGTCCGTTTTTAAGCCTTCGATCAGGTAACCTTCTGCCCGCTTGAGGTCACCTTCCCGGCTCCAATAGGCGGACAGATTTCTGTAGGCGCAGGGGAAACAGATGCCATCCTGCGTGGCTGCGCCGATTGCCCGCTCGTAGGCTTCGGCTGCGCGTTCCATTTCTTTTCTGGTAGAATACACCAATCCCCGGCTGTACCACATCACGGCAGACGTGGAATCCATCTCGTATGCCTTCTGCAGGTACAGGTCGGCAGAATCCCGGTGCGTAGTGTACAAGGCGTAATCGGTGTAGGCCCTTACCCAGGTTGGCGCCGTTTGAATGGCTTTATGGATAAAAATCAGGGAGGAGTCCACATGGGCAAACTTCCAGCGCTGCAGGTATGCCATGCGCCAGTACGCCAGCGGGAATTCGGGGATGTGCGTCAACGACTCCCGGCATTTAGCCATAGCGAGTTGCGGGTCGGAGGTCAGAAAAGATTCGAAAAGCGCTTTCCTGCCCCGGAGGCTGGGATAGAAATAGTTTTCCTGCCCGAGCAGTTCGGCGGCCCGATCCAATTGCCGCGGATAGGCGGTATACGAGATGCCTTGCGCCTCGGCATCGGTCAGGCTTTTATCCACGCCATGCCGCACAAGGTCGTTCAGCACCCGCTGGGCATCGTCCTGCAGGGCGGCGGCGTAATTGCGTTTCATCATACCGCGCAGTGGCGCCAGCGCTTCCACCCCGATGAGTTGATCGTAAAGTGCATCGGCGGCGGTCGGAACTCCGGCGGTTGTGTTCGTAACGGCGAGGTTCTGAACCTCGCCGACGTTTTTCGATGGAGCGAAAAAGCGCTTCTCCTGCACCGCCAGTTTGAAGGCTTGGTACATTTCCCGGATATTCGAGTCCACTTTCCCCAGGATTTCTTCCTCAAAACCCCGGCCTTCGGTGGCCATGAAAACCGCCAAGCCTTCCGATTTGTGCATTTTCAAATTGGCCAGTATTTGTGGGGCAACCACGGCCAGCGGTTCGGTTTTGCTGCCCAGTAGCATCGGCACCTGGCTTTGCGGCGCGGCCTCGGCGGTCACATGGTCTTCGAGGTAGCGGTCGAGTTCGCCGAGGGTAGTCATTTGGTCGGCGTTCCGGTCGGCCAGCCCAAACAGGCCGTCCACGAGGTGGTAGGAAAACACTCCGCGGCCGCCGCCCCATTGTTCACCCTCAAGGCTATACTCGTTGGGCTGGCAGGAGAGTATTTTTACTTCATTTGAAAACTGTTTGGCCATATTGGCCGCCGTTAGCTGCGATCCGCCGATCTGGCTGCCGGCGAGTTTACCGGCGTGGCAGGCGTCGGAAAAAACGACCACCCGCGCCTTGTTCTGCACCGCAAGCGTGGTGACCACTTCCTGCAGGTAGGCCAGCGAGTAGGTGCCGCCGCCCATGTACACGCGTGCGGGCGCGTCCCAACAAAGGAGGAAGCCGGGCTGACTAATGAGTTTGCGTTCTACATCGCCGTGTCCGCTGAAATAGATGAAGGCCCGGTCGCCTTCCCGGCTTTGCTCTACGAGCCAGTCGAGCGCCTCGGCGATGCGGCCGGCGGTGGCGTTTTGGTTGGTCAATACTTTCAGGTGGTCGCCATCCAGCGCGCCGCCCGCTGGCGAACGCAGGAAATTGGCAAATGCCTCCGCGTCTTTATCCGCGAAACGCAAGTCGGGGATGTCGGCGTCCTGGTAGTCGGAGATGCCGATGACGACGGCACGGGTTTGGTGGACTGGTTTATTGGTGGACTGGTTGACTGGGTGTGCGCCCTTGGTTCCCTGAGCGGAAAGTGTCGTGGCGGATAGCAGGGCTGCGAGCAAAAGCAAGAGGGAGGCGAATCTCATAGTTTGTATTTTGGTACACCTATCGCGGCAATGAATACCAAACCTACAAACTCGTTATCAGAACGGGGCTAAAAAAGTTCGGCGGGATTCGTCTGTAAAAAAATCTCCCACGGCAGGCCGTCCCGGCCGACAAGCAACATTTTGTCCGGACTGAATTTTTTCCTGAAAGTTTCCATACCCGATGTGCCGCGCAAAACGCCGCTTTTTACTTCAATAGCCAGGGTTTTGCCGCGATGCTGGAGCACAAAATCCACCTCCTGATTGCCTTCCCGCCAGTAGAACAGCCGAAACCCTTCCTGCCGCGCATGGTTGAGCAAATGCGCGCCCACGGCCGATTCGACTACGCGGCCCCATTTTTCAGGTATGGCTCTTATTTCGGAAAAAACTTCCGGCATTTGGGCGGAAATCAGCGCCGTGTTGTGTACCTGAAATTTCGGGCTGGATTGGCGTTGCCGGATCTGGTCGCCCGAAAACTTCTCCACCCCACCCAGCAAACCGGCGGAGTCGAGCAGGGTCAGGTAGTGTGCGAGGGTGGTGACATTTCCCACATCAAGCAGTTGGCCGAGTATTTTGTTGAATGCCAGAATTTGGCCGGAATACAGGCAACCAAGTTCAAACAGGCGACGCAACAGGGCAGGTTTATCCACCCGGGTCAGCGCCAGAATATCGCGGGAAATGCTGGGTTCGATGAGTGCATCGGTGACGTATTTTTTCCAACGAAATTCTTCTTCGATGAGCCAGGCCGTACCAGGATAGCCGCCGAACCAGGCAAATTGTTCGGCAGTAAAGCCGAAGGACTCCTGCATTTCCGCCAGAGACCAATGCCCGATGTAGGTGAGTTCGAAGCGACCTGCAAGCGACTCCGTCAAACCTTGTTGCAACAACAGACGCGACGAGCCGAGCAAAACGACTTTCAGCGGAATGCCGAGGCGCGTGTCGGCATCCCAGTTGGCTTTGACGGTTTCGCTCCAGTTCGGTATTTTCTGGATTTCATCCACCGCCAGAATGTATTCGGTTGCCCCCGATTGGCGGCATTTCACCCGAGCCGTTTCCCATTGTTGTTCGAGCCACGCGGCGCCTGCATTGGCCACGCCATCGGCAGATACGCTGTGACTCGGTATGCCGATCGCTGAAAGCACCTGACCAACAAGGGTGGTTTTGCCCACTTGCCGAGGCCCGGCCAGCACCTGTATGACCGCCCGATGTTCTTTCAGCCGCTTTTCAAGTGTCTGAAAATGTGCTCGTTGGAACATAAAAAATAGTTTAGTCAAAATATTGAGCAAAACTACTCAAAACATTGATGGAGTTTACTCAATATTTTAACTAAAGTATGTTTTTCCCGTTTCAGGCTGCACCGGGGTAGCACATACCCTACCTTTGCCCTCATTTTCACCGCCTCCTGCCATGCGAATATTCTGCCTGCTCCTTGCTTTTCTGCCGTTTTCCGGCCTGACCCAATCCCTGATCCCCGTAGCCGACCAAACCTTCAAAATGGACGGCGACCACGTTTTCTCCTATGCCTTCGCGCAGGGCGACCAGATCGCGTTGCATATCGAACTACTGGTAGGACGACAGGTGCGCGAGGTGGAGTTTCGGCAACACAACGGCCCGGTGCTGTTCAGCGACTTCGCGCTGGATTCTTTCCTGAATAAAACCATCCTGATCCCGCAAACGGGCGTGTACACGCTGGCCCTGCGCGAGCGCGGCATGGGGAAAAAGGTCTGCCGGTTCACGCTGTCCCGCACGCCGGCCGGCCCGGTCACCGAGCGCATGGACACCCGCGTGCCCTGGGACTTGCAACAGTTCCCGCAGTACCGCGAGCAGCGGCGCCTGATTCTCGTGGGGAAAAAACCGGACGTCGTGTCGCTCAAAGGGCAGACAAACGTGAGCGCCAGCAAATTAGGCCTGAAAAATCCCGTCGGAACCTATCAGTTTTCGCTGCCGCCGCATACCGTGAACTGGGCCTACCGCATCTCGGTGGGGCAAGCGCTGAACGACGCCCGCAAGAAAGACGCCGACCAACTCACGAGCGCCCTCAATTCCGGCGCGGCCAAACTGCTACCCGTAGCGCCGGAAACGGCCCTCGCCGCTTTCGCCCTCGGCATGGCTATTGACCTCTCCGTGCCTAAAGTGGGCGAGGCCGTGGAGTACGCCCTGCTGTCGGGAGACAATGTGGAAAAATTCAGAAAACGTGAGCAGTACCAGGCTTTCCTCTGGCAAAGTTCCGTCAGCGTGGACGTGCAGCGCCGCTACACGCCCCTCGAAGGCAGCTACTACTTCGCATTCCGCACCAGCAACTGGTTCGACGATATCACCGTGAACATTGACATCGAAGCCGTCACCGAGACGCCCATCTACGCAGAAGAATACTTCCTGGAACCGGTTCGGTAGTTTTGAGTTTTGAGTTTCGGGTTTTGAGTTGCAAGTATTCCGCGCGGGGGGGGGGGCAGGGCCAGGGCAAACGCATCGAAATCAGGCGTGACCTCGGTACCGCCGCGCTTCGGTCGTGCATAATCCTGCCGCTTCCGCCTTGGGCGGGGACAAGCCCCGCCCCTACGAGAAAAAGGCCAATGCACGAATACATTCGACACAGAGTCAGGTAGGGGCGGGGCTTGTCCCCGCCCAACGCCCTGGGGGAGGCGCAAGGATGCGAACTCGAACTGTCGGGCGACGGTTCACTCCCCGTTTTCGGCGTTTCGGTCACCTTCATTTTTGTGTGGCCTGCCGGTGGACAAACCTTTGCGCATCATTTTTACCGAAAACAACACCAGTTGCGCTATGAAAAAAATTTGTTTTTCCCTCGTCCTCGCCCTGACAGCCGCCCTGCTTGCCGCCCAAAACGACCGCTACCACACCGCCATGACCGCCGCTGTGGCGCAGTTGGACTCTGCCAAAGGCCCCGCCGATTTTCAGGCAGCCGCCAACACATTTGCCCGTATTGCCGCCGCCGAGCCGGATCAGTGGCTGCCGCATTACTACGCGGCGTTTTCCAACCTGATTTTTGTGTTCAACACCTTCAGCCAGGATCCCGCCCAGGGCCTGCGTACCCTCGATGTGGCGCAGGCAAGTCTCGACCGGGCCAAGGCCCTCGCTCCCGGCGAATCGGATGTGGCCGTGCTGCAGGCATACATCCTCATCGGGCGTGTGATGGAAAACCCGATGGCCAAGGGCGCCGAACTATCGCCGAGGGTGTTTGCCGAACTGGAAAAAGCGACCGCTCTCGACCCCGCCAATCCGCGCGCGCCGTTTCTGGAGGGCACTTATGTCCTGAACATGCCCGAATTTTACGGCGGCGGAGCAGCCAATGCCAAACCCTTGTTTGAAAAAGCGGCAGGCTTGTTTACACAAGAAAAAGACCGGGGTCTGCTGCCGCACTGGGGCCGGCGCATGAATGCGCAGTACCTGGAAAAAGTGTCTTCAAAGTGATTTTACAAACCCGCGCTGCACTCCTCGGCGAGGTTCCGAACCTCGCCGAGGATACAAACTACCGCCACTATGTCCAACAAGATAAAACAATTCCTGACCGAGTTTCTCGCCATCGCCGTTATCGGCGGAGCATTTACCATCTTCGCGTTTGCCAACCCGGCAAAACTGCACGCGCGCGGCGGCTGGGAACTGATCTGGGCGTATTACTGGCGTGCCGGTGTGGGCACGGCGGTTTTCTGGATGGGCAATGCCTATCTCAGCCATCTGCCCGACCGATGGATCAGTTGGGTGGAGGCGCCCGTCAAACGGCTCATTATTTCCATTCTGCTCACCATCGCCTTCACTTGTCTGGCCTGGATTCTGTTCGACTGGTTGCTCATCAAAGGTTGGTATGGCCAGAACTTCCGGTCTTACCTGCAGGAACTGACTTTTGATGACTTCATCCCCACCCTGATCATCACTTTTTTCATTTCAATATTCCTGCACGGGCGTGCATTTTTGCTCAACTGGAAGGAAACCCTCGTAGAGGCCGAGCGCCTGAAAAAGGAGCAGATTTCGGCGCGCTACGAGGCGCTGAAAAGTCAGGTTAACCCGCATTTTTTATTCAACAGCCTCAATGTGCTGGCTGCGCTCGTGCACAAAGACGCCGACCAGGCCGAGCAGTTTATCCGCCGCCTGTCTGTGGTGTACCGCTACATCCTCGAAAGCCGCGAACGGGAGGTGGTGCCGCTGGAGGAAGAACTCACCATCCTGCGCGCCTACCTGTTCCTGATGGAAACCCGTTTCGGCTCCAGCCTGCAAACCGACATCCGGCTGCCCGAAACGGCGGAGGGCCGGGTAGCGCCGCTGACCCTGCAGATGCTCGTGGAAAACGCGCTGAAACACAACGAGGCCTCTAAAAATCATCCCTTGCGGATCGAGATATTTGCCGAAAACGGCCACATCACCGTGCGCAACAACCTCCAGCCGAAAAACAGCCTGCCCGAATCCACCGGTATCGGTCTGGAAAACATCGCCGCACGCTACCAAATCCTTTCCGGCAAACCCGTCCTCATCTCCGACACCGACGGCCAGTTCACCGTAAAAATTCCCCTCATCCCCAACGACCCCACTCAAAACTCAAAACTCAACACTCAAAACTGACATGCGTGTTCTGATTATCGAAGACGAAGACCTCGCTGCCTGGGGCCTCATCAGCAAACTGCAACGGCTCGATCCGGCCATTGAGGTGCTGGCTACACTCGACACGGTGAGTGCTGCAGTCGAGTGGTTTCGCCAAAACCCCGCACCCGATCTGGCATTTTTCGACGTGCAATTAGCCGACGGCCTGAGCTTCGAGATTTTCGAGCAGGTCAAAGTGGCTTGCCCCATCATTTTCACCACCGCTTACGACGCGTACGCCCTCCGAGCGTTCAAGGTGAACAGCGTGGACTACCTGCTCAAACCCGTGGATCAGGACGATCTGGCGCGGGCTTTTTCCAAACTCCGCCAACTGCGCACGCCGGCAGCTCTCGACCCCGACACCCTGCACCGGATGCTGGAAACGCTGAAGCCCCGGCAGTTCAAAAACCGCTTTCTCGTCCGCATCGGCGACCACCTGACCGCAATGGACGCCGCGCACATTGATTTTTTCTACGGCGAAAACAAACTCGTGTGGCTGCGCCACCAGAACGGCAAAAAATACCCGGTGGACTACACACTCGAACAACTCGAAGACCTGCTTGACCCGGAACAGTTTTTCCGGCTCAACCGCCAGTACATCGTCGCCATCGGGGCCATCAAAGACGTGGTCACCTACTCCAACAGCCGCCTGAAAGTGGTGCTGAAAGACCCGCTCGGCAAGGACGATGTGCTTGTGAGTCGCGAAAAAGCCGAGGCGTTCCGGGAATGGATGGGGAAATGAGGAGCGCGGTATTTTGCTCAGACTTTCCAGGTTTTCAAAACCTGGAAAGTCTATCGTCAGGTGTGACAACACTCATAGCCGGCCCTGACTCCGGCGCTTGACTCGCCGGGATACAAATGGCAAACCTTTGCGCGTGGTTTTATAATCACACTCAAAGCAAATTTTCCCAAACACAAGCTGCCATGCGTATCCTACTGATTTTTTCGTCCATACTGCTTGCGCTGAGCACAGGATTTGCCCAAACCGACAAAGCCTTGCTGCGCGACCTTGCCAAAGAAAACCGGAAATCCATTGAGGCGCTTGCGCTATACCCCGAGGATGCCCGGGTGGCCATTCTCGAAGCCTCAAAGTACCCCGAGGTGCTCATCAAAATGCAGGGTATCCGGGAAAAAACAGCGGCGGCATTCCGCACGCTGATTGAGGATTACCCCCGAAATACGCAGGATGTTTTTTACGACCTGACGCGCTTCCCCGGTCTGGTGCCCGACCTTGTTGCCCGGCAAAACAACCGGCAAAGCATCCAGCAGGCACTGGAGGTATTGCCGGAAAATAAACGCGCCGACGCACTCGCCATAGCCGAACGCAACCCCGGAACCCTCGCCAAAATCAACGACCTGAACCAAACCGCCCAACGTGCGTACGACAACCTGATCGCCATGTACCCCGCGCCCGCGCAGGCGGCTTTTCGCACCCTGCTGGGCCTGCCTGAGGTGGTGGACATCCTGAACGAAGACCTCCGGTTTACGATCATGGTCGGCGATGTGTACCGGGAAGACCCCGCCTGGGTGATCAGAAAAATGGACTCGCTCCACCTCGCTGTGGCCCGCGCCCACGCCGACGAGCAGGCCGAGTGGAAACAAACCCTGGCAAACGACCCGCAAGCCCAACAGGAACTGCAATCCGCCGCACAGGAATACGCCCGGGAGTACGGCTATGTGGACGAGATTTACGACATCATGCCCAACGACGACCTGTATGCCGAACCTGCTCCCACTACGCAGGTGGTAAACCACTACTACTACGATTACGCTTACCCGTACTGGTTCGGCTACCCGTGGTGGGCGCCCCAGCCCTGCTGGCGTCCGTACCCGTACTGGTGGTACTGGGGATTTTACCCCTACGGACGGGTTATCGTGGTCGTACACATGCCTTCGTACCATTTCATGCACTGGTTTTTCCACCACCCGTACCACCATTACCGGCACAACCGGTTGTCCACGCATTTTGTCGGCCACTACAACCGGCACCGGAACTCCGGCACCACCATTACCGCCGGTGTGAATGAATGGCGAAATGAAAACCGGGGACTTGTGTCCGACGACTGGCTGCGCGACCAGAGCCGCCTGCCCGAACGTCTGCGGGAGTACGGTCGTTTCGAGCAGGAACGCCAGACGTTCAACGATAAAAATCCCGGCAAGGCCCTGACCCGTGAGCAGTTTCTGGACAAAAACACGAAGCGTTTTCCGGAACTGACGCAGTCACGTGCTACGGCAAAAACGGAGATTCAGCGCGAGCGCGTGGATGAAACCCAGCGCCGTTCCGACTGGGCGCCTCAGAAAGAACCGGTGAAACCGGATGTTGCCCCCTCGGCCCGCATTCCGCGCACTGAAGCGCCCGATCGCCCGAAAACGCAACCCGTTACGCCGCCGCGCACCCAGCCGACCGACAAGACCCAACCACCGGTTCGGCAGCAGCCGCAGACCCGGCAGCCGGTACAAAAACCGCCGATTGACGACGCCAAAGACTACCACCGGGACAAATGGCAGGAGCCGAAACAAAAGCCGCAAACGCAACCGGCTCCGCGCAAGGAAACGCCCAAACAGGTAGCACCGGCGCGGAAGGAGCGGGGCGGGTAGCGGCGGATTGTGCGGCGAGCCGTACTTTTCGCGGCTAAATCAACGCCATAACATGATCGTACTGCGCCCGGCCACCCTTGCCGACATGCCGATCCTGCAATACTGGGACGAACAGCCCCACGTCATGGATTCCGATCCCAACGACGACTGGGACTGGGAAATAGAACTCCAACGCACGCCCGACTGGCGCGAGCAGCTCGTTGCCGAACTGGATGGGCGTCAGATTGGTTTTGTGCAAATCATTGACCCTGCCCGGGAGGAAACACACTACTGGGGCGAGGCGCCGCCGGGGCTTCGGGCCATAGACATCTGGATCGGCGACGCTGCCGATATTGGCCGGGGATACGGCACGGAAATGATGCGGCTGGCACTCCGGCGCTGTTTTGACGAGCCGTCGGTCGGGGCCGTGCTGATTGACCCGCTGGCGTCCAACACGGCGGCGCACCGGTTTTACGAGCGGCTTGGATTCCGGTTTGTAGAGCGGCGGATGTTCGGCAAGGACGACACGTTTGTGTACCGGCTGGATCGGGAAGGCTTTGGGGGTTAGTTCGGTTGCCACAGCACCCCAATCTGTACGCCGTTGCTGTCGTGCCCCGGGTTATTTTCTTCGCCCCAGGTATTTCCGTTGGACACATGCACATGTCGGACGGCCAATTGCAGGGAGATGTTTTTATCGAGTTGCCATTCGGCTCCGATCCCGTACTTGGGCGAGCCGTTCTAGTTCGTGCCGGTGCGGTTGTCACCGAAGAATCCGGACGGCTGGGGAAATTTTTCCAGAAAGTACATTACCCCTGCCCCGCTTTCAAAATAAAGTCGGAACCGGGAGCCGTTGAGTGGATAAAAACGGACAAAAGGCCGCAGCCCGAATCCCCAGGTGTTGTTCACCTCGTCGGTTACGTGGTACGTGTTGAATTCCGCTCCCAGCGCCAGCCAGCGCCGGGGGAAATACAGCAGCCCGGCATTGTTTTGCCAGACCGTGGTAAAGCTCGGGTTGTAGCCTTTTGCCACGCCGAACTCATCGAACCAGACAATTTT
>JAEUUV010000199.1 GCA_016787285.1 Saprospiraceae bacterium | reverse complement strand
ATCAAAAATCGATTTTTGGAGCCTCTTTGATACTATCGTCCACCCTCAAGCATCAGGCTGCGGAAAGTTCCAAACCAACAAGTGGGCCGCCTGAAATGAAAAAGACCGCCTCATAAGTGCGACTTATGAGACGGCCTCGTTGTTTTTTGTTCGGTTGAACCTGATTCAACCGCTGTTACGCATCAATGCGCGCATACTTGGCATTGGCTTCGATGAATGCCCGGCGCGGCGGCACCTCGTCGCCCATGAGCATGGCGAACATACGGTCGGCTTCGACGGCATCGTCAATGGTGGCTTGCTTGAGGATGCGCGTGGCGGGGTCCATCGTCGTTTCCCAAAGTTGTTCGGCGTTCATTTCGCCGAGGCCCTTGTAGCGCTGCACCTTCACGGAATCGTCGTCTTCGCGGCCACCGGAAAATTCCATCTGGGCTTCCTTGCGGTCCTTATCATTCCAGCAGTAGCGCTGGTTCTTGCCTTTTTTCACCAAATAAAGCGGCGGCTGGGCGATGTACACGTGACCCTTTTCGATCAGTTCGCGCATGTAGCGGAAGAAAAAGGTCAGGATGAGCGTGGTGATGTGGCTGCCGTCAATATCGGCGTCGCACATGATGACGATCTTGTGGTAGCGCAGTTTATCAGTCAGCAACACGCGGTGCCCCTCGTCGTTTTCGCCGACGGACACGCCGAGGGCGGTAAACATGTTTTTGATCTCCTCGTTCTCGTAAATCTTGTGTTCGAGGGCTTTTTCCACGTTCAGAATTTTACCGCGCAGCGGCAGGATGGCCTGCGCATGGCGGTCGCGGCCTTGCTTGGCAGTACCACCTGCAGAGTCGCCCTCCACGAGGAAGATTTCGCTTTCTGCCGGGTTGCGGCTGGCACAGTCGGCGAGTTTGCCGGGCAGGCCGCCGCCGGTTAGCGCACCCTTGCGCTGCACCATTTCGCGGGCTTTGCGGGCGGCGTTTCGGGCGGTAGCGGCGAGCACCACCTTGTCAATAATGCGCCGGGCTTGTCCGGGATTTTCCTCCAGGAACACCTTGAGCGCGTCGCCTACGCAGCGGCTTACGATGCCAAGCACCTCGGAGTTGCCGAGCTCGCCTTTGGTCTGGCCTTTGAACTGTGGTTCCTGCACCTTCACCGACACGATGGCGGTGAGGCCCTCCATGAAGTCCTCCCCGCTGATGGTGAAGTTTATTTTTTTGAAAAAGCCGTTGTCGTCGCCGTATTTTTTGAATTCGCGGGTAAGCGCCCGGCGGAAGCCGCTGACGTGCGTACCGCCGTCGCGCGTGCTGATGTTGTTGACGAACGAGATGACGTTTTCGGAGTACGAGGTGTTGTACAGCATAGCCACTTCCACATCCACGCTTTCTTCGTTGGTGGCAATGTAAATCGGTTCTTCGATGAGGCCGGTTTTGGCTTCATCGAGCCAGCGCACAAACTCGCGCAGTCCGCCCTCGGAATAGAACAGTTCGGTTTTGAAGCCATCGCCCTCTTTTTCGCGTTCGTCCACGAGTTGCAGGCGAAGCCCCTTGTTCAAAAAGGCCAGTTCGCGCAGGCGGTGGGCCAGCACGTCGAACTTGTACTCGAGGGTTTCGAAGATTTCCGGGTCGGGTGAAAACGTGACGACGGTGCCGCGCTTGTCGGTTTTGCCGATTTCACGCACGTCGTATTGCGGTTTGCCCTGTTTGTATTCCTGTTCGTACACCTTGCCGTCGCGGTGGACTTCGGCGCGCAGGTGTTTGGAAAGTGCGTTCACACAGGACACCCCCACGCCGTGCAAACCGCCGGATACTTTGTAGGAGTCCTTGTCGAACTTGCCGCCGGCGTGCAGCACGGTCATTACCACTTCGAGGGCCGATTTTTTCAGTTTCGGGTGCAGGTCGGTGGGGATACCGCGGCCGTTGTCGCGCACGGTGATGCTGTTGTCGGAGTGGATAGTCACCCAGATATCGGTACAGTGTCCGGCGAGGTGCTCGTCAATGGAGTTGTCCACCACCTCCCAGACGAGGTGGTGCAGACCTTTGACATCGGTGCTGCCGATGTACATGCCGGGGCGTTTGCGCACGGCTTCGAGGCCTTCGAGGGCGGTGATACTACTGGCGCCGTATTCGTTGTTTTTCTCTGGTTGTTCCGGCTGGTTTTCCAGCCCGTCTTTTACTTCATCTTTCATGCCGCAAAAGTAGGAAAAATGCCATTGGGAAATGGGATTGACCCCGTCTTTCTGCAGCAATTTGCTTGAAAAAATCCGGATCGCCGGCGCTGTACATCAATCCCTATTTGGCATTACACAAGTCCTGCAAATCATCAAACTTTCCGAAGAGCACCAGCACGTCGCCCGGGCGGATTACGGTGTCGCCGGCAAGCAAGCCCAGGGCTTTTTTGGCGACAGTGGTTTTGCCCAGGAAATTGGTTTTTTCCTCCCGGCGCAGGATGGTGACCAAAGACACGATACCGTGGTCGGCCAGGTTGATGTTGGCGAGTTTTTGGTCGTGGAATACCTTTGGCGCTTCCACTTCGATGATCTCGTATTGCTCGTCGAGCGCCAGTGCCAGAAGGCTGCCTTTCATCGAGAAGCGTTCGGCCAACTGACCGGCGTAGGCTTCTTCGGGGTTGATGATCTCGTGTACGTTCATCGTTTCGAGAATGGCCTGATGGATGTACGAAATACCCCGCGCAATGATTTTCGTATCGGGGTAATGCCGCTTGATGAGCGCCACAGTGGTGAGCGAGGCGCCCACATCCTCGCCGATGCTGACCACGGCAAAATCGGCCTCGTCAATCGGCAGTTGCGTGATGTTTTGTTCCTCCGTGGTATCAGTGCATACCACATACGTCAGGTGTTCCTGCAGTTGCGAGGTGTGTTCCGAATTGTTGTCCACGCCGATGACTTCGTGGCCTTCAGAGATAAGGTGTTTGCCGAGGCTGGCGCCGAAATTGCCCAGACCGATGATGACGAATTTCATACCTGTTCAGTTAACTGTAATGTTGTTTTCCGGGAAAATCATTTTGCCGGCCCCGGTGCGCTTGTTTATAGTAGCCACGAGGGCGATCAGAAAAGTCAGGAAACTGACGCGACCCAAAAACATCAAGATGGTAACTACAATTTTACTTGCCGTACACAGTTTGGCCGTCAGCCCGATTGAAAGCCCCACCGTGGCATACGCCGAAAAACACTCGAAGGCTACGGACAGCACCGGCAGTTCGGGCTGCATGGATACGATCAGGGTGGTAGACAAGCCGAGGGCGATCAGAGAGAGGCTGATGATGGTCGTGACGCGCGAAATGACGGTATTCGGAATGGTTTGCCACTTGAACACCAACTGATCGCGTCCGCGGATCTGGTTGATGAGGTTTAGCGTAGCAATGGCAAACACGGTGGTTTTGATACCGCCGCCCGTGGAGCCGGGCGAAGCGCCGATCCACATGAGCAGCAGGTACACCATGACGGTCGGGTTCAGCAGGGCGGTCATATCCACCGAATTGAAACCGGCGGTACGGGGCGTGACAGAGCCGAAAAACGCAACGACTAATTTGCCCCAGAATCCGTGCTCGGCCATCGTGTTGTGGTATTCGAACGCGTAGAACAATAGCCAGCCGGCGCCAAGCAAAATCAGCGTGGTGCGCCAGACGAGGGTGGTGTTGATGTCCCACTTGACCAACAGTTTTTGAGGCTTGGACACTACAACCGGCACAAGCCGATTCAGCAACCGGTGTATCCGGAAACGCACAACGGCAAATACATTGAAAAATACATGGTACCCGATACCGCCGGCGATGATCAAACCGGCGATGACGATTTGCAGGGCGTAATTGAACCTGAAATCACCCTCGTAGAGCGAGTTACTCAGCGTGGAAAAACCTGCGTTGCAAAACGCTGAAATGGAGTGAAAAATGGCGAAAAACAAGTCGGTATGTGGCGAAGCCAGCACGATAAAAAAAACGCCGACAGCCTCCACAACAAACACAAAACCAATGATTTTAGCCAAACTTCGAAAGGTGGTGCGCAGGTTGCCCGAACTGATGAGGTCAGTAAGGAAAATAATGTCCTTGAACGACTTTTCGCCCCGAAACAACAGCCCGAACAGGTTGGTGAATGTGAGGATACCGATACCGCCTACCTGAATCAGGAACAGAATGATGCATTGTCCCAGGAAGGTGAAATCCTTGCCGGTGTCGAGCACCGCGAGGCCGGTTACGCATACCGCGCTTGTGGACGTGAACAGCGCGTCAATCAACGAAATGCCGTTCTTCGTGGCATTGGGCAACATCAGCAAGCCTGTGCCCAGCACGATAATTCCGAAAAAGGTACTGACAAATGCCAGTGCCGGGTGCATGTTTTGGTAGAATTTCAGAAACGTATGCTCGGAAATGTCCACTACCAGCGTAAAAATCGCCAGCAAAAAAAATGTACCGACCGGCAATAGCGGCATCCCGAACACCAAGCCGGAGAAACTGTGCACCGCCAGCAACGCCACGGTGACAATCAGGAACAGCGCCATTACCTTGGTGGTCGGCGGACGAAAAGCGCGTGCCCGATCAATACTTTTGGAAACCAGCAAGGGTGCATACACGACCATGCCAATCCAGGAAACCCACAGGGGCAAAAAACTCAGTCGCTGGATGCTCAACACCAGCACAATCAGGAGGACGGCCTGTAGCCACCAACTCCGGGCGAACGATTCGAAGCGATCCTTAGATGTCACGATTCGGATCGAACTGCTCAAGGTAGTCGGCTACGCGACGGATGAACGACCCGCCGAGCATGCCGTCCACCACGCGGTGGTCGTACGACATGGACAGGAACATCATCTGGCGCACGGCGATGACGTCGCCGTATTCCGTTTCCAGTACGGCCGGTTTTTTGCGAATGGCGCCGGTCGCCATGATGGCCACCTGGGGCTGGTTGATGATAGGGGTGCCCATCACGTTGCCGAAGGTGCCCACGTTGGTCAGGGTGAAGGTGCCGCCCTGGATTTCGTCGGGTTTGAGTTGGCCGAGTCGCGCGCGGCTGGCCAGATCGTTCACCTGCTTGGTAAGGCCCACCAGGTTGAGGAAATCGGCGTTTTTGATCACCGGAACGATAAGATTGCCCGTAGGCAAAGCCGCTGCCATACCGATGTTGATGTCCTTTTTGACAATAAGGCGCGTGCCGTCCACCGAAATATTGATCATCGGAAAATCGCGGATGGCGCGGGTTACCGCTTCCACGAAAATCGGTGTGAACGTGATGTTTTCGCCGTATTTTTTCTTGAACTGATCTTTGATGCGATTGCGCCAATTGACGAGGTTGGTCACGTCGACTTCCACAAAGGAGGTGACGTGCGGACTGGTGTGCTTGCTCATCACCATATGGTCGGCAATGAGTTTGCGCATGCGATCCATTTCCACGATTTCGACGTTGCCGGAGATAGAAACTGCCGGGGCCGAAGTTGCGGGAGCTGCCTGGGCGGGCGCCGGAGCGGCGGGTGTTGCGACGGGTTGTTGCAGCTGCGCAGGCGCTGCCGAGCGGTTGCCAACGTAGGCGAGTATGTCTTTTTTGGTCACGCGGCCTTCCAGGCCCGAGCCGGCGATGGCATCCAGTTCGGCCTGCGAGATACCTTCCTGCTTGGCGATGGTGCGTACCAACGGGGAATAAAAACGGCCCGAGGCGCCGGACTTGCCGGGTGCTTCAGCGGCTACTGCCGGCACGTATGGCACCTGAACGGCGGCAGGCTCCGGAGCCGGTTGCGTGCCGTTGCCGTTGGAGGAGGGTTGGCTTACTGCCGGTGAGGCAGCGGGCAGACCCGCCGCGGCTGCCGTTTCGATAATGGCGATGGGCGTGTTAATGGGGACCACGTCGTTTTCCTTGAACAGGATTTCCATCACGACGCCTTCCACCGGAGAAGGCACCTCGCTGTCCACTTTGTCGGTAGCAATATCGAGTACCGGCTCATCAAGTTCCACCCGGTCGCCCGGATTTTTGCGCCATTTCAGGATAGTGGCCTCCATGATACTTTCGCCCATTTTGGGCATCACAAGTTCTACACGCGCCATGATCGAAGTTTTGAGTTTTGAGTTTTGAGTTTTGAGTCCAAAACTCCGGTATGCTGTTGAATTTGGTTAAAGCGGGGCAAAGGTATGGTTTCGGCAGGCATAGCCACAAAGCACTTGTCGGGTTTGCCGATGAAAAGTCGAAAAAATGTTAAAAGAGCGGGGATGCTCTTTGTCTTTTGCCAATTGTTGTTTCTTCGCAGCCGGTTTTATAGAAAACCAGCCGTTTGCAGCGGAAACACGCCGTTTTGAAACCAAAACCGGGTTTCCAATTTACCGCAAAATCGAAAGCGGAATCAGTTTTTAATGTTTGATTGACGGCACAAATAGTATTTTTTGACAAATTGTTTTGCCGGTATTGTTCGCTTTGATACTTTTGTGCGTCGCTTGGCGCAAGTGCCAAACGGTTTAACCCACTCAAGTATCGCCTGCGGACAATGCTAAAATCTATCAAAACCAATGTGTTATACAAAACAACCTAATCCGCTGTTGTCCGCAAAACCGTTCTTAAACATCAGCCCTCCGGCTGTGAAACGGCTCCGATGACTTGGGTAAACAAATAAAGTATGGGCAGGAAAGAAAAGTTTGTTTACAACATTCACACCCTCACGTACGAGAAAGTTGTAGTTCCCTTCAAAACCAGAATACTGCAGGCATTCGGATTTTTCTCCGTGGTTTTGGTCACCTCCTTCGCCTTGCTTGCGCTGCTGTACACCTACTTCCCCTCTCCACGCGAAAAGGAACTGCTCCGTGAGATTGAGCAGATGGAAGGCAAGTACAGCCAACTCAACGAACAGATCAACACCATGTCGCAGGTGCTCCACAATTTGCAGGAGCGAGACGCAGGCGTACACCGCGCCGTGTTCGGCATGGACCCGATTGACGCCGATGTCTGGCATGGCGGTATCGGGGGCCACGAAGCCCACCCCGAACTTGAGGCATTCAAATACGGCGGCAACGCCATCCGATCCACGGTGGAAAAAATTGACGCGCTCAGCCGTCAGTTATCCCTGCAAAGCAAATCGCTCGACACCATCCAGGAACTGGCCAATAACCAGCAAAAAATGCTCGCAAGTATCCCAAGTGTCAAACCCGTTCGGGAAGACAAGTTGCAAAAAAGCATGAATATCCTCTCGGGTTTCGGATACCGCATCCACCCGGTGTATAAGATCAAAAAATTCCACGAAGGGGTTGACTTCCCCGCACGCGTCGGCACCGCCATTCAGGCCACCGGCGACGGCGTTATCGTGGAAGCCGGCTGGCACCACGGGTACGGAAACTGCATTCGAATCAATCACGAATACGGCTATGAAACCTGGTATGCCCACATGAACAAAATGTCGGTACGGGTAGGTGAACGCATTAAAAAAGGCCAAAAAATCGGTGAAGTGGGCGACACCGGCCTGTCCACCGCCCCGCACCTGCACTACGAGGTACACTTCAAAGGCAAACCGATTAACCCAATCAACTTCTGCATGGATAACCTTACGCCGCAGGAGTACCAGCAAATGGTCAACAGCGCCAACAGGGCCAACCAATCGCTCGACTGATTTCGGAGCGATCACATAGTCGGAAAACAATTAACAGCAGAAAGAAACAGGAGCCGTCCGGATTACCCGGAACGGCTCCTGTTCTTTTACCGAAGCCTTTTACCGCCGAGCCTCGGCTACGAATAAAATTCCGCTTGCGTGTTGGGCGGGGACAAGCCCCGCCCCTACCTGACTGTGCCGAATGTATTCGTGCATTGGCCTTTTCTCGTAGGGGCGGGGCTTGTCCCCGCCCAACACGCAAGCGGCAGGATTATGCACAACCGAGGCGCGGCGGTATCAGGTTTTGAAAATCTGAAAGGCTTGTTTAGGCGTCAAAACTCACCACCACCCGTTTGCTTTTCGGATGTGCCTGGCAAGTGAGCACGTATCCGGCGGCGATTTCGTCGGGTTCCAGCCCATAGCAAAGTTCCATGTTGACTTCACCTTCCAGCACCTTGGCCTTGCAAGTGCTGCACACGCCGCCTTTGCACGAAAAAGGCAGGTCGGCGCCTGCGCGCATGGCTGCGTCGAGCAGGGTGCTGCCGTCGGACTGGAGTTGAAAATCGAACTGCATCCCGTCCTGCATGACGGTAATGGAGGCATCGAATGTATCCGCGGAACGTTCGCCCGCGGCGGCAGGTTTTTTCACCGCTCCCGGCGTGGTAAATAATTCGTAGTGGATTTTTCCGGCAGGCATGCCGGCTTCTTCGAGCACATTTTTTACTTCAAAAATCATCTCCTCCGGCCCGCACAGGAAACAGGCATCCACCTCTTCGGGGCGGAACAGAATGCAGGTGTATGCCCGGCATTTTTCCCCGTCCAGGCGACCGTGGAACAGGTCTGCGCCGAGCGATTCCCGGCTCAGGACATGGTACACCGCCAGGCGGTCGGGGTAGCGATTTTTGAGTTCTTCCAGTTGTTCGCGGAAAATGATGTGATCGAAACCGCGGTTTCCGTAAAAAAGCATAAACCGGCTGTTCGGCTCCGCGTGCAGCACGCTTTTCAAGATAGACAGGATCGGCGTAATGCCGCTGCCAGCCGCGAATGCGACGTACAGGTTTCTGTTTTCGGGATTCAGTTCGGTGAAAAAACGTCCCTGTGGCGGCATTACCCGCAGTTCGTCTCCGACCTGGAGGCGTTCGTTGGCGAATGTGCTGAATACGCCTCCCGGCACCTTTTTGATCGCTACGCGCAAATCGTCCTCGTGCGGCGCCGAGCAAATGGAATAGGAGCGCCGCTGATCCGATCCGTCAATCACCGTGCGTAGAGTCAGATATTGTCCATGGGTAAAATGAAACAGGTCGCGCAATTCTTCGGGCACTTCGAAGGCGACTGAAACGGTGTCGGTAGTCTCGCGGCGCAAATCGCGCACACGTAGGTGGTAGAATTTTGTACTGGCAGACATAAATGAGGTTTCTGGTTGGAGGGTTTCTGGTTAGTATGGTTGGTGTGGTTTCTGGTTGGAGGGTTTCTGGTTGACTCCCCAACCAGAAACCCTCCAACCAGAAACCACACTAACCTCTCTTCAAGGGATGGCTACGGTTTGTAAAATTTTATGGACAATATCTTCCTGAGCGATGTTTTCGGCTTCGGCCTCGTAGGTGAGGCCGAGGCGGTGGCGCAGGACATCCGGACAGATGGCGCGCACGTCGTCGGGGGTAACGTACGCGCGGCGGTTGATAAACGCCAGTGCCCGCGCCGACTGGGCCAGTGCGATACTTGCCCGGGGCGAAGCGCCGTAACTGATAAGCGGCGCCAGTTCCTGCAGGCCGAAGCGGGCCGGTTCGCGGGTGGCAAAAATGATGTCGAGGATATACTGTTCGATTTTTTCGCTGAGAAAAACCTTCGTGACGGCTTCCCGGGCCTTGAGCAGCGCCTCGACAGGAACGACAGGTTTGAGTTCCTGTCCGGTGCTGTTCAGGTTTCGGCGGATGATGTGCCGCTCCTCCTCCTGCGAAGGGTATTCGATTTTTACTTTCAACAGAAAGCGGTCTACCTGTGCCTCCGGCAGCGGGTAGGTGCCTTCCTGTTCGATGGGGTTTTGGGTGGCGAGCACGAGAAACGGCTCTTCCAGTTTGAACGTCTCGGTGCCGATGGTCACCTGGCGTTCCTGCATGGCTTCGAGCAGAGCGCTTTGCACCTTGGCCGGCGCCCGGTTGATTTCGTCGGCAAGCACAAAGTTGGCAAAAATCGGGCCGCGGCGCACGGTGAACTCGGCTTTGGCCGGGTTATAGATCATGGTGCCCACCACGTCGGCAGGAAGCAGGTCGGGCGTAAACTGGATGCGGCTAAACCGGGCATCCACCGCCTGCGCGAGCGTTTTGATGGCCAGCGTTTTGGCGAGGCCGGGCATACCTTCGAGCAGGATGTGGCCTTTGGTTAGCAGCCCGATCAGCAGCCGGTCGAGCATGGCTTGCTGGCCGACAATGATCTGTGCGGTGGCCGATTTCAGTTTTTCCAGAAATGCGCTCTCGTGTTGCACGAGTTTGGTCAGCGCTTCCATGTCCGTCGTGTGTTGCATGGGCGCAAAGGTAATTCAGTTGGGAGGTTTCCGGTTGGAGGGTTGGAAGGTTTCTGGTTCACCCGCCGTAGCTTTGGCAAAGGCGGGTCATCTGAAAATTTTCAGTAGCCCTGGCGAAGGCGGGTCACGTAAAAATTTTCAGTAGCCTTGACGAATACGGGCGCCGGCTTCCGACTGGCGGAGATTACCAAATGCGCTCGTCCCGCAAATAGCCGGTGACATAATCCTCAATACCGGTCTCCAGCCCGAAAAACGGCGCCTGGTATCCGGCGAGCGTGCGAAGTTTGGTCATGTCGGCTTCGGTGAAATACTGGTAGGTGTCGCGAATGTCGGCGGGTGTGTCAATGAAGGAAATGTTCGGTTCCAGCCTCAGGGCGCGGAAGGTTCCGGAAGCCAGATCAAGGAAGCTGCGGGCTTTGCCCGTGCCGAGGTTATAGATGGCGTTGGGCGGGCGTTTTTCCAGAAAATGCAGAAGCACGTCCACCACATCTTTCACATAGATGAAATCGCGACTTTGCTCGCCGTCGCGGTAGTCGGGCCGGTGCGAGCGGAAGAGTTTCATGCCGCCGGTGGCTTTGATTTGGCGGGCGGTGTGAAAAATAACGGAAGCCATGCGGCCCTTGTGGTATTCGTTGGGGCCGTACACATTGAAAAACTTGAATCCGGCCCACACCGGGGGGGCCGCTTCCTGCGTCAGCGCCCACACATCGAAATCCTGCTTGCTTTGCCCATAGGGGTTGAGCGGTTTCAGGCTCGGAATCAGGGCGTGATCGTCGGTGTAACCGAGCTCGCCCAAGCCGTAGGTGGCGGCGCTGCTGGCGTAAAAAAATGGAATTCGGGCGTCGCTGCACAACGTCCAGAGGGCTTTGGAGTAGTTCAGGTTGAGTTCGTCAAAAATGGCGACGCTCATTTCCGTGGTATCCGTGCGAGCGCCGATATGAAACACGGCGTCCACGTCGGCGTGGTTATGTTTGAGCCAGGGGAGGAATTCGCTGCGGTGTACTTGGCCCCGAAATGTTTTTCCGTCGAGGTTGCGCATTTTGTCGGGACGGCTGAATTCGTCCACCACGAGAATGTCCCGGTGTCCGGCATCGTTGAGCCGGTGTACCAAACATGAGCCGATGAAGCCGGCAGCACCTGTGATGATAATCATAGCAATGGAAAGGTTACGGGTTTTCGGGTTTCCGGCTACACAGATGGCTGGAGCCGGCGCAAAGGTAGCAGGGTGTTAACGTAGATGACTCCATCTCGCCATACACTTTACTTTAACAGCCTACTCCGGGCGGGGCGGCACCTCCTGCGGCGGCTCGACCGGGTTGTCGCGGAAATACTGTTCCGGCAAGGACTGGTACGGCAAGGACTTGGGCACGTACATGTGGTACATGCGTGGCGCGCAGCCGCTCAGGTACCAACTGGTCACCATGTAGAAAACGATAAACAGAAAAACCACACCCGCCCAGCCGGGAATGGGTTTTAGCGCCGGCTCGGCAGGCGCGAGCCGCATGGGGTGAAAAAAATCGTCCATCGGCTGACCGGTACGGTAGTATTCCTCCATCCAGTTGCGCCGCAATTCCTCCACATTTCGTTGCAGTTCGGCTATTACCAACTGATACCCCATCGGATCGTTTTTCCAGTCCAGCAGCGTTTTTGCTCCGCCAATCGGGTTGAAGCGGGATAGCCCCGACGATTTGGGCAGGTTTGAGGGGGAAACCTGTATCGGCAGAATCCGCACATATTTTTCACCCAGTTCGGTATGCCGCGCTACCGCGCGCGACACTTCCTCGCGTTCGATATAGTCCGTGCCGAGTGAGTTTTTTGAAGCAAGGAACAGGTACAGGTGTGCTTGTTCCAGGTTGTTCAGCATCGCATCCCATTGGTACAGTTCCTTGTTGCCGGACACGGGAGCGGAGTTATACCATATTTGAAGGAAATACTTTTCCCGCAAGGGTCTGAGCCACTTGAGCAGGGTGTCCAGATACGGCTTATCGGCCGGTGCGCAAGAAATATAGACGCGGAGCATAGTGCGGGACGGCTTTCCGTGGAGCACGGAACATGCCGGATGGAAAGCAAAGGTGATAAATTCTTGCAAGATTACCTTGATGCGCGATTCCGGGCTTTGCGGCGCAACCAGTAGGAAAGCAGCAAGGCAGCGGTAATTTCGAAAACCAGCAACCAGGTATTTCCCCAGGTATGCAGCAGTACGGTAGCGGTCAGAAAACCTGCGCTCACAACCACCAGTACCGAGGTCGCCTGGATGTGGGTCAGGCCGGCGTCCAGCATGAAGTGGTGGATGTGGCTCCGGTCGGGATGAAACGGCGACTTGCCCTGCAACAAGCGCAGGGTAATGACCCGCAAGGTGTCAAACAAGGGCAGAATAAGCGCCGCTACGGCAATGGCTGGGCCGGCTTCAAACCGAAGGACTTCGTGGGTCGGCATGGACCGGTTTGTTTCGATGAATTTCAGCGCAAGCACTGCGCACACGGCGCCGATGAGCATGGCGCCCGTGTCGCCCATAAAAATCCGGGCGGGTGCAAAATTGTACCGCAGAAACGCCGCCAGCGCACCGGCAAGCGAAAAAGCCAAAACGGCGTATTCGACATGCTCTGCCAGTACGAACCAACAGCCGAAAAACACACAGGCCAACAATCCTGCGCTGCCGGCCAGCCCGTTGATGCCGTCAATCAGGTTGAAGGCATTGACAATGCCGACGATCGCAACCACAGAAAGCGCCAGAGCCGCCGGTTCCGGGATGTTTTGTACACCGGCCACCCCTTCCAACGTCGTGATTTTTACTTGCGTCTGGTAAATTAACACAATGGCTGCCAGCACCTGCCCGAGCAGTTTTTTCATGGGCGACAAGGCGATGAGATCGTCGCGAACACCCAGCAAAAAAATAATTAACAGGGCTGCAAGGATGTATTGCAGGTCGCCAAAAGTACGCGCAGGCGCCCAAAGCACGATGCCGCAGATGGCGCCGGCGAAAATGGCTATGCCTCCCAGCGAAGGCGTCGGCTCGTCGTGCGCGCTGCGTTCATTGGGGCGGTCGTACAGTTTTTTTTGACGGGAAACCCGAATAATGACCGGAATTGCCAGGTAAGCAAGCACAAAAGCAGTGACAAAACCGAAACAGGAAGCGAGCATGGGACTATTAAACCGATTATCAGGCCGCAAAAGTACCCCATTATCCCGCTTTGGGCGTAGCCCGGAGTCGTTACTTTTGTGTCCGGGTTCGTCCCATGCTCGATCGTTTTGCGGAGCAAGCCTGTTTTCCCTCCAAACAACGAAAAACAGCGGCATGCGTTTTTGTAACCGCATCACATCCGGAATTGAATTCCGAAAGATTTTTTCAACCACACGCCCGTACTCGTGAAACGCTCGTTCATACCTGCTCTTTTTCTCGTCCTGACGGCCTTCCGGCTTGCCGCTCAGGAAACGCCCGCGCCTTTTCAGGATGCACCCGCCGCTCCGCAGGGAGCATGGGCCAGACTGGAAGTCGAAAACGGCGACTCCACGTTTGTCATGACCCTGCGCATGGTGAAAATCGCCGCTGCACGGCAATTCAAAACTCCGGAGGAGCGGCGGCAATACTACCTGTACATGCGCGCCGCACGCAAAGTTTACCCCTTTGCCTTGCAGGCCATTGATCTTTATGAGGAAATCCGAAGCGCCACGGAGGATATGACCAAACGCCAGCGCCGGCGCTACATCCGGAAAGAACACAAGGAACTGAAAGAGGACTTCAAGGAACAGATGAAAAACCTCTCCCGCACGGAGGGCAAAGTGCTGATCAAGATGATCGAAAAACAGATGGAAAAACCGTTCTACGACCTCATCAAGGAAACCCGTGGCGGGCTAACAGCCACATACTGGCACAACCTCGGCAAAATATGGGACTACAACCTCAAAGCCGGGTACCAGGAGGGCGCCGATCCCTTGCTCGATGAGGTATTTCTGGATTACGATTTCGGCAAGCCCGATTGGTGGAATTGATCTCACACCTGCGTCGTTTTCCATTTTCCTTTGCGAAAAACCCAAATCGCCGCCAGCGCCAGAATTGACTCCGCGATCACAATGCTGTAGTACACTCCCCCTTGCCCCCAGCCGAGGTACAGCGCGAGGAACCAGGCCAGCGGTGTTTCGATCAACCAGAAACAGACAAAGTTCAGAATCGTGGGGGTGCGGGTGTCGCCCGCTCCGTTGATGGCCTGGGAAATAATCATCCCGTAGCCGTAAAAAACGTACCCGGCGGCCATGATCTGAAGCGCCATCGAACCCGCCTTCAGCGTCTCCGGGTCTTCGGTAAAAAATCCGATGAACTGCGGCGCCCAGATCAGGTAGGTGATACCTACGACAGCCATGAAAATCATGTTGAAAAAACCGGCGCGCCAGGCTGATTTTTCCGCCCGATCCGGGAATCCGGCGCCCAGGTTCTGCCCCACCAGCGTGGCTGCTGCGTTCGACATGCCCCACGACGGCAGAATGGTAAACACCACAATCCGGATGGCAATGGTATAGCCCGCCGTCACCTGCGTACTGATCTGGGCGAGGATGTAAATCATAAAAATCCAGCTGGCCGACGCGATCAGGTACTGGCCGGTACTGCCGGACGCCAAGGCAAGCAGCCGGCGTACTACATCCCACCGGGGTTTCAGATACCGCCAGTACAGGCGCACAATACGCCCCACGCGAAAGAGTTGCCAGAGCTGGTATGCCACCCCGACCGATCGCCCGATGGTGGTGGCTACTCCGGCGCCCAGCACACCCATTTCCGGAAACGGTCCGATGCCGTAAATCAGCAGCGGATCAAGCACAATGTTCACCCCGTTGGCTAACCACAGCGCGCGCATGGCCGTAGCCGCATCACCCGCACCGCGAAAAATCCCGTTGAGCATCCACAGCAGCAGGATCGGCAGGTTGGCGGTAAGCATCAGGCGGGTGTACGATTCGCCCGACTCGGCTACCGCGGGGTCTTTGGCCATGAGCAAAAGGATGTCTTTGGCAAAAAAGAATCCCGGCACGGCAATGAGCACCGACAGAACCAGTGCGATCAGGATGGTTTGTGCACCCGCCACGGCTGCCGCACGCCGCCGCCCTTCGCCTACCCGCCGCGATACCATGGCGGTAGCGGCAGCGCTCAGGCCGATAGCAACGGAATAGATCAGCGTCAGCACCGATTCGGTCAAGCCCACCGTGGCCACCGCTTCATTGCCGATTCTGGCCACAAAAAATGCGTCTACAATGGCAAACAGCGACTCCATCGCCATTTCCAAAATCATCGGGATGGACAGCAGCACGATGGCCCGGTCAATACTCCCTGAAGTAAAATCCTGTTCTTCACCGTTGATGGCTTGGCGCAGGATGCGTCGCCAGCGTTGCAAACGGGTTTCCGGTTTTGTTTCTGTCGGCATGGAAGGCATGGACGACCGGCAAGTGGTTTCGGTTGCCGCTACGGTCGCATTTAGGTGATAAAACGATGGCAGATTCTGGGAACGATAGCGCCAAACAGGGATTGCCGGGGCAAAGTTCCGGGCATGGAGGGCGCAATTTGCGGAGCTTTCCCAGGCATTTATTCCAGCGGCGGATATTTTTTATTCCATGTTGCATTTTCGTTTAAGCCGGGGCCATAACTTTGCTAATCCTGTGGATCTGCCCGGGGTCGAACAAAAGGCCTTTTCTACGACCAAACCGATGCCACATGTTTGCCCAAACCGATCTTACGCTACCTCCAATCGCCACCTATCGTCAACTGCCCTGGATGAAACTCCCGCTGAACGAAACGCAGGCTGCAGAAGCCCTGCTGCGCCCGGAAACGGACTTGGAGCGCCGTATGCTGGCTGCACCGGAGTTTCGCAAGGGGCTGCTCTGGGGCGAACCGCGCTTTGGCCACCCCGAAGGCAAGGTGCTGTTCCACATCCGGGAAGTACTCGATAATGTGGACCGGATACCGGGGCTGACCAAAGACCAGCGCCGGCAACTGCGCCTGGTCACCCTCGCCCACGATACGTTCAAATACGCCGAAGACCGCTCGCACCCCCGCGACTGGAGCAAGCACCACGGCCTGCTCGCCCGCCGTTTTCTGGAAAAATACACCGACGACCCGGTCGTACTCGACATCACGGAAATGCACGACGACGCCTACTACGCCTGGCTGGCGCAAAAACACGAAGAATTCGGTACTGGAAACCCCCACAAATCCCTCCCGACTCTGCTCGCCCGCACCGGCCATTGCCTGCAACTGTACTACCTGTTTTTCAAATGCGACACCCAGACCGGCGACAAAACGCAGGCGCCGCTGAAGTGGTTTGAGCGGAGCGTGCCGGGAATCAGTCCGGTGGCGGTGCGGGAGGGGATTTGGTAAAAGAGCAGCAATTTTTGCCTGCACACAACTTCAATATTTCACGGGTTGTTTGGTTCGACGAGGGCGCTTGCACTACCTTCGCCCGGCGAACTTTCGCCCGATACTGCTGTTTCTGAACGCAGTCATCCGCTGCGATACCCTCCAATCGAATCAATCGGGTCAATCGAAATAATCGAATCAATCCATCCATGCTAAACAAACATATCCGAAAAGTTGCCGTCCTCGGCTCCGGCCTCATGGGCACCGGCATTGCCGCACACCTCGCCGGTTGCGGCCTCGAAGTCCTGATGCTCGACATCGTGCCCTCCGGCGAGGGAGCCGACCGGAATCAGGTTGGAAAGTCCGCCCTGCAAACCGCCCTCAAAGCCAAACCCGCGCCGTTTTATGACCAAAAATTTGCGACGCGCATTACGGTGGGCAACTTCGACGACGATTTTCCGAAAATCAACGACTGCGACTGGATCATCGAAGTAGTCGTGGAACGACTCGACATCAAAAAACAGATTTTTGAAAAAGTCGAAAAGCACCGCGCGCCCGGCAGCCTCGTCACGTCCAACACCTCCGGCATCCCCATCCACCTGATGACCGAAGGCCGCAGCGACGATTTCAAAAAACACTTCCTCGGCACGCACTTCTTCAACCCCGTCCGCTACATGCGGCTGCTGGAAATCATCCCAACGCCCGACACCACACCGGACGTGACGGCATTTTTCATGCACTACGGCGACGTGTTCCTCGGTAAACAAACCGTGCTTTGCAAGGATACACCCGCGTTCATCGCCAACCGCGTGGGCGTGTACGCGATGGCCAAAATTTTCCAGCTCACCCACGAGATCGGCCTCGACATCGCCACGGTGGATACGCTCACCGGCCCGGCCATTGGTCGTCCCAAAACCGGCACCTTCCGCCTCGGCGACCTCGTGGGCATGGACACCGCCGTACACGTCATCAACGGCATGCGCCAAAACTGCCCGCACGACGAGCAGATCGGCGCCTTCGAGGTGCCCAAATTTTTGCAATTCCTGATCGAGAACAAGTTTTTCGGCAACAAGTCGGGCAAGGGTTTTTACCAAAAAACCGATCAGAAAGACGAGAAGGGTCGCCCTGTGGTGCTTGCCCTTCACCTCGACACGCTGGAGTACGCCCCCTCGCAAAAGACCAAACTGCCCATCCTCGACACGCTCAAGCAAATTGACGAACTGCCGCGCCGCATGAAAGCGATTTTCAAGGGCACGGACAAAGGCGCCGAACTGCTCCAGCGCTCCTTCCTTGGCCTGTTCGCTTACGCCTCCAACCGTGTGCCGGAAATCAGCGACACGCTGTACGCCGTTGACGACGCCCTGCGCGCCGGTTTTGCCTGGGAAAAAGGCCCGTTCGAGTACTGGGACCTCGTGGGCGTGTCCGAAGCCGTGCAGGCCGCCGAAGCCAAGGGCGAAAAAATAGCGCCCTGGGTGTCGGAAATGCTGGCCGCCGGACACACAAGTTTTTACAAGTCCGAAAACGGCAAACGCCTGTGCTACAACCCAGGCACCAAAACCTACGAAGCCCTTCCGGGCGGCGAGGCGTTCATCATACTGGACGCTTACCGCGACAAAAAACCGGTGTTCCAAAACGCCGAAGCCACCCTGCACGACATTGGCGACGGCGTGCTCTGTTTTGAATTTCACTCCAAAATGAACGCCATCGGCGAAGGCATCCTGCGAGGCCTGAACGAAAGCGTGCGCATCGCCGAGGAAGAAGGCTGGCGGGGCTTAGTCATTGGCAACAACGCCCAGAACTTCACCGTGGGCGCCAACCTGATGATGGTCGCCATGATGGCCTACCAACAAGAGTGGGACGAACTGAACATGGCGGTCAGCATTTTCCAAAAAACCTCCATGCGCCTGCGCTACTCCTCGGTACCGGTGGTGATGGCCACGCAGGGCTACGTGTTCGGCGGCGGCTGCGAGTTTGCCATGCACTGCGACGCCGTCATGGCCGCTGCCGAAAGTTACATCGGTCTGGTGGAAGTGGGCGTGGGCATCATTCCCGGCGGCGGCGGCACCAAGGAGTTTGCCGTGCGCGCCTCCGATGCGTACACCCGCGAGGGCGACGTGCAAATCCCGACCCTGATCGAGACGTTCAAAACAATCGCCACGGCACAAGTGGCCACCTCGGCCTACGAGGCGTTCAACTACGGCTACCTGCTCCCGAAAAAAGACCAAGTGGTACACAACACCGCCCGCAACATCGCCGAAGCCAAGGCCAAGGTGCTGGAACTTGCCGCCGACTATGTACAACCAATCCCGCGCAAGGACATCCTCGTGCTGGGCCGCACCGGCCTCGGCGCCCTGTACATCGCGGCGCATTCGCTCAAACTCGGCAACTACGCCAGCGAACACGACATCAAAATCGCCCAAAAAGTAGCCTGGGTGCTCTGTGGCGGCGACCTCACCAGTCCGCAGCAGGTGTCGGAGCAGTACCTGATTGATCTCGAGCGCGAGGCATTTCTGAGCCTGTGCGGCGAACAAAAAACGCTGGAGCGGATTCAGTTTATGCTGGAGAACGGGAAGCCGCTGCGGAATTGAACGTGCCGTGCTGCGGAACTCCGTTCCGCAGAATCCCGGAACGGAGTTCCGGGCCACATTGTCTGACCATCATAACTTAAAAAAATGCAAGACGCCTATATCATCACCGGATACCGCACCGCCGTCGGCAAGGCCGGCAAAGGTGGTTTCAAAAGCACCCGTCCCGACGACCTCGCCATTGAGGTCATCCAGCATATTCTGAAAAACACGCCCGGCCTCGAACCCGGCATGGTAGACGACGTGCTCGTCGGCTGCGCCAACCCCGAGGGCGAGCAGGGCCTGCAAATCGGGCGGCTCATCGCCGTGCGGGCACTGGGCAAAGACGTACCCGGCATGACCGTCAACCGCTACTGCGCCTCGGGCCTCGAAACCATCAGCATCGCCACGGCCAAAATCCGCGCGGGCATGGGCCACTGCTACATTGCCGGTGGCGCCGAGAGCATGAGCCTGATCCCCATGACCGGCTACAAACTGGCGCCCAACTACAACATTGCCGCCCAAACACCCGACTACCTCGTGGGCATGGGCCTAACTGCCGAGGCCGTTGCCAAAAAGTACGGCATAAGCCGCGAAGCCGCCGACGCGTTCTCCGTGCGCTCGCACGCAAATGCCGCTGCGGCCATTGACGCCGGCAAGTTCCGCGACGAGATCGTGCCGGTCAAGGTGCCCGAAGTGTGGGTGGAAAACGACAAGCGCAAGTCCCGCGAATACGTGGTGGATACCGACGAGGGCGTGCGCCGCGATACCACGCTGGAGGGTCTCGCCAAACTGCGCCCGGCTTTCGCCAACGGCGGCAGCGTGACGGCGGGCAACGCTTCGCAAACCTCCGACGGGGCCTCGTTCGTGCTGGTTATGTCCGAGGAAATGATGAAAAACCTGGGGCTTCAGCCCGTCGCCCGTCTGGCCGCCTGCGCCGTGGCGGGCGTGGATCCGCTGCACATGGGCATCGGCCCGGTGCAGGCCATACCAAAGGCGCTCAAACAAGCAGGCATGAGCCTCGGCCAGATCGAGCAAATCGAACTGAACGAAGCCTTCGCTGCTCAGGCTTTGGCCGTCATTCAGGAGGCCGGCCTCAATCCCGACATTGTGAACGTGAACGGTGGCGCCATTGCCCTCGGCCACCCGCTGGGCTGCACGGGCGCCAAACTCTCGGTACAGTTGCTCAACGAAATGCGCCGCCGAAACCAGCGCTACGGCATCGTCACGGCCTGCGTAGGTGGCGGGCAGGGCATTGCGGGCATTTACGAGCGCTTGAATTGATTGGGGAAGTCCACCGTTGTACCCTTTCGGACAGGGCTGCCAAGTTTCCGGCAGGTTTGCAAGAAAAAAATGTCAGACATTTCGCCTGCCATTCGGGGCTTTGAGGGAATGGGGCACTACGACTGTACCCTTCTCAAACAGCAAACCCGCTCAACCCGTTAAACCGCCTGATAATATGCGCCGCCATCCACAAAAATACCGGGTCAGTATTACCGTCAACGGCAAAGAATTGCCGGTGGAGCTGGTTTTTGAACGACGGCACGGGCATCGGTTTGCGATTACCCGCAAACGCATCATCATGCGTTTGCCGCTCGGAATAGACGAACGGGAAGTCCCCATCCGCCTCGCCGAACTACAGGAATGGGTTGGAAAAGTTTCGGCGCAAAAAAATTCGATCCTGACTCCGTTTACCCCCAAGGAATACCGGACGGGCGATATAATCACAGTCGGCCCGAGGCAATATTTCCTTGACATCGAGGAGGAAGACCGTGGCTCGCACAGCGGCAAACTGGTAGGCAACACTGTTGCCCTGTACCTGAGCAACCGCTCTACACCGGCACACCGGGCCAAAGCGATCAAAACGTTGCTCTCGCGCATCATTGCCGCCGATTTCCAGGCGGAAATCAGCCAACGGGTACATGCCTGGAACCACCGCACCGTGGACAAACCGATCAAGGGTGTTTTCCTAAAATACAACCACTCGAATTGGGGCAGTTGCTCGCACAGCGGCAATATCAACCTGTCTACCCGACTGCTTTTTGCGCCCCGGGAGGTGCAGGACTATGTGATCGTTCACGAACTGGCACACCTGGTGGAGCCTAACCACTCCGACCGTTTTTGGGCGCTGGTTGAGCGTTTTATACCCAACCACCCGGAGCAGGAGGCCTGGTTGAAAAAACACGGAGGAGAGTGCGATTTTTAATCTGAATAAGCATCCCGCCAGGTTTCAGTCCCACACCCGGGCGAGCATTTCGAGCAGCCATTCCTTCATGCGGGCATCCTTGAAATCATACCAGTCATCCGCCATATCAGAATCCTCGACCGTGCTGCGGAAGTAGCGGAACGGTTTTTTGCTGTTCAGGGCTTCAAGCAGGCGGTCGCGCAGGTGCTCGTCTTCGACGGTAAAAATGAAATCTTCCATGATCCGGAAGGAATCGCGCGGTTCGGGCGGGTCAATAATCACGAACTGGTCCGGCTCTTTTGCCGCGCGGGCTTTTACCTCCTCAATGAGGTCAATGTACTCGTTTTCGCTCCAACGCTGTGGGTCGGGGTACGACAGAATTTCGCCGGTGCCCTGGTGCAGGTACACGATTTCGCCGTCGTCCAGCAGGTCTATGATTTCGAAGAGGATTTTATCGTCCACGGGTTGTATTGTTTGCGGGGCGAAATAACAGCATTTCGCGCGAACCGAGCAGGGGTTTGGCTGTTTAGGTAACTTTGCCGCGTCTTTCGATTGCAGGACAAATAATTTTTCAACTCAAATTCACAAAACAGCATGTACCCGATAGCATTAGTTACCCCCATGGCCCAGGATTTGACCAACCACGGTTTCGAATCGCTCAGCACCCCGACCGACGTCGAACAGGTTTTGGAAAATCAGTCCGGCACGACTCTTTTAGTTGTCAACAGCGTGTGCGGCTGCGCTGCCGCCAACGCCCGCCCTGGCGCCAAAATGTCGCTTGAAGCCGAAAAACGCCCCGACCGCCTGGTTACCGTTTTCGCCGGCGTAGATGCCGAGGCCACAGCCAAAGCCCGCGAATTCCTCGCTCCTTACCCCCCCTCTTCGCCCAGCATTGCCCTGTTCAAAGACGGTAAACTGGTGCACTTCCTCGAACGCCGCCACATCGAAGGCCGCTCGGCAGCCGTCATAGCCGACAACCTGCGCATGGCATACGAGACGTATTGCTGATTTTGAAGAATAACTTTTTCGAGCCGCCACGCCGCCGACAGGTGGTCCGGCGGCTCGTTTTTTTGGCGGGATTTGTCTGAAAAAGGCAGCCCGGCTTCCTGCTCTACTCCGATTGGCGGATGTACTTTTACGCCCCGGAATGACGCGACCGTTTCCACTAACCCGCCATCAAATTGTCTTTCTGCTTCTGGGCGGGTGGTTCCTGCTTTGTAGTGCGCAAGCGACAGCCCAACGGGCCGATACCAGTCAGGTGCTTAAACTGACCAACGACGCCTGGGAGGTCATTGAAACAAATACCGACGAGGCTGAACAGCTGCTGAACGAAGCCGTTACCAAAGCCCAAAGCCTGAAATACCTGCGCGGCGAGGCGGCTGCGTGGAACGGGTTGGGCGTGGTGGCGGAAGTGCGCGGCAACTTCGATGTGGCAGAAAAGCACTACCGGAAAGCACTTGCCTTGCGGCAAAAACTGGGCGACAAACAGGAGGTGGCCAGTTCCTTGAATAACCTCGGCGTGTTGTATGAAATGAGCGGGCGTCCGGATTCGGCGATCCTTCTGTTTAAAGAGAACCTCCGCGTATTGGAAGAAATCAGGGATATTTCCCGGATTGCTCGCACGCAGTTCAACCTGGCCGGCGTCTATCAGGAAAAGGGCATTTACACCATTGCCAATGAGCACCTGACGGAAGCCCGCATTATCCTGGAAAGCCAGAACGACGAGGACGGCATTGCCAAGGTGTACACCTCGCTAGGGCATATCCGCTTTGAACTGGACCGGTACGAAGAAGGACTTGATCTGTACAGAAAAGCACTTGCATTGCGTGAAAAACTGGGCGACCCGGTGCGTCTGGCCGAGGCGTATACCGACTATGCCAACGCGCTGGATGAAGTGGACTCCTCGCTGACGGCGGTGGGCTTTTACCAGCGTGCGCTGGATATCTGGAAAAATCTGGATGACGCACTCGGACAGGCAAATGTGTTCGTCAACCTCGGCGATGCGCACAAGCATCTCGGCAACTACCGGCTTGCGCTCGATTACCTGCACCAAGCCGAATTGATTTACAAGGACCTGGAAAACGCCAACGGCCTGATGGAAACCTACAACACCATCGGAGATGTGTACTATCGGGATAAAAAACAAAAGACTGCGCTTGAATTTGTGGACAAATACTACCGAATCGCAATCGAGGCAGGTGACCAAAAATTCATTCAGGGCGCTCTGAAAGACTACGCCGAAGTGTATGCGGCAATGGGGAACTTCCGAACCGCATACGAGTACTGGCAGCAGTACGACAGCATTCGCTACACAAACCTGAATGAAAAAATCAGCAGCGAGTTTGCCCAAAAGGAAGCGCTTTTTGAAGACGACAAACGCAAAAAGAAACTCAGGGAGCAGGAAGCCGCTTTCAAACTTCAGGAATCCGAACTCGCCCGCTCCCGAAACGGGCTTTATGCCTCCCTCGCCGGTGTGTTGGCCCTGCTGGCACTGGCTACCTTGCTGTTCAGCCGAAACCGCCTGCG
Organism: Saprospiraceae bacterium; assembly: GCA_016787285.1. Lineage (GTDB taxonomy): Bacteria > Bacteroidota > Bacteroidia > Chitinophagales > Saprospiraceae > M3007. Next base: position 842 of record JAEUUV010000199.1, on the reverse strand, counting down.
CGCCCGCGCCAACCGCGAACTTGCTGCCAAAAACGCCGCCATCGAACAGGAACGCCGCCGCGCCGATGAGTTGCTCACCAACATCCTGCCCGCCGAAACCGCCGCCGAACTCAAAGCCCACGCCCGCGTCAAGCCGGTGCGTTACGAGTCCGTCACGGTCATGTTCACCGATTTCAGGGGCTTCACTACCATTGCCGAAAGCCTGCCGTCCGAAGTGCTGATTGCCGAACTGGACGAGTGCTTCAGCCTGTTCGACAGCATCGTGCAGGAGTACGGGCTGGAAAAAATCAAAACCATCGGCGACGCCTACATGTGCGCCGGCGGGCTGCCCACACCCAACAACACCCACCCGCAGGACACCGTGCGCGCCGCTATTGCCATGCAACAACGTCTGTCGGCCCTCATGGCGGAAAACAAAGCAGCCGGCAGACCTGCTTTTGAAATGCGTATCGGCATCCATACCGGCCCTGTGGTGGCAGGTGTGGTAGGAAGGCACAAATTTGCCTACGATATCTGGGGAGACACTGTAAATACTGCCGCCCGCCTCGAACAGGGCAGCGAACCCGGGAAGATCAATATCTCGGAAACCACCTTTCAGGCCGTCAAAGACCTGTTCCCCTGCACGTACCGGGGCCGGCTAAGTGCCAAAAACAAGGGGGAAGTGGCGATGTATTTTGTAGAGTACTAAAATTCAAACAGCCTCTTAGTTCGACTTTAGCCATTTAAAACCAAAAGCGAGAACTCCCCGGAAGTGAGTAAATTTGAGATCACTACAAAACAAATTTATGCTCACGTTGCCAAAAGAGTTCTCCCGTCAAATATCGGTGTTTGCTCCGTTATTC
>JAEUUV010000103.1 GCA_016787285.1 Saprospiraceae bacterium | reverse complement strand
ATGCTGCTCGTAGGGCTTGAACGTGACGACGCTGTGCCGTTTTTTCTTTTTTGTCCTGGACATGCCCCAAAGATAGCTCGATATTGCGAACCACCAAAAAAAAGACCGCCTCATAAGTGCGACTTATGAGACGGCCTCGCTTTATTTCGTGTGTTTCACAAATCGGCCTGGCCGGCCTACTCCACCAGCACTACCCGCTTGGCCGCCACTCCGCTCGCCGAGCGCACACTGACGGTGTAAATCCCCGCCTTTGCGTCCGACTCAAGCAGGCTGACCGACAATTTCAACTCCTTCACAGCCGGAATGCGATTTTCCCAAATCAACTGCCCCAAGTCGCTGAAGATCGAAATAGTGACGGCTTCGCCGGCGAAGTCCGTCAGATCGAGCCAGATGCGATCGGTGGTTGGATTCGGTTGCAGCGCGAACGCGGCAGATGGCAATGCGGATGACGCAGATGAAACGCGGATGTCCACGGATTTTTCTTCTGTCGGATTGATCTGCGTAAATCCGTGTTTCATCCGCGTCATCTGCGTTGCAATTGGTCGCAAGCGGTCAATCCCCTCAGGCTCAGGCGCTCCAAAATTGTTGTTCCCCAGCACGGTAATCACTTGCGAGGTCGTCGCCGAGTTGCCGCACAAATCCTCCGCACGCCAGGTGCGGGTCACGGTGTAGTCCGCCTCGCAGCCGCTGCCCGAGGGCACGTTGCCGAGGAAGGTGATCGCTACATACCCGCCGCAGGCATCCGAGGCCGTCGGGTTGACCAATGGCGGCAGCGGATCGCCGCACTCGATGGTGAGCGGCCCGGGCGTGGAGGTAAATGTCGGCGCACCGGTGTCGGACACCGAGATCGTTTGCGTGGCTGCCGTGCTGTTGCCGCAGGCATCCGTAGCCCGCCAGGTGCGTCTGATCTGGTAATTGCCCGGGCAGTTGCCGCTCACGGTGGTTTGGCCCAGATACGTCACGGTGGCGCTGCCGCAGCCGTCGGAGGCTGTGGGGCTGCCCACTGCGGGCGGGGTTTCGTCGCAGGTGATGCTCGTGTTGGCGGGAAAAGCCGTGAACACCGGTTTGCCGTTGTCCACCACGGTAATGCGCTGGGTCACGGTTTTGGTATTGTTGCAGTTGTCTGCGGCGGTCCAGGTGCGCGTCAGGGTGTAGGCATTGGGGCAGGCGCCGTTGGTTTGCGTTTGGCCGTTGTAGGTGATGGTCACTACGGCATCGCAATTGTCGGTTGCCGTCGGTGTTGTTGGCGCCGGGATGGCGTTGCACTGCACCGTGATATTGGCCGGCATGGTGGTGAAGTTCGGTTTTTGCGTGTCAATCACGTTGATGCGCTGCGTGGCGGTTTTGGTGTTGCCGCAGGCATCGGTAGCCGTCCACTGGCGGGTGATCGTGTACGCATCGGTGCAGGCGCCGGATTCGGTCGTCTGGCCGTTGTATGCCACCGTCACCGTGCCGCCGCAGCCGTCGGTAGCCGTAGCAGTGCCCACGGCTGGCACGCTGTTGCACTGCACGGTCACATTGGCGGGCACCGAGGTGAAGTTGGGTTTCACGTTGTCGAACACGGTGATCACCTGCGAGCAGGAGGCCGAGTTGCCGGAGCCGTCGGTAGCGCGGTACGTACGGGTGACGGTTTTGCGGTTGGCGCAGGTTTGGTTGCTGGTGGCATCGCCGACGTGCGATTTGACGGGCGCACCACAGTTGTCTGTGGCGGTTACCGCCGCGAGGTTTACCGCAGGGACATTGCCGGCACAGGTGACGGTGGCGGGGCCGGGGCAAGTGATGCCGGGTAGTTGACCATCCGTTACGGTCACCGTGAACGCGCAGGACGTGGCGTTTCCGCCCGCATCGGTGACGCTCCATTCTACATTTGTTATTCCCACCGGGAATGCCGAGCCGCTCGCCGTACCCGCCGGGCTGGTGCGCGTGAGCGTGTAGGCGCAGTTGTCGGAGGCCGTCACGGAGTAGGTCGCCACTGCGCTGCACTGGCCCGCATCCGTGGTTTTGGAGATATTAGCCGGGCAGGTGATTGTGGGGTCTTGCTCATCGGCAACGGTGACGGTGAACGCGCAGGACGTGGCGTTTCCGCCTGCGTCGGTGACGCTCCATTCTACATTTGTTATTCCCACCGGGAATGCCGAGCCGCTCGCTGTGTTGGCCGGGCTGGTGCGCGTGAGCGTAAAGGCGCAGTTGTCGGAGGCCGTCACGGAGTAGGTCGCCACCGCGCTGCACTGGCCTGCATCGGTGATTTTGGCGATGTTGTCGGGACAGGTGATCGTGGGCGGCGTGTTGTCCAGCACATGTACCGTCGTGGCGCAGGCGTCTGTTCGGTTGACGTACGTGGCGGTCAAAGTGACGGGTTGGTTGCCGATCTGGATGCAATCGAACGCAACGGACGGCTGCCCATTGATCGAAAACACCAGCGGCGAGCAGCCTGTCGAGCCATCGTTCAGTGCCGTTGCGAGTACGGTCGCCGAGCCGTTGTTGTCCAGGACGGCATCCACCGAAGTCTGACAAACGGCGACGGTTGGCGTGGCCGGCGATTGGAATTCATACGCGCCCATGTCGGCAATACCCTCGTTTGGCAGGGCATCGAAACGCGCATTTTGGTCAAAATCCGTGGCAGGAGCGTCCGCGTCGTTGGCTGCGTCAATGGCGGGCGAGCAATCTTGCAGATGAAAGTCGGTCGCGGAGACGAAGAAAGGTGCGACGTTGAACAGGTTGCCCGCGCCGCAAACCACATTCGTCGGGCAAGTATTTTCCGGGATCAAACTGTGGCTGATGTTGGCCGAGCCGGCGGCGGGTTTGTACATCGTCGGAGCGCTGACGACAGCCGTGTTGTTTGAAAAAATGGTGTTTTTGACCACCGTCGTGCTGCTGCTGCTGTAATTGCTGATCGCGCCGCCGTACCGGGCGGTATGGCTGTTCACGATGGTCGAGTTGATAACCGTCAACGTGCCGCTGTAATTCATCAACGCGCCGCCGCCGTCGTCGCCCGTGCCGAGGGCTTGGTTGCCGTCGAGGAGGCAATTGCTCAAGGTTGCCGTTGCTCCATTGATTTGCAGTGCCCCGCCCGTGCCGATGGTGCTGCCGTTGTGGCAAACATTGTCTTTAAAATGGCACCGCTCGACCGTCATGGTCGCCGCGCCTTGATTGCAAACTGCACCGCCGCCGGAAGTTGATGCGCTGTTGAAAAAGGCGTAATCGGTCAGATTTAGCGTGCCGTCTGTGATGAAAATCGCCCCACCGTAGCCCCAGGTAGTGCTCGCCGTAGTGACTGTATTGTTTGAAAAGGTGCATTCGGTGATAGTTGAAATGCCGGCATTGACTTCCATGGCGCCGCCGTTTCTTATGGCTGTGTTGCTCGTAAAGGTGCAATTATTGGCATTGAGCGTGCCGTTAAGACGGTAAACGGCGCCGGCGCTGCTTGTCGCAGCATTGTTTGAAAAGTCGCAATCGTTGAGCGTCAAATCAGCTGTCTTTGAAAAAATGCCGCCGCCAAAGCCGGAGCTGTTGTTCGAAAACGTGCAGTCGGTGAACGTCGGCGCCGAGCCGCTTTCGCACATGACCGCTCCGCCATAAATGCCGGACGTATTGTTCGTGAACGTGCAATTGGTGATCGTCGGCGAGCAATTGAGGTTGTTATTGATCGCGCCGCCAAAATTGGCCGAGTTCGACAAAAACGAGCAGTTGCGAATCGTCGGTGACGAGTTGTCGCCATTTTCGATGCCGCCGCCCCGCACGTTCGTGCCGTTGGCAAAGGCGATTTGAAAACCATCAATTACAGCAGTCGCGTTGAGGTTGAGGCCTGTGTTTTTGATGATGTTCAATGTATTGTCGGCCATACCCATCGCGCCGATCTCGCCGCTCAAAATGGTCAAATTCGCCACCCAGTCGCGGTCACCCAGCCCCGGGTCGCCGGTGTTGGGAAAGCCGCCGAGGATTTCCACGCCGTTTTTCATGGAGAATGAAATACTGCGATCGGTACCGCTCGTGGGTTTGTAGGTGCCTTCGGCCACCCAGATTTGGGTGATGCCGGTGCATGGGCTGTTGAGGGCATTTTGCAAGTCGGTGAAAGCATCTGCCCACGAACTGCCGTTGTTTGCGCCCGTTGCGGCGGCATTGACGTAGAAGATGTCGGCAGGCGGGCAGCAGGCGGTTTGCGGTCCCGGGTTGGTGGTCAGCACACCGGTGTTGTTCGTGATATTGAACGAACCGCCGCCCAGGTTTTGCACGATGCCTGTGTTGTTGGTGATGCTGCTGAAGCCGCTGGAGTTCTCGGTGAGCAGGCCGTCGTTCGTGAAGGTGCTACCGCCGGCAGCCGAAAATCTGCTCAGGTTGCTGCCCGGCTGATCGAGGATGGTAGCCGAGCAGGGTGTGTTGCTGAATGTGCCGCCAAAAAGCACGATAGCCGTCGAGTCGGCGAGGTTGTTCACGCTGCTGAACACGATGTTGGCATTATTGACAAAACTGCCCGCGTCCTGAAAAATGCCTCCGTTCGATTTTGCAATGCTGATGGAGCCGCCGGTGGCATTGACAAAACTGCCCCGGTTGTAGATGCCTCGGACCGTCTGGCTGCCCGAGTTGCCGAGTTGGAGCACGTTGTTGTTGGTAAAAGTGCCGGTCTCCAGATTAAGCAGCCGGTGGAAGTTGAACGACACCGCGGTGTTGAGCGAAATCGTGCCTTCATTGACCACCGTGCCGCTGTTCGTGAAGAGCGGGCTGGCTGCCGAGTTGATGGGCAAGGAGCCGGTCGCTTCGACCGTGAGCGAGCCGCCGGCTTCCACATGGACTGATCTGGCCGCCGCTGCCGCGCCGATGACAGGGTCGTTGATGGCATCAGGAACGACCGCGTTGTCCGCAGCGGTCGGCACGGAGCCGTCGAACCAGTTGCCCGCCGTGTGCCAGTCGGTGGAGAGGCAGCCCGTCCAGATGTCGCCCGTAGCGGTGGTCAGTCCGCCTGTGTTGGTGGTGATGCTGAAGGTGCCGCCGTTGAGGTTTTGCACGGTGCCGCTGTTGCTGGTGATGCTGCTGTTGCCCGATGCGCTTTCGCGGATGCGGCCGCTGTTGGAGAACGTCCCGGTATTGGCAATGACGCTGTTTGAGGCGATGTTGATAAAGGCACCGCAGCCGCTGTTGTCGAACGTGGCTCCGTCGTTGAATATGCCGTAATCACCCACGCTCGCCACCGCTCCGATGGTGATGTTCGCCGCATTGGTGAAGGCGGCGGATACGTAGTTCCACAGGCCGTAGGTACTTGTCTGGTCAATGTTGATCTCCCCGCCGCTGTTATTGTTGAACGTAGCGCGGTTTCGAATGCCGTGAAGGCCCACGGCGGCTACCGCCCCGATGGTGATCGTTGCGGCATTGGTGAAGGTGCCGGAGTAGTTCCACAGGGCAGTTCGGCTTGAACGGTCTATGCTGATCTCCCCGCCGCTGTTGTTGTGGAAGGTGGCTTCGTTGCGAAAGCCATAATCGCCCACACTCGCCACTGCCCCGATAGTGATCTGCGCCGCATTGGTGAACGTGCCGCCGGCGTTCCACAGGGCGATGCCGATGCTGGTTGACCGGTCAATATTGATCTCCCCGCCGATATTGTTGTTGAAGGTGGCGCTGTTGGAAAGACCATACAGGCCCACGTCCGCAGTTGCCCCGATGGTGATCTGCGCCGCATTGTTAAAGGTACCGCCGTTGGTAAGGCCGTTGTTACCGGATCGGTCTATCCTGATCTCCCCGCCGTTGTTGTGGAAGATGGCGCTGTTGGAAAGGCCATAAACCCCGGGTGAGGTGTTGGCGATTGCCCCGATCGTGATGGTCGCCTCGTTGGTGAAGGTGCCGATTTCGTTCCAAATTCCTATCGTAGTACCGCTATTGGCCGAACGGTCGGTGTTTATTTCCCCGCCCGTGTAGTTATTGAACGTGCCTCGGTTGTGGATGCCATAAAGTCCGGCATTGGCGGTCGCGCCAATGGTGATGGCGCCGCTGTTTTCCACGGTTCCTTGATTTAGAATGCCTTGTGCGGTGGAGCCGTCAATGGTCAGTGAGCCGGCTGAAGCGATGGTCAGTATTGCGCCGCTTTCCACAACAACCGATTTGGCCACCGCCGCCGCGGATATCTCGGGATCGTTGATGGCGTCGGGGATGACCGCGTCGTCCGCAACGGTCGGCACGGAGCCGTCGAGCCAGTTGCCCGCCGTGTGCCAGTCGGTGGAGGTGCAGCCCGTCCAGATGTCGCCGGTGCTGGTGGTCAGCACGCCCGTGTTGGTGCCGATGCTGAACGTGCCGCCGTTGAGGTTCTGCACATAGCCGCTGTTGGTGGTGATGCTGCTGTTGCCGCTGGCGTTTTCGATGATGCGCCCGCCATTGTTGTCGAAGGTGGCACCGCCACCCAAGGTGATGACATTGTTGGCAGCACTCGCCACGATGTTGATCAAGGCACTGCACGACGTGTTTGAGAAGGAAGCCTGACAATTTCCTCCGCACGCTTTTTGTACTGAAATGGCCTCCGTGCCAATAGTGCCCAGGCTTCCGATAATGATGCTACCATCGTTCGTGAAAATGGTATTTTGAAAACCAAGCGTATAGAGTTTGATTGCCGAAGCGGAGCACCGGTCAATGGTGATGAAGCCGCCTTGATTGATGAAGGTGGCATCATCACTATAAATTCCATCACCTACCCCGGACAAATTACCGATTTGCAGGAGGTTTTTATTGGTAAAGGAGCCGGGGATGAGGTTGTGTAATCCAAAACCAGAGATGCCATTGATGGAAATAGTGCCTTCATTGACGACGGTACCAATGTTAAATATACCGTACCCCGAGCCACCGCTGATGGCCAGCGAGCCGGAAGCCGCAACCATCAGATTGCCACCGCCACCGATGTTGATTTGTCGGGCGACCGCCGCCATGCTGATGACCGGGTCGTTCGTCACGTTCGGGATTATCACGTCGTCTGCCGCAGTCGGCACGGAGCCGTCGGCCCAGTTGCCCGCCGTGTGCCAATCGGTCGAGACGCAGCCCGTCCAGGTGTCTGTCGTCGTCGAGGGGGTGAAGGGCGAATTCAGTTCGACCGGGTTACCGGCGTAGGCCGCTTCGCAGGAAGGGTTGGCTTCGAGGCGGACT
>JAEUUV010000100.1 GCA_016787285.1 Saprospiraceae bacterium | reverse complement strand
CCCGGAGATTTCAGGGTCGCCTCCACCCAGCCCTGCGCCACCTGAAGCGGATCGTCGTCCGGAAAATTCCGGTCGAAGTAGTCGGGGTTGAGTACCAGGGCAAGCGAACTGTACGCGGGCACCAAATCCAGCAGTCCGGGCAGATTCATGGCCGAAAGTGTTCGGTACAGGTGCTGCACCGCATCGTTCAGGAGGGGATCAATCCGGTTTTCCCATTGCACAAGCAAGGCGTGTTCGGCGATGGGCAGGCAAACTGGTGGCGGTATTGCGTGTGCCATTGGCTGTTAGTTTCGGGCAAAAATACCGTGTTCGGCGGCAGCATGCGTCCATCGGCAAAAGCAAGGGGGCCTGCTCGTTGTTCGAGAGGCCCCCTGCCGGTAACACGGAGTATTTGATTTTTCGGACTGGAATTACTTCACCATCAGCGTGCCTGCCCAAACCGTGCGCGCATCGGGCGTTGCGATCCGGAAGAAGTACGTGCCTGCCGGCAAATCGCTGCAATCCAGCGCAATGGGCATCTGCTGGGCTGCCACCTGCCGCACTTCGCGACCCAGCGCGTCCGTCACCGACAGGTTCAGGCGTTCGCCGGGTGTTTCTTCCGCCGCAAAATACACCACCGCAGCGGCGGGGTTGGGATATACGCGCAGCGGGCTGCGGGCGGGATCGGTGTAGGTGGTGGAACTGGTGATAAAATTGGTGCCCACGGTGTGCCAAACCGTATTCGTGATTACCGGCGGATTAAAATCAAAGTAAATCGCAGCGGTGTTTTCGATGCGTGTGCCGTCGGGGTTGTCGGGCATTTGCGGGATACGGAACTGCACGAAACCTTCCGAACCGGCGAGGTTGGCGTTGCTGTCGGGTAGCAGGATGTTTTCAAACACGAACTTCGCAATGTTCCCGTCAAGCAGTTCAAACCGGTAGGGGTGACTGGATACTCCCGGCTGGATTTGCCGGGCGGCCAGCGCGGGCGAAAGCGTGTCGAGCAGCACCACGGTGTAGGCCGTGTCGGTACCCGTGTTCTGGAACCGGATGGTGTAGTCCAGATCGGTGTTTTTGGCAATAAATTGCTGGGCGCCGTATCCGCGCGGCAGGGCCTGCTTGTCGTTGGGGTCGTACGACGACACGTTCTGGCGGCAATCGAGCGCCACAAAGGGGTTGGCGGGATTGAGCGGGAAGAGCGTGACCATACCCGGCGTGAGTCCGCCACAACCTTCCAATGCCACGGCTTGCACACCGGCATACGGGTGACCCGGCTCCTGTTCGGCTTGCAGGCGGAATGTGGCGCCCGTAGCCGGTATCGGGTCGAGCGGCATGGTTTGGCCCGGGTTCAGCTGGAAGGTGCTGGTGCTGCGCATGAGCACATCTTCCACCACGATGTAGTTCAGCGGGCCGACATTGGGTCCGGTGCCGACATTTTTGATGGAAAGATACACGCTGTCGTTGGCGCACTCGGCTTGTACAGCTACATCGGCGCCCGACCACGCGGGGTCGTTTTCACAAATGGTATCGGGGAAAATATGCGCCTCGGTGCAGTGGGTGGCGCCGAACGGCGTTTCGCAGCCGGTAAAAAAGTTGATGGTAAACCGGCCGCTCTCGCCTGGCTCCAGGTCGCCGGTCTGGAAGCGGTACACCTGATTGCCGAGGTCGGTTTCGGGCAGCGAACTGTTTTGGAAAAGCAGTGCATCGTCGAGCGTCACGTCCACGTAGGTGCCGGTCACGGTTTGGCCGCTGAGGTTGGCGTACTGCACGTAGTACGTTCCCGGGAAACAGGGGCGGATGCGCGGCGTGGTCAGGTCAACAAACAGCAGCGGGCATTCAAAATTCAGTTGTACGGGGAAGTCCTGCACATATTCCTCCGACTTGTTGGGTTTGGTAAAAAAGGCTTCGTACGTGGTGGCGCAGGAGTCGCCGCCGTAGTTGAACGGCACCGCCAGCGACACATCAAAAGCAACCAGACCCAGCGGCACTTTTATGGAATAATAGCCATTGGTGTCGGTTACGCCGAGGTAAATGGAGCCGTTGCTTTGCGATACGGCACGTACCGGCCAGCCGGCCAGCCCGGCTTCGGTAGCGGGTTGCAGGCCGCAATCCGAATTTTCATCCCGGAATACGGTACCCCGAATGAGGTGCGCAGGTTTGTGCGTAATCTCCACTTCCGTGAGGCAAAAGTTTTGGTTGCCGGCCTGGTCGGACACCAACAGGTACACCTCATAGATGCCGATGGAGTCGAATTCCAGTTCGGAGACCGGATTGTCGGGCGAGTTCAGGCTGAGGAGAAAAGTCAGAGCACCTGTCGGCGTGCAGTTGTCGAAAGAGCCTTGATCGAGTACGGACGGCTGCAGAACGGCGGTACTGCCCAATGCCGTGTCTATGGACATTACGGTCACCGCACTGCATATTACCGTCGGTACGCTCACGTCCGGATTGCAACCGCCGGCGATCGTGACGTTGCCCCAGCAGGAATTGAAGGGGTTGCCATTTTGGAAACTGGACACCTGCATGGTTTTCGTGCCCACATCGGCAGCGCCTACGGTAATACTCGGTGCATACACCCCATTCGGCAGAAAACGAATTTTATACTCAAAATCGGGGCAATACGGCCCGCCTTCGAGGATCATGCCGGGGGTGATGAGCGCCGTGCCGTTTTGGCCCAATTGTACGATAATCTGGTCGTTGCAGACCATGGCGGGTGCGGAATTACTGCAAGGCGTCAGGCTCAGGGTAGTGGTGCAGTTCGACGCGTTTCCGGCGCTGTCCACCACCCACAGCACCACCGGGTATTGGCCTGTTTGGCCTTCCGGGTACACGAGTGTTGTGGTGGAGGGCGGTGTCGGCGAGGGCGTACTTCCCATCTCGATAAAGTACTGGAGCAAGGCGGTTGGCGTGCAGTTGTCGGTACTGCCGGCGTTGAATTCGGCGGCCTGGATGGTGGTGGGTTCGTACAACTGAACCGCCTTTTCGAGCGGGTTGGCGCACACGGGTACCGGCGGCGTTGTGTCATTGTTGCACTGGGCGGCAAGGCGGCTTGTCCCGCAGCAAAGCAGGACAAAAATCAGCAGTTGCAGCACCGTTCGGTTTTGGGATTGCACGGATGTCAAATTTTTCATGATGTGGATTGAAACTGATTGTGAGCAGAAAGATGAGAACCCCGGGGAAGCGGTGTCGAACGAAATTCAATTCGACGGTACAAAAGTGCGACGGGAGCATCTGCCGGCAAAAATCAAATTTCAGGTTTTGTAGAGTTGTTTTTAAATCGCCATTAGGGACTAAATTTAATTCCAAGGAAATGAAGCACGGTTTTTGTGCCTATTTTATGTTTGGTTTGTAGATCAAAATTTATTTTTTACCAAAAGAAAAACCGTGGATCGCAACAACGTGTACCGCCTGATTCAGTCCCTGAGCGCCGTGGAGCGTCGTGACGCCCGGCGTTTCCTCGAATCGCCCTACTTCAACCTGCGCGCCGACCTGCTCCGGCTGTTCGATTTTTTTTGTACCAACAAGGCTACCGACAAGGCCGGAGCCTGGGCCGCGCTGCATCCCGCCGAGCAATATGACGACACCCGCATGCGGCTGCTGATGAGTTATCTGAACCGGCTTTTGGAAACCTTCCTGCTGGTGCAGGACATGTCCGAAAAAGCCCCGGAAAGCCGTATCCGCCTGGCAGCAGCCTACCGGAACCGTGGCCTGATGGAGCAGTATGAACGCACGATGCGGGCCTTTGAGCGAGACCTGCACGCGCAGCCTTGCCGCAACGAAAACTACTACGCCTTGCAGCGGCTTTACCAATTCGAACAACACGAAACCGCCCTGCGGAAAAATCCGGCTGAAACGACGCCCCTGCGTGAACTCGCCCGCAGCACCGACGCGCACTACCTGACGGCCCGGCTGCGACTGCTCTGCCTCGACCTGTCGCAAAAAAATGTGTACCGTTCCGACTCGGAAACGGCACTGCACCGAAGTGTGATCGCCTTAGCCGAAGCGCCGGAATGGGCCGAACAGCCGGGTATTTCCACCTACTTGTCCGCCATTCGGATGCTGCAACACGGCGACGACAGCACCCACTACCACACGTTTCTGGAAAGAATGGAAGCTACCCGGACGCTGTTTTCCGAGGTGGAACGGCGGGAGTTTTTCATGTTTGCCATCAACCACTGCATCCGGCGGGCCAACAGCGGCGCCCGGGAGATGGAGCACGAATTGCTGAACCTGTACCGCCGGGCGCTGGACGCCGGGAGCCTGTTCGAAAACGGCGTGCTCTCGCGGTTTACGTACCACAACATCGCCGCCACCGGCCTGCGCTGCGGTGAATTAGACTGGGCCGAAAATTTTATCCACGGCTATAACGACCGGCTGGAGCGCCAGTACCGCGAAAGTTCACTGAGTTTCAACCTCGCCCGTCTGGAGTACGCACGCCGCCGCTTCGATACCGTACTGACCCTGCTGCAAAAAGCCAACTACAACGACCCGCTGCTCCACCTCGCGGCCAAAACCCTGCTGCTAAAAACCTACTTTGTGCTGGATGAGTACGACCTCCTGCACTCGCACCTCGATGCCATGCGCAATTACATCCACCGCAAAAAGGTGCTGGGCTACCACCGCAAAAACTACCTGAACATCATCCGGTTTACCGAGCGGCTCCTCCAGCACGGTCACGATAACAGGAAGCGCCAGGCCCTGCGCGCGGACATTGAACGCGAGCCGGTGCTGACGGAGAAGGAGTGGTTGCTGGAACAGGTTTGACGTGAATGCCTGTCGACATTTCAATAAATCAGGGGCGTAGACGCGGGTCAAAATCAAATGGCGTGTCTTCGATAATCCGGAGAGAAGGAAAATCGGGGTGTTTGGGGTTGAGAAGTAGGTTTTCGTCACCAGACACCACAGCAGACGGTGTGACCAGAGCCAGATATTTAGATTCCTGAACAAAGGCATCACCGATCGCACGCAGGTAATACGGCGGAGGCCAAACCGCCCAATCGGCAGGGAGGTCATTGGCGTTAATCCGCAGGATCGGCGCTACGTCTGGAACTTCTATGGTTACCATCCAAAAATCGTTTGCCAATTTGCCTTGGGGCTGATGTACCAAGACCTCGGCCAAGCACAAGGCTCGACTTTGTGAAGTGTAAAGCATAGCAACGCCTTTGCTATTCCATCGGCCACCAGCAATTTCTGCTCCTCTTCCAGATAGGTCGCCTTTGTATTGAAACTTTGAGAGCCGAAACACAATCATGCAAGGACACCATGTTCTATACGTGTCAGCTCGTCACGTACGATGCCGATACCAAATGTATTGTCGAGTAATGAAATGGGCCTGATGCCGCCCAACGCCGGCACCTCAGATTTGAGCCACGCGTAAAAATCAGCGGCTGAACCAAATACGGCTTGGCCTTGACGGAACAAGCGAAAAATTTCCAAGGAACGCTCCGAGTGAAAAGGAGTTAGGTTAAAATCAGCAATGGTATATTTTTGAAATATACGATCCTCCGTCTGAAGGAAAAATATCCACTCCAGCGGAGTGAAAAGGCATGCTTGCACAATCGAAATAAAGTCAGTTGTTGGCATTCCTTGACGAGAATACTGGACGAGCTGAAAGTCATCAGGAAGGATAGCATCAATATTTTGATGCGGCAACTTTGATGCTGACAATACGAGGCTACCTGCTACCTGATTCATCGCGTTAACAACTTGGCTGTATGGCCTTGGCACTGTTGTCAATAATTTGGCTAAATTATTACTTGGTTCAGGAACAAGATGGCCTCTGCTCATCTTCGTCAAACTAACCCGAGTACTTGTAGAGTCTCTCTGTGCCAGATTTTTTTTCTTCTTCGCAGTTTTAACTTTTTCCTTTTTCATTCAACTGTTCTGATTTTGAAAAGCTAATGTAACACTGATAACTGATCTAATCAAACATTCAACATGGCTGATGTTCGATATCAAAAATCGGCTTAATTCTTTTAATACCTTTAGAATTGAATTTGTTTAGGAACTAACTTGTACATTGCGTGTACTTTTCACCAAACCGTTCCTCCTTATGACACCACTCATTATCGCTATCCTCGCCATTTTGGTCATCATGTCGTCCGTCAAGGTCGTGCCCCAGCAAACCGCCTACGTGGTGGAGCGCCTCGGCAAGTTCCACGCCGTGCTGGAGCCGGGCATCAATTTTATCATACCGTTTTTCGACCGCGCAGCCTACCGCCACAGCCTCAAAGAGCAGGCCTATGACATTCCGGAGCAGATTTGCATCACCAAGGACAACGTGCAGGTGCAGGTGGACGGGGTGATTTTCCTCCAGGTCGTGGACCCCAAAACGGCCTCCTACGGCGTCAGCAACTACGTGTTTGCCGTGACCCAACTGGCGCAAACGACCATGCGCTCGGAGGTGGGCAAAATTGACCTCGACCGCTGCTTCGAGGAGCGCACCACGATCAACCGCTCGGTGGTCAACGCCATTGACGAGGCCGCTATCGGCTGGGGCGTGAAAATCCTGCGCTACGAAATCAAAAATATTTCCCCGCCGCAGTCGGTGTTGCACGCCATGGAAAAACAAATGCAGGCCGAGCGCGAAAAACGCGCCCGCATCCTGACCTCCGAGGGCGAAAAACAATCGGTCATCAACGTAGCCGAGGGCCAGAAGCAAAAAGTGGTGCTGGAATCGGAGGCCCTGCAATTGCGCCAGATCAACGAAGCCAACGGTCAGGCCGAGGCTATCCGGGCGGTGGCTTCCGCTACGGCCGACGCGCTCATCAAGGTAGCCAACGCCACCCAGCAGAAAGGCGGCTTCGAGGCCATTCAACTGCGCGTGGCCGAGCAGGTGGTGGAGCAATTCGGCAACCTGGCCAAAACCAACAATACGCTCATCCTGCCGGCTAATTTCGGCGACCTGGCCTCCCTGATCTCCGGCGCCATGACGGTGGTCAAGCAACAATCGGACAAAAAATAACCGCTGCGCTATGGACTACTTCGGATCGGCCCAATGGTGGGTCATTGCTGCTGCGCTCGCGCTCATCGCCGAGTTGCTCACTGTATCGTTTTTTTTCATGTTCCTCAGCGTCGGGGCAGCCGTCACGGCGCTGCTCACCTGGATGGGCATTACGCCCGACATGATGAGCCAGTTGATCTGTTTCACCATTGTGTCGCTGGCTTCGCTGGCGCTGTTCAGGCGCTATGCGTTGCGTATTTTCGGAAAAAACGAAAAAGTGGACAAGTACCAGGACTTCGTCGGGCATCGGGCGACGGTGTCGGTATCCATCCCGGCAAACGGCGAGGGAAAAGTACACTACCGCGGTACCGAATGGATTGCACTCAGCCACGACGGCAAACCAATTGACGAGGGTACTGTTGTAGCCGTGAAAAAGATGGACGGGATACGAGTAGTGGTGGAGGTTGTTTGAAGTACGATTTACGAAGCACACATGACGAACACTGAAAAAATTCAAATCCGATTGCCGGGCCTGCTGGCCCTGGTGCTGTGGGCGGGTATGGCTACCGCCCAGCCCGCCCCGCGCGCAACCGATAACCGCGAAACCATGCTTTGGGTACAACGGCAGGCCGATCGCATCGAGACTACCCTGCATGATGCCGTGCGTTCGCAGGAGCCGTTGAATTTATTGCTCAAGATTCACTGGGCCTGGCGCGAATTCGATGCCGTAGCGCAGGCCGGCGTGTACTGCCATGCTGCGCGGGAAGCCGCCGAGCACGGGCGTGCCGAGTGCGATTTATTGAACAACGAGCGCAAGCAGGATGCCAACTCCATGCTGATCCGCGCTGTGGAGGCCCGCGAATTTGCGTTGCGCATGCGCCGCGCCACAGCAGACTGTTTCGCCGAAAGCGAACAGAATGCGGCAGCGGGCGTAAACACAGTGGCTACATTTGCGCCCAAGGATGTACTTTTCCGGGATGCTGAAATCGTGGAACTCGACTTGTCGGACGCCAAAGCCACCAAGGATTTTCACATTATTGCTCAAAAAATCGAACACTCCCTGCGCGTCTTGCGCGATGCCGAGCAACTGGCCATGTCTATGGGCACTTGTGAAGAGGCGCTTGAAGCCACTCGCGCGGCAATGGTCTCCTGCCGGGAAGCACTGCTCAGCAAGGATTTCGATGCTGCCGCGCCACACATCGGTGCTGCTTTGGAGCATGCCCTGCGCCTGAAAAACGCCTCGGTGGATTGCCGGTGAAATTCCCAACATAATCTAATCAAACCGGCGCAACTCGTCGCGATCAAACACCCACTCCGGGGTTTGCAACGCCTCGGTAGCGCCGGGCACGGTATACCACGGACTTGCTCCGGCGGGGTTGCGCAGCACGTGTATGTCCTGTGCGGGCATGTAGCTCTGCG
This sequence comes from Saprospiraceae bacterium, assembly GCA_016787285.1. Lineage (GTDB taxonomy): Bacteria > Bacteroidota > Bacteroidia > Chitinophagales > Saprospiraceae > M3007. The sequence continues at coordinate 10,229 of JAEUUV010000100.1, read as the reverse complement.
CCAGCAGAAATCGCCGTTCGCCCGTTTCGGGCTTTTCCACCACGTCCAGCACGATAACCGCGTGCCCCGGATGGCCGCCCCGTATCCAGACATCGCCGGGTTGCAGTTTTTCGGGAGTAGCCCGAACCAATTCGCGGGCAAGCGAGGCTGTGCCGGCGTACATGAAGACCTGATCCAGGTACTGCCGGAAGGCCGGATAACTTTCCGATGGACTATTGCCCGGTATCCAGAATGCGCGGTTGCCGTTCACCCGGATGCGGTCGCCACGCCGCCAGCGGGCATACTCGGCGCGGAAGCCGTTGGTGAAATTGAAGTGGATGTCCGCGTAACGCCGCTGCGCGTACAGGTACTCGGCCCGCAGCCGGATGACTGCGTCGGCGCATTGTTGCAGGTCGCGTTTGCCCACGTCCAGGTCGAGGACGGCGCAATGCACATCCTGCCAGTGTTTCAAGCGCCCGTCGAACAAATGTACGTCCCGCCCTTCGGGATATAGCGGCAGCCGGCACAGGAAGGCGGCAAACGACGTCGGGTCGGCGGGTAAACGCACGAAACCTTCTGGGGCCGGAAAACGGGCTTCCACGGTTTTGCCCGCAGGCGCTGTATGCGGCGGTAGCGTGTCGGCGGCGGGCGCTTGTTTGTCAAAAATCTGCCGGACGGCTCCGCCATCTGCGGAGCATGAGGCAAAAAGGAGGCTTGAAAAAATCAGCAGGGTCGTGTGCATACGGTTGTCAGGTGGTTTCCGCGCAATTCGCGGGACTTGTCGTGCTGAAACGTGGCACATGGCAAGTATCCTGCCCAACAGCCAAAATATTTATCCCAAAAATTCCCGCACAAGAACCAGCAGTTCGGTGGGCTTGTCGGCATGCACCCAATGTCCGGCGCCCTCGATGGTCACAACCTGCGCTTGCGGAAACATGCGCCGGATCAGCGGAAAATCCTCATCCTGCACGTAGTTGGAACGGCTGCCCCGGATGAAAAGCGTGGGTTTGTCGAACGGCTCGCCCTGCACGCCGGCCAGAATGTCGGGGTAGGCGCCCCACAACACCGGCAGATTCATTTTCCACGCAAAAGTCCCGTCGGCGTTTCGGGTGATGTTTTTCAGCAAAAACTGCCGCGTCCCGAAGTCGGGCACGCGCGGCTCTAACCAAGCTTCGGCTTCCTGACGGGTGGCGATCCGGCTCAGGTCGAGATCGAGCAGCGCCCGGAAAATATGTGCGTGGTTGTCGGTGGCGAGGCCGGGAGCAATGTCCACCACCACGAGACGTTCCACTATGTCGGGGTGGTGCAGGGCAAACTGCATGGCTACTTTCCCGCCCATCGAATGCCCGACGAGCGCGGTTTTGAACACCCAGTGCTGCTCCAGAAATACCTTCAGATCGTCGGCCATTTCCGGGTACGTGTGCGTCGGCACATGCGGCGAGCGACCATGGTTGCGCAGGTCGGGGGTGATGACGAGGTGGTGGTCGGCGAGGGCTTTGGCAATGGTTTGCCAGTTGTCGGAAAACCCGAACAGTCCGTGCAGAATGACCACGGGCGAGCCTTGACCGAATTCGCGGGAAAATAACTCCATGGGTGACGTGTACGCTCGGTAAACGGTCGGCAGGTTTTATTGTTTACCTTTGTCCGGCACTTCAACCATGAAACTTACCGCAAACAACATGATCCGAACGGCTCTTTTTTCCGCCCTGACCGGCGGCTTGCTCCTGATTTTTTCCTGCAAAAACGAACCCCAAACGGCACAAGCCGACGCTTCCGGCCAGCAAAGCCCGACGCTCGCACGCTTGAACCAGTTGTTGGCCGAAGACCCCTCGAACGACTCCCTGCTCTACCTGCGCGCGGAAGAATACTACAACCTCGACGCCTACGACGAAGCGCTCGCCGACCTGCAAACCGCCATACAGACGGATTCCCTGCACCCGCAGTACTACCACTTGCTGGCCGATGTGCTGCTCGACTATGCCCGCCCCAACGACTCCAAACGCGCGCTTGATGTGCTGCTCACCGCCGCCTACCTGTTCCCCGAGCGCATTCCCACGCTGCTCAAACTGAGCGAGTTCCAACTGATCGTCAAGCAGTACGGTGGCGCTCTGACGACGCTCGACAAAATCCTGAAAATAAATCCGCAGCACCCCGAAGCCTTTTTTATGGCCGGACGGGTAGCCTTGGATCAGGGTGATACCACCCGGGCAATTGCCTCGCTCCGGAAATCGGTACAATTCGACGCCGACAATGCCGATGCCTGGCGTTTCCTCGGACGCATTTATCTCAACCGCAACGACGCCTCGGCGATCCAGTACCTGGACAATGCCCTGCGCGTGGACTCCACCGACCTGGAGTCCAAAGAATACAAAGCCATGTTTTACAAAGTGCGCGGCGAGTTCGACAAATCTTTTGAAATTTACCGGAGCATCATCGTGGAAAACCCCGACTACTCCAACGCCTACTTCGACATGGGCGCTATTTACCTCGAACTGGATTCCCTGCAAAAGGCGTACGACCACTTCAACCTCGCAGTCAAAACCGACCCGCTTTTTGTGCTGGCTTACCACTACCGGGGCGTGGCTTCGGAACTCATGGGCAATGTGGAAGAGGCAAAAAAAGACTACCTGCGGGCGAACAAAATGTCGCCCAACCACCCCGACCCCAAGGCGGCGCTGGAACGACTGGGGGTAAAGTAAAAGCCGCTGTGCGTGCTACTTCGTCGCGTTAACATTCGTTGAGGATGAAGGGTACGTTCATGGCGAAAAATAGCGAAAGTGATTGTTTCCAACCAATCAACACACTACACATGACCCGACTATCCGTGAACATCAACAAAGTAGCCTTGCTGCGCAATTCGCGGGGCGGTAATTTGCCCGATCTGGTGCAGGTAGCCCGTGACTGTGAAGATTTCGGCGCCGAAGGCATCACGGTTCACCCCCGGCCCGACCAGCGGCATGTCCGGTTTGCCGATATCCCGGCGTTGCGGTCGGTGGTGACTACTGAGTTCAACATTGAAGGAAATCCGACGCCGGATTTCCTGGAACTCGTACTGGCCAATCCGCCCCACCAGTGTACCCTCGTGCCCGATGCCACCGACCAACTCACCAGCGACCACGGATGGGACACCCGGCGCCATGCCGGGTTCCTGCAAGAAGTGACGGCCCGCCTGAAGGCTAAAAACATCCGGGTTTCGCTTTTCGTGGACCCCGACCCGCGCATGGTGGAGGGCGCTAAAGTCGTGGGCGCCGATCGTGTGGAATTGTACACCGGGCCTTATGCACACGATTTTTTCAAAGACCCCGCCCGGGCCGTTGCCCCGTATTCGGAAGCAGCACAGGCCGCCAATGCACTCGGGATCGGGCTGAATGCGGGGCACGACCTCAACCTCGACAATCTCCGGTATTTCCAGGAGCACTGTCCGGGGCTGCTGGAGGTCAGCATTGGGCATGCGCTTATTTCCGATGCGCTGTACTACGGGCTGGCCAATGTGATTCGGATGTACAAGCGACAGATGGCGTCGAAACGAGCCGAATAGAAAAAATTTGGGTCTGGAGTTTCAAGATTGTTTTTTACATACATTTGCCGCTGTCTGAAAGAGCCAATGTTCGGCTGAATTGCCTTTTTGCACAAATTCACGCTACCACAAAAAGCGCCCCCTGCTCTCCATTTGATTACCTTTCTTGCATAATCATCCTTCTTCTATTCATTAACTAAATCTTTTTTCTGTATGAAGCGATTACTAACAACCTTATGGTTGATGGCGGCCTTCGTAGGCCTAACCTATGCCCAGCGCACCGTGACTGGTACCGTAAAGGGCGACGACGGGGAAGCGCTGATCGGCGCAACAGTATCCGTCAAAGGAGCCTCTGCCGGTGCCCGCACCGATGAACAAGGCAAGTACCGGGTAGATGTACCTGCCGGCGCCGACGTGCTGGTTTTTCGGTACACCGGTTACAAAACCGAAGAAATTACCCTCGGCGCATCCAATGTCGTGGACATCGTTCTGGCAGGCGGTGTGGAACTCGGCGAAACCGTCGTGACCGCTCTGGGTGTGTCGCGCGAGCAAAAATCATTAGGCTACGCGCTGCAAGCCGTGGAGGGCGACAAACTTGTTCAGGCCCGTAGCACCAACATCGTGTCGGCGCTTTCGGGTAAAATTGCCGGCGCCCAGATCACATCGAGCAGCAACCTCGGCGGCTCTACGCGGATTATCCTGCGCGGCGCCCGCTCCATTCAGGAGCAAAACCAGCCCCTGTTTGTGGTGGACGGTGTACCGTTCGACAACTCCAACTTTACGACGGCCGACCAGGCTCGCGGTGCACTCGGTTTCGACTACGGCAACGCGGCCCAGGACATCAACCCCGACGATGTGGAGTCTATTTCGGTGCTGAAAGGCGCCTCGGCGGCGGCGCTGTACGGCTCGCGTGCGGCCAACGGGGTGATCGTGATCACGACCAAAAAAGGCAAAGGCAAGAAACAGCCCATCGGCGTGACCTTCAGCTCCGACAACTTTTTCAACAACGTGGCCTTTTTGCCTGACTACCAAAACAGTTATGGCGGCGGCCCGGCATCACTCACCCTGACTCCTCGTGGCTACAACGACAACTCCGGCTACTACAAGACATCGTACACCGACGACAGCGGGAATACCTTCTCGTCGTTCGACCTCATTCCGGACTACTCCTACGACGGCTCCTGGGGGCCGGCTTTCAGCAATACACCAAAATCGTATCTGGATGAGTATGCTGCAGCAAACGGTGTCACGTTCGGCGACCTGAGCGCTTACAACAACGGCTCGATTTTCTACCGCCCCTGGAACAGTTGGGATGCCTATGACGCCGACAACTTCGGTCGTTCGATCGGTTGGACGGCACAACCGGACAACATTAAAAACTTCTACGATTCCGGTTTCATGTCGAACAACAACGTGTCGTTCAGCGGCAGTAACGAAAAAGGCTATTTCCGGGCATCTTACACAAACCTGTACCAGAAAGGCACCATTCCGAACGCACAGCTCAAGCGCAACTCGGTTGGTTTGAACGCAGGTCTTGAAGCAACGGATTACCTGTCCATCAATGTCGGCATCAATTACACCCAAAATAAAGGCCGTGGCCGCGGTGCTACCGGCTACAACAGCACAGGTTCCAACTTCAACCAGTGGTTCCAGCGCCAATTAAACATTGACGACCTGAAGTTTTACAAAGACCCGAACGACCCGACCGTACAGCGTTCGTGGAACCGCACCAGTGCCGACGACGCCTTCCCGCTCTACTGGGACAACCCGTACTGGTGGGCATACGAGCGCGCTCAGAACGACCAGCGCGACCGCTTCTACGGCAACGCCGGCATCACGGTCAAGTTTACCGACTGGCTGTCGCTCACCGGTCGCGGCATGAGCGATTTCTACACCGAGCAGCGCTACGAGCGCATTGCCGTAGGCAGTATTGATGTGTCGAAATTCAGCAAGGACATTTACACCGTCAACGAAAACAACTTCGACCTGATCCTGCGGGCAAAAGGGAACCTGACCAACAAAATCTCCATCGAGGCTTTCGTCGGCGGCAACCGTATGGACCGCAAGATCACCCGCAACTTCAACAGCACGCAGGGCGGTCTGGGTACACCCGGGTTTTACAACCTGCAAAACTCCACTGGTGCACTGTTAGTGGTGGACGAGGCTACCCAGAAACGTATCAACTCCGTGTTCGGCTCCGCTTCTTTGGGCTTCAACGGGTTGTTCTATCTGGACATAACCGGTCGTAATGACTGGTCCTCCACGCTGCCCTCCGGCAACAACTCCTACTTCTATCCCTCTGTGGCCGGTAGTTTTATCCTTTCGGAAATTTTGCCCGACAACCTGACCAGCACCTTGTCGTACGCAAAACTTCGCCTGAGCTGGGCACAGGTAGGCAACGACACCGAACCCTACCGTATCGCCGACCCGGTGTACGACGCGCGCCCCAACTTCGGCAGCAACCCGATGATCACCACGGCGAACGTCATCAACAACCCGAACCTGAAACCGGAGAACACGACGTCGTGGGAAATTGGCGGCGAATTCCGCCTGTGGAAAGACCGCGTAACGCTCGACGCCACGTACTACAATAGCGAAACCAAGGATCAAATCGCACGGGTGGACCAGTCCAGCACAACAGGTTACACCTCGCGTATTTTGAACGTGGGTACCATCAGCAACAAAGGCATCGAGTTGGCCTTGTCGGTGGTTCCGGTTCGCACGAGCAATTTTGAATGGGGAGTCGGTGTCAATTTTGCCAAAAACACCAACCGGGTAGAAGACCTGATTGACGGGGTTTCCTCCATCCGTTTGTCCAACTTCCCCTTCTCGGTGAGCATTCAGGCTCGTGAAGGCCAGCCTATGGGCGTCATCGTGGGTACCGATTTTACCTACGACGACAACGGCAACAAATTGGTGGATGCCGACGGCTTTTACATTCCGACGGCAGAAACCGTACCGCTTGGCTCCGTGCTGGCCGACTTTACGGGCGGCATCAGCACATCGCTCACCTACAAAGGTTTGTCTTTGGGCCTTTTGTTCGACTACCAGAGCGGCGGCAAACTGTTCTCCCTGTCCAATCAGTGGGGCAAATACTCCGGCCTGCTGGAGGAAACGGTGGCCAACGGTATTCGTGAAAACGGCACCGTCGTACCGGGTGTGTACGAAGAAGGCACCATCATCAACGGCGAAGACATGTCGGGCAAACCCAACCAGTCGAACATTAGCGCAGTTGACCACTTCTTCGCCAATCAGGGCTACGTGATTGCTGCTGCCGACCTGTACGACGCCAGTTTCATCAAGTTCCGGGAAGCACGCCTCACGTGGACGCTCCCGCGCAAGTGGCTGAAAAACTCCCGGATCGTGCAGGGCGCATCCATTTCGCTCATCGGTCGCAACCTGGCTATTTTGTACAAAAACATCCCGAATGTTGATCCGGAAGCCGCACTTAGTTCCGGCAATATTCAGGGTTCGGAAGGCGGCCAGTTACCCACCGAACGTTCGATCGGTTTCAACGTTACCCTCAACTTCTAAGATGAAAACCCGTTTTTTCAACAATTAAACAACAACCATTATGCGAAATATTAAATTATTCGGCTTGGCGCTTGTGCTGCTTGTGGCGGCTTGCACCAAGGATTTCGAGGAAATCAACACCAGCCCGAACAACCCGCCGAAAGCATCCACGGCATTCCTGCTGACTTCCGCACAGAAGTACATCTGCGATAACACCTACGACGAGTGGTTCAGCGGCCGCTTCGGCATGCAGATGGCGCAATACTGGGCGTCCAACTCCTACACCGATGAAAGCCGGTACACCACCAGTTCACTGCGTTCGCGTATTGCCGACCCGTACTGGCGCCTGCATTACAACACAGGGCTTCAGGATTTGCAAACCATTCTTTCCACCATTGAAAAATCGCCGGCAGAAGCCGAATTCAACGGCGACTTGAACAATCAAAAAGCGGTAGCGCTCATCCTGCAAACATTTGCGTTCCAAATCATCACAGACACCTGGGGCATGGTGCCGTACACGGAAGCCTTGAAAGGTCAGGCGATTGCCTACCCGAGATACGACGACCAGCGCACCATTTATCTGGGCATGCTGGAAACGCTCAATACGGCTATCGGTCTGATCCGGGAAAGCAACGCCGGCCCGAAAGGCGACCAGGTTTATTATGGCGACATGACGCAGTGGAAAAAATTTGCCAATTCGCTCAAAATGCGCGTAGCCATGCGTATGGCCGACAAGGAAGATGCCACTGCCAAAGATGCTATTCAGCAGGCATTCCAGGCCGGAGTAATTCTCGACAATGGCGATAATGCCGCGTTCCACTACCTCGGTTCGTTGCCCAACGCCAACCCGATTTACGAAGACTACCTGTCGCGCAAGGACTTCGCGTCCAGCAACACGATGGTGGATACCCTGCTCGCCCTGAACGATCCGCGCGTTGGCTATTTCTACGCACCGGCAACGGCCTCGGGCCAGTTCATCGGCGAACGCTACGGTATGACTGATGCTCAAGCAGCCGTGACCACGCTGGCCGATGTGTCGCAGCGCAGTGCGCTGATTCTGGAACCCGACTTCCCGGCCATGCTGTTCGATGCCGCCGAATCGCACTTCATCCTTGCCGAAGCAATGAAACGCTGGCCTTCGCTCTCCTTAGGAGGCGATGCCAAAACGCACTACTCGGAAGGCATTCGCGCATCCATGGAATTCTGGAGCGGCGGTTCGCTGTTGCCGTCGGAAATTAACAATTATCTGGCTCAGCCCGGCGTGGACTACGATGCCCTCGAAGCCGCCGGTGCTACCTGGAAACAGATCATCGGTTTCCAAAAATGGATCGCTCTGTACAACCAGGGTGTACAAGGCTGGAGCGAATGGCGCCGGCTCGATTTTGGCGTGCTTCGGAAACCGGCCGGGTCTTCCACGTTCAACAATCCGGCTATCAAACCGGAAGATGTGGTACCCTTGCGCCTGATCTATCCGTCGGAAGAAGCTACGTTGAATGCGACCAATTTCTCCGCAGCAGTGGCGGCACAGGGAGCCAACAACTTCCGGACACGCTTGTGGTGGGATGCGCAATAAAAACAACTCTCCCGCGAGGGAATAACATTTGAGTTCAGTTGCAGCATGAGCCATCCCGAAAGTTGGGGTGGCTCATGTTTTTTTATGTTTGAATATTTGTGCCGGCACTTCCCGCCATTTGTTACCCTATATGCATCTACCCGGGAAAACGCACCACATTTTTTCACATCCAGCCAATTTTTTCACAATGTCTGTTTCCGATCGCCACCGCGAACACCGTGCCCGCCTTTCCCGAACGCCCATGCTCATTCTGGGCAGCGTTATGACCCTGATTTACCTTGGCCTCGGAGCCGTGTTGCTTCTGGACCAATCCTATTTCCCGGGGATACCCACAGAATTCCGCAATATCTTTGCCGTCCTGTTGCTGGTGTACGGCACATACCGGGGCTGGCGCGTGTATTCCGACTATTTTTGATACTCACGGGTACATCAAATCCGTGGGCGAAAAACAAATAAATCCAGCGATATGAACCGCATCCTTCTTCTCATCAGCCTTTTGGGTGTCATCTCCGCCTGCCAGCAGCGCGATAAAAGCGGTAAAATTGTGGACACCCCCACCACCGGCCATATCCGGATTATGGTGGACGAGTGTTACAAACCCGTCATCGCCAGTGCACTCGACGTGTTCGACACCATTTACCCCCGGGCTACCATCGAAGCGGTGTACACCTCCGAAGGTGAAGCACTCGCTGCCTTGCTGCGCGACTCTACCCAGGTCATTATCATCGCCCGGGCACTCACGGACACCGAGATCAACAAGTATTTTAAACCCCGGGGCTTTACGCCGCCCATGACCGCCATTGCCCACGACGGCGTGGCCTTCATCGTACATCCGGAAAACCGGGACACGGTGTTCACGACCGAACAGTTGCGCGACATTCTGAGCGGAAAATTTACCAAATGGCGTGATTTTAACCCCAAATCCTCCCTTGGCGACATCGTACTGGTGTTCGACAACCCGCTGTCGGGGACAGTGCGGTATGCCAAAGACAGCATCTGCGGTGGCGCGCCCCTGCCGGCAAATGCGTCCGCCGTGAATACCAACGAAGAGGTCATCAAGTATGTGGCAAGCCACAAAAACGCCATCGGCGTCATCGGCGCCAACTGGATTTCCGACACCGACGACAAAGGAGTACAGGCATTCAAGCGGGAAATAAAACTCGTAGACATCGCGCAAAAACCCGGTGGCGTCGGCTATGGCCCGTACCAGTCGTACCTCATTCTGGGGAAATACCCGTTCAAACGCACGGTTTATGTAATCAATGCCCAGGCCCGGCAAGGCTTGGGCCTGGGTCTGGCTGCTTTTCTGGCTTCCGACCCCGGCCAAACCATCATGCACAAAGACGGTTTGGTGCCCGCCACGGCGCCTACGCGCATCATCCAGATCAAGCGCTGATGCCGCTTTTTTACAAGAGCCTGACGATTGCAGTTTCACGAATCGGCAACAGGATTCGTTAAGTGCATATTAAACTTTGTTGGCCAAAGCGGCATTTTATGGTATGTCATGTGGCGTGGATAGCGAAAAAACGTCGGAAAAATCAAAACTTTGCGCCCTCGTACAAACAACTGTGTAAGTCACAATCAAAAAACTCTTTCAGCAATGACAAATTTTCTGAGAAAAATGACCCCTGTTTTCCTGTTAGCCGT
>JAEUUV010000085.1 GCA_016787285.1 Saprospiraceae bacterium | reverse complement strand
TACCACGAAGAAACTGTACGCCTGGACGAAGTTGGGGCCACGGGTATGTTGTTTTACGAACTGACTACGCCACAAGGCAAACAGACGCGGAAAATGCTGGCAGTGAAATTGTAAACCCTGTCTGCAAGACACCATCAGGGGTGGTTTCACAAGACGTGAAACCACCTTTTTTTATGCACCATGCTACCAGTTCCAGGCCTGGACTGTTCAGAAAAATTCGTACTGGTAGCGTGCTTAAACAAAAACCTGTCCTTTCAGATGAAAACGTGACAACCAGCAGTTTACATTTATCCCCGAAAAATCGGAAACCTTTTAACCAGAAACCTTCCAACCTCCACCAACATGCGCCATCTCCCTGTACTCGTCGCCCTGTTTTCCACCCTCTTTTTTTCCTGTTCCAAAACCGTCAAGGACGAGGCCTACCTGCAAGCTGTCGCCCGCTACATCGGCGCCTACACCAGCGGCTCCATCGGCAGCAACGACGCCGTTCTGGTGCGTTTTGTGGACCCGGCGGTCGGTCAGGACAAGGTTGGCCAGAAGGTATCGGCAGACTGGTTTTCCGTTAGTCCGGCCATTGCCGGCGATGCGGTTTGGGAAGACGACCGCACGATCAAACTGAAGCCCTCCGAGCCGTTACCCTTGGGCAAACGCTACACCGGCACCGTGGCGCTGGGCAAGATTTTCAGCAAAGTGCCCGCAGCGGCTGCCGAGTTCGAGTTTGAATTCAGCGTTCGCGAGATTGCCTTCGAGGTGGTAACCGATGGCCTGCGCACTACCGGCGACCCGAAAAGTCAGCAACTCATTGGCCGCATTTTCACCAGCGACCCCGCCGAAGCAGCGGCTATCGAAAAAGTGCTGACGGCCAAACAGGGCAACAACACCCTGTCTGTTCAGTGGACGCACACCGACGACGGACGCACACACGAATTTGTGGTGTCCGACGTGGTGCGCGGCAACATGCGCTCCAAAGTGGTGCTTTCCTGGTCGGGTGAGGCGCTCGGGCTGAACGGCAAAACCGGTAGTCTGGAGCAGATCGTGCCCTCCCTCGACGAGTTCACGGTGCTCAATGCCCGCGTGGTGCAACAGGAAGAACAGTATGTGCTCCTGAACTTCTCCGATCCGATTCAGACCGCCCAAACCCTTGACGGCCTGATCGGTATTGAAAATTTTGACGGCACGTTGCGCTTTGTCATGGACGGCAACTTCGTGCGGGTGTACCCGAGCAGCCGCCTGAACGGCGCCCACAAACTGCGCGTGGAAGCCGGCATCCGGAACACCGCCGGCGCCTCCATGAAAGGGCGCAGCGACTGGCCCCTGAATTTTGAAGAACTCAAACCCGCCGTCCGCTTCGTGGGCCGCGGAGCCATTATTCCTCAGAATGCCGACGGCGGCATCATTTTCCCGTTTGAAGCCGTGGGCCTGCGCGCCGTGGACGTAGAAATTTTCAAAATTTTCAACTCCAACATTTTACAACACCTCCAGGTGAACGACCTCGAAGGCGATAACGAATTGGAGCGCGTAGGCAAAATTGTGTTGCAGAAAAAAATCGCCCTTTCCGACCTCAACCCCAACGCCTCCGGCTCGGTATGGCAGCGCTATGCCCTCGATCTGAAAGACCTCATCCACCAGGACCCGGGCGCCATCTACCAGGTGCGGCTGGCCTTCCGGCGCGGCTACGCGCTGTACACCTGCGCTTCGACGCCCGCAGTGTCGGAAAGCGACGGCTCCGGCACCCCGTTATTTGATCAGAATGACGACCTCGCGCGGCTCGGCAGCCCCGACGAAAACGGCAACCTCGTCAGTATATGGGGCGGCTACCGCGGCATTTATTTCTCCAACGACGACTACTGGTGGGACGATGAGGGCGGCTACAGCTGGGAAAATCGCGAAAATCCCTGCACCCGCGAGTACTACAATTCCGAGCATTTTGCCAAGCGCAACGTGTTTGTCAGCGACCTCGGCATCACCGCCAAACGCGGCAAAGACCGCTCAGTGTTCGTATGCGTCACCGACCTGCACAGCGCCGAACCCATCGGTGGCGTGGACGTGGAGTTTTTCAACTACCAACTCCAGCCCATAGCCAAAGTGCGTACCGACGGCAGCGGTACCGCCACCCTCGACGAAACCCGCGAAATGCCTTTTGTAGCCGTAGCATCCCGTGGCGACCGCCGCGGCTACCTGCGTATGGCCGACGGCGGTACGCTCTCGCTCAGCCGTTTCGACGTGGCCGGCGTGGAGCCGCAAAAGGGCCTCAAGGGATTCCTGTACGGCGAGCGCGGGGTATGGCGCCCCGGCGATTCCCTTTTCCTGAATTTTGTGCTGGAAGACAAAACCGGCGACCTGCCCGCGAGTCACCCCGTCACCCTCGAACTGACCGATCCGCGCGGATCGTTGCAGTTCCGTACGGTGTCGTCGCAAAGTGTCGGCGGGGTGTACCCCTTCCACTGCGCCACCCGTTCCGATGCCCCCACGGGCAACTGGACAGCCCGCGTATTGGTCGGCGGCGCCACCTTTACCAAATCGCTTAAAATTGAAACCGTCAAACCCAACCGCCTGAAAATTGACCTCGATTTCGGGAAAAAAGCGCTCGCCGCGGACGACGCCGGAATCAGCGGGAAACTGCGCGCTACCTGGCTGCACGGCGCTACCGCCAAAGGCCTTAAAACGGTGGTGAAACTCCAACTCAGCGCCGGCAAAACCGAATTTAAAAATTTCAAGGATTTCGTGTTCGACGACCCGGCCCGCAACTTCTGGAGCGAACCCGAAACCATCTTCGACGGCTCCCTCGACGACAACGGGCAGGCCACGGTGTCACCCAATTTCGGCGACAGCGGAAATGCCCCCGGCAGGCTCGTGGCCAATTTCAACATCCGCGTGTTCGAGCGCAGCGGCGATTTCAGCACCGACAACTATGCCGTGGACTATTTCCCCTTCGAGCGTTTCGTGGGTGTGTCCATCCCGGCCAACAAGTGGGGCAGCAAAACCATTGACCAAAACGGCGGCCAGATACAGTTTGCAGTCGTGGACAAAAACGGCAAACCCCTGCCGGGCCAATCCATCGAGGTCGGCCTGTACCGCTGCGACTGGCGCTGGTGGTGGGACGAAGACCGCAGCGATAATGTCGGACAGTTCAACTCGGCCAACCACTTCAATGCCAAGGAAAAAGCGACACTCACCACCGACGCCCGCGGCCTTGCGACCTGGAAAGTGAAACCCGACGATTGGGGCCGCTACCTCGTGCGAGTAACCGATTCCGAAGGCGGTCATGCCGGCGGCGACTTTTTCTGGAGCGGCACCCCCGACGACCTCAACGACATGTACAGTCGCAATGCCGCCGCCATGCTGCCGTTTTCCGTCGGAAAAGAAAAATACAACGTGGGCGACGAGGTCACGCTCAAAGTGCCGGCAAGCGAAAACGGCCGCATCCTGCTCACGCTCGAAAACGGCGCCCGCGTGGTCAAACACCTTTGGTTCGACGCCAAAGCCGGCGACAACACCCTGAATTTCGAGACCACCCCCGACATGGCGCCCACGGTGTACGCCCACGTCAGCCTGTTGCAGCCCCACGCTCAAACCAAAAACGACCTGCCCATCCGCATGTACGGTGTGATGCCCGTGAACGTAGAGAATGCCGAAACACACCTCAAGCCCAAACTCGACATGCCCGATGTGCTCAAGCCCGGCGAACCGTTCAGCGTGAAAGTAAGCGAGAGTTCCGGCAAGGCTTGCACCTACACCCTCGCTATCGTGGATGAGGGCCTGCTCGACCTCACCCGCTTCCAGACGCCCAACCCCTGGGACGTGTTTTTTGCCCGCGAGGCGCTCGGGGTGAAAACCTGGGACGTGTACGACTACGTGCTTGGCGCGTACGGCGCCGAATTGGAGCGCATCCTCAGCATCGGTGGCGACGCCATCAACCAGAAAGCTAAAAACGCCGCGCAGATCAACCGCTTCAAACCCGCTGTACTGCACCTCGGGCCGTTCCAGTTGGAAAGAGGCAAAACGGCGAAACACACGCTGAAACTCGACAATTACGTAGGTTCGGTGCGGGCGATGGTCGTGTGTTCAGCGCCCGCGCCGGGTAGTCAGGGTGCGTACGGTAGCGCCGAAAAAACCTGTCCCGTGCGCAAGCCGCTGATGATTTTGCCCACCCTGCCGCGCGTGCTCGGCCCCGGCGAATCGCTGCGCCTGCCCGTGGACGTGTTTGCCATGGAGAAAAAGGTGAAAAACGCCACCGTACGCGTAACCGAAAAATCCGGGCTGGTACGCATCACCGGCCCGGCAAGCAATACCCTGAACTTCGCCCAGCCGGGCAATGAAATGACGTATTTCGACCTGAAAGTGGGTAGCCGCACTGGCGCAGCCAAATTCATCATTGAGGCTCAGGGCGGCGGTGAAACGACAAAACAGGAGATCGAAATCCTCGTGCGCAACCCGAATCCCGTGCAAACCGCCGTGTGGGAAGGCGTCATCGAGCCGGGCCAAACCTGGGACGCCAATTTCGATGCCGGCCGCTACTCCGACATCGGCAGGGCAAGCATCGAGGTGAGCGCCTTGCCGCCCATCAACCTGAGCCGCCACCTGGAGTACCTGATCCGGTACCCGCACGGCTGCGTAGAGCAGGTAACCTCCGGAGCATTTCCCCAACTGTTCGTGGGCATGCTTACCCCGCTCGACAAGAAGCAGGAGGACAAAATTACCCGCAACGTGACCGCCGCCATCGAGCGCTTGCGCAAATACCAGCAGGGCGACGGCGGATTCTCGTACTGGCCGGGCGGCGGCGGCGTGAACGACTGGAGCAGCACCTACGCCGGGCATTTTCTGCTCGAAGCCAAGGCGAAAGGCTACGCTTTGCCGCAGGGCATGCTCGACCAATGGATCGGCTATCAGACCAAAACCAGCCGCCAGTGGAATCCGTTTGGCCAAACCGATAACGATAACCTCTGGCGGTACTACGACAACGACCTCAACCAGGCCTACCGCCTGTACACCCTCGCCCTCGCGGGCAAACCCGACTTGAGCAGCATGAACCGCATGAAGGAGCAAAAAGGGTTGTACAAGGAATCGGCCCTGCTGCTCGCTGCTGCGTATGCCCAGGCCGGAAAACCCGAAGCTGCACGCGAAATTGCAAACAAAAAATGGCGCGACGACTGGCGCTACGAGTGGAGCGGCAACACCTACGGCACCAACCTGCGCGACCGCTCGCTCATGCTCGAAACCTACACCGCCATCGGCGACACCAAACGCGCCGAAGCGCTCGTACAGGCCGTCAGCAAAGAACTCGGCGACCAGGAAAATATCTACTGGAATACCCAAAGCCTTGCTACTGCACTGCGCGCCCTGTCGAAATATGCCGTCAAAAACTTCGGCAACAAAGGCCCCAACTATGCGTACCGGCTGGGTGGCGGCGGCATGCAAAAAGGCGACGGTTCCAAACCGGTATCCACCTTGGATTTCACCGAAAAAGCCTTTGAAACCGGCAGCATCGGCGTAAAAAACAACGGCTCGGCCAAACTGTACGCCCGGCTCATCGTAGGCGGTCAACTCCTGACCGGGGAAGAAACCTCCGAATCGAAAAACATCGAGGTGGCCGTGCGCTATCTGGACAACTCGGGCAACCCGGTGGACATTGCCCGCTTGCAGCAGGGCGCCGACTTTGTGGCCGAGGTGACCATTCGCCGCAGTTCCGACCTGAAGTTTCCATTCAACGAACTGGCGCTGGCGCAGGTGTTCCCCTCCGGCTGGGAGGTGCTGAACGCCCGCATGACCGGCCTCACGGCAGGCGGCGGCAGCCCGTCCAAGTATCAGGATATTCGCGACGATCGGGTGTACACCTACTTCGATCTGCCCCTGCGCTGGGATTACAAAAACAACAAGGCAGTAGAAGTGGTGAGTACCTACCGCGTGCAGCTCAATGCTGCCTATGTGGGGCGCTACTACCTGCCGGCGGTTAGTTGCGAAGCCATGTACGACAGCCGCATTCGGGGCAGCGTGCCGGGCAGATGGGTGGAGGTGATTTGAGAGGGGGCGATTGAATAATCAAAACGCCCCGTTCTCCCGCCGCGCCCGCACCGTCACCCGCCGCGTTCTTTCCGTGTTGTTCATCCAGGTACACACCGGCGCTGCGGTACCGATACCCTCGATGCGCAGGCGGTCTTGTCCGGCCCCGGGCGATTCGATCTCCAGGTAAGCCTGCGTGCCCATGAACCCCACGCGGTATCCCGCCTCTGTACCCGCTTCGAGGGTAATTTCAAAGGGTTCGTTGCCCTGGATGAACCAAAGTTGGTTGTCCGTGGTGTCGGGCCGCCCGCCCGTTTGCGGGATGAAGGGCACGACGTTGGTCATCCGGCAGTCCGGGTCCGGCTCCAGGTCATCGCCTTGCGCATTAAGCCATTGACGGTTGGTTTCCGGTAGTGCGAGTTGGCGCAGCCGGGTGTTTTTTCCGAAGATAAAAATAGAGTTCAACGCGTATGCGCCTTCTGCGAACAGCGACTGTGGAAGCCTGTCTTTTTTGCCCGCGACCGAAACGGGAATGACGACGCAGTTGCCGCCGCTGCCCGGATTGCCCGTGTACACCTCGCCGCCATCCATCGTAAACGTCCAGTTTCCACCTGCCGTAATTTCAATAAAATTTTGGCGGTTGTGGTAGTAATCGTGCCCTGCCGCACCGGCCTCGTAATAGGAGCGGTTTGGGTCGTACACATACAGGCGTTTGGTTCCGCCTCCCAGGTCTTCGGCAAAAAACGGCACCACGACGTGTGCGCCGTCTGCGGGCGACACACTTTTGGTGACGCTGATCAGGCAAGGGTCGTTTTTAGCGGTGTAGTACACGTACTGCTGGTAGGCGTAATTGCCGTTGCGCTGCTGGTTTTGTGCAATCACGTCGAGCAGAAACAACAAAAACCGGTGCGTGATCTGATGCCCGTGCATGATCTGGATGGCGCGGCGAAGGATCGTGTCGGAAGGCCCCACCGTACCGTCGGCCGGACTCGGCGACTCGGCAGCATACACGTAGGGTGGGTGGCAATAGCCCAGATGCCCACCGTTTTTCAGCATCATCATCGCCAGCAGGTCAATGCCGAAGCAGTGGCCGGTTTCAAACAGTTTCTGTTTGTATATGGTCTCGAAGAGCAGCAGGTCGAAATCGCCCGAAGGCGCCGGCGCTACCCCGATGAAGGTTTCCCGAAATACATCCCAGCCGACTTCCGCCTGGGTGAAATTATCAAAATACCAGGTGTTGTCGCGCACCCAGAGCGGGTCTTGCGCACGCACGCCGGTGGACAAAAACAGGCCGAGCAAAAGGCTGTTGATTACATTGTTTTTCATGTTGTGGTTCTTGTTTTTTTGTGAAAACTAAGTCAAGTATAGCGCCCCAAACCTTCCAGGTTTTCAAAACCTGGAAGGTTTATTTTACTCAAGGTGTCCCAGGCGTAGCCGCCGACAGGAGCGACATGCGCCCGTTTTTCATCAACACGGCTAGGCGGTACCAGTAGGTCTGACCCTTTACCACCTGCACATCCTGAAAAGAATTTCCCTGCACAGGCGCCGGCGAAATGGGGGTAAACGGCCCGCTTGCCGAAGTGCTTCGATACACCAGAAAACCTTCCTGCCGGCTCGGGTCGAACACCGGCGACCATTGCAGCTCCAGTCCGCAGGGATCGCCTGTCGGCACCAACGCGTCGAATACCGGCGCGGCTTCCTGTTTGCGATTGAATGTAAATGTGCTGATCGGTGCAGCACGGTCGAGCAGGCCTTCGTTGCCGTCGTAGTCAATGCCGACGATCCGGTACCAGTAGGTCTTTTTCGGATCCACGCCGGTATCGGTGAAAGTTCCCTGGCTCATCCACTCGTTGGCCTGAATCGGAATCAGGCCGCACTCGGGAAGCACCGGTGGTTTGTATGGCTGCGTCAGCACCACGGGCGACGCGGGCGGATACTCTACCGTCATGCCGCCCACCCATTTGTAATCGCCTGAAACCGGCTCGGCAATGGCGTTTGGCGCTTCAGCGCGGTACACGTGGTAGGCTCGGATGTCCTGGGTTGGCGGTCCCATCCATTCCACCCGGATCGCGCCGTCGCGGGCAAACAAACCCGATAATAGCGCCGGTTCCGGCGGCGTGCGGTCGCGCAGGCGCTCGCACACGATTCCGGCCTGTTCGGCAGGTGACGGCACCGGAAATTCACCGCTGCGGTTGCCCGAACCATCTACCGCTTTCACCCAGTAGGCATAGCACAAAGGCGAACCCTCGGGCACCGTCCGATCCGAAAAAATGAGGTGACCGGCGTTGAGGGCGCTTTTTGCCGAGTCCTGGGTGATCTCGCCGAGATACACAAAATCGCCACTGCACGGGCACTCCATTGTCTTGGCGATTTCATGCAAACGCTCGCGCTCCTGGGGCGTCAAATCTTCTGCTTTGCCTTGCAGATACTTGTATAAATCATGTTTTTCGGGACAATCCCGCGCTTTTTTGCATTCCACCCAGGAACCGCGATGGCACAGGCTGCGGTAAACGGCATAACCTGCCATGTCCGGTTCGGTATTGAGCGACCAGGTCAAATCTATGGATTGATCCATCCCTGTGGCCACCAAACCTTGCACGAGGCCGGGCGCCGTGACGTCTTTTACCGTCACCGAAAACGCTGTGGAAAACGCGCTTTCGTTGCCGGCCAGATCTACCGACTTGATCCGGTACCACCAGGTGCGGTCGCCGAATTCCGAACGCAGGATCGGATCCTGGTCGGTCGTGTCTCGTGTGCGCTGGTTGCCGACAGGCGCCGAAACCGTGCCCAGAAACACCGAGGGCGTCGTGTTCGGGTTGCCCGAAGAGGCATAGCGGTAGATGCGGTAGGACTTGACGGAATCCCGGTGTCCCTGCTCATCGAAGCGCACGCGCTCCCAACTGATCGTGACGTATCCGGTGGCGTCGTCGGCCGTAAGCAGGATGTCGCGCGGTACGGCGGGCGGCGTGGAATCCCGGGGAACCACCGGGCCGATCACTGCCGAAACGGTGCCGGCCCGGTTGAACAGGTCCACGGCACGAACGCGGTAGTAATAGTTTTTGCCGTTGGACGGCCCAAACACATTGACGCCATTGACGAGATGCGACGCAGGTTCGCCTGTCAAGGTGTCCCAATGTTGAATATCGAGAAAACCTTCCGTGTTCGGCGCAAGGGTGTCGCCGTTGAGTTTGTGGCTTACCCGTGCGGTCAGGGTATTTTCATTGACCCGAACGAAAAAACCGGCCGGAATCGGAGCGCGTTGCACGAGGTATCCGGCTGCTCCCGGCACCGTGTTCCAGCGTGTCAATATCATGGCATCGCCGGCTTCGGCCACCAGTCCCGTAGGCGCCGGCAGCGGAACAAATACCCCTGCCACAACGGCAAGGTCGGTTGCTACCGTTTCGATTACCCTGCCCGCTGCATTCAACGCTCTGATCCGGTAGTAGTAGGTTGTGTTTTGAACCACCGTGTTGTCTTCGAATGCCAGGCCCAGGGTTTTGGCGACTGCCAGATTGTGCCGGGCAAGCACCAACAGTCGGTTGTGCTTTTCATTACCCGGCGTCAGCGTGGCGATGGAACATGGCGGGAACAAGGTTGTGGCGTCCGCCAACGCACGCTCGACGAGTTTCCAGTCGGCTGAATCCGGCGTGGTGATCAGCAGCGAGCGGACCGACGCGCAGTTGGCCGCCCGCTGTACCATGGCTAATGCGGCGGCGGGGTACACCCCAGGTGTGGTACTTCGATGGAGTTCATAATTGACGGCACCCGGCACCGACTCCCAGCGGAGTACGATACGCAGTCCCGGTCCCGGGTCACTGCTGACGGCCACGGCATTTTGGGCCTGCACGCCGATGCTGACGGCTACTGTGGCCAAGAGCAAGGCGGCATATATCGGAGAAAATAATTTGTTGGTTTGCATGACATTAGAGTTTGGGTAGTGGTCGGTTATGAGTGATCGAATCTGATAAGTCCTTGATTATAAGTTAAAAAACTCATCGTTCATCACTCATAGCTCATCACTACCAGAGTTTGGTTGGTTTACTCGATATAAAATCCCTGGCAGCCGTTGAGGCCGACGGTCAGGTCAACGCCTCCGCAAAACACCCACAGCACACAGGCATCGAGGCTGACGGTGCCCTCGAAACCCAATCCGCAGGGTGGGCCTACGGCTAATTGCATGTTGAACCCGGCTCCGGCGGAAACCAGGCCTCCGAGGATTTCGCCGTGGATGCGCCCCCCGAAATTGCCCACTAAAGTTGGAAGCAGTATTGGGGGCGGCGACAGGAATGCACCGAAGCCGATGAACAGCTCATAGCCGCCGGACACGACGTACAGGTTCACGCTGTTGCTGTAGTGCACGTAGCCGTACACGCCGGTCAGATTGTTGGGCAGGAGGGCCATGTTCAGGTTGTACCGCGGATTGCTGCCGATGAGCACCCAGGCCTCGTCTTTGGGCGCATTGAAGCCGGCATAAAAGCCCGCACCAAGGCCGGTACCGCCGCCGACATCCATAATTTGCAGGGCCATCATGCCTTGTATGGACTGATAATCCAGGCCGATATGCCAGTTTGCCTCGCCTTCGCCTTCGATGGAATTACCGACCAGCAGGGCGCCTTCTGCGGCGCGGAACTGACCGGCCACTTCGCCTTCGAGCAGGGCGTTGGCGTAGTCCATGGACAACTGGATATGTCCGTTGACAAGCAGATCGGCGGCAGCGGCGAGGGATACGTAGGCTTCGCCGTCCATGGTGAGCTTCGAGGTGGTCGGTGTCACCTGCAACACGGCCATCAGCGTAGAACCCACCCGCGCCGCGATACTGACGTTGGCCGCATTGGTGACCTCGCCGCCCACGGTGATGTTGGTGATCTGGTCGTTATCAATGCAGGCGCAGCCCCATATTCGGGTGATGTTCGAGATGTTGGCTACCGGCCCCAGGGCTAAGGAGCGTTGATCCAGCAGGTTGGAACCGATGCGGATGCAGGCGCCGCGTTCGTTCATGGCCAAGGTAGATGCGATGTCGCCGCCCAGCAAATAACTGAGTGTGCTCGGCCCCATCCCGGTAAAACCGCTTTGCGCAATGGAATCGTAGGCGATGTCGAAAGCGAACCGCGCCTTGTCGCCCGCCCAGTTGCCCGCGATGGAGAAGTCCGTCGGGAAAAACCCGGTCAGGGTTTCGCTGCTCAGTTCCACCTTTCTGTTGTTGAACGGGTCTGCCGGTTGGGCAGGGTTGTAATAGTCCCTGATGTGCAGGTAGTTGCCACCAAAGAAGGGGAAATGCGCCATGCCGCCCACTCGCAAGAAAGCCGGCTGGGCCGGATCGAAGGGCGACAAGGCCACGCCTGTGGTGACAAAGTGGAAGCCGTCGAATTTTTGTCCGGCGGAGTTATAGTCGAAAAACATACGGCCCACCTCGCCATTGGCCAGGAGTTCGCCCCAGGTCAGGAAAAACGGCGCGGCGAAATGGCGTTGTTCTTTCAGGCCGGCAGCAGTGAGTACGACCTGGCCGGTGCGCACACTGACTAATCCCGAAGATGAGAAGCCGGGCTTGGGCACCAGGTCAAGTCCCCAGTACGCCAGCGAAGCGCCACCTGCGCCGAGATCAACCTTGCCACCGGCATTTTGGGCCGTGGATGTGAACACCATTTCCTTGAAGTCCAGTCGGGTTTTGGAAGGCTCTGCTAAATCTATTTGTCCGCGCAGATCGCAATCGAACACGGCGCTTTCGACGCAGCGCAGGCGGATGCTGCTCGGTTTGTTGTCTCGCAAAAACAATACGCTGAAGGGCGTCTTGCCGACGTATAGCGGGTCGCTCGGGTCGCCTAATTTGGTGTTGTTCGGCTGGCGAATGTCGGACTCCATTTTGCAGTGTACGCCTTCCGTCGCGACATTTATCCAGGCGTCGGTTCCTTTTCCGAGCATTTGTATTTTCAGGTGCGGGCTCATGCCCGGCGGCATGGGCTTCCAGGTGGCCGGAATATTGCGGGCGTTAATGGCCAGCACATATTCGGAACTCAGCAGGAAGGTCGCGCCCTGCAGGGTATCCCAGCGGACGGTTTCGTCGAAGTGTTTCCCCGAAGGGGTAATGGGGAAAAACGGTTGCTTCGCTTGCGCCGAAAACGAGAGGATCACCCGTGCCGGGGCTTGTTCGACCCCGAACGCCAGCGTAGGCTGTGCCGACACCAGATCGCCCCAGTACAGACTGCCTTCCGGGGAGAACGGCGCGCCGCCCCGCAGGTCGAGTTGGTCGTTCACTGCCAGGCTGGCGAATGGAAGAATCACGGTATTGCCGTCCTTGTCCAGCACGCCGGTTTTCGGAAGTACGGCTTTCACGATGTTCAGAGAGCCGGATTGCACGCCGCTTCGTTGCACCGTCAGTTGTGCGCTTTCAAAGCCCAGGTTATAGCCCGCCGGCTGCACGGTTCGGTAGCGGTAGGGCCGGGCGCACTCGAAATTTGCCCACAGACCGTCGCCTTCCACCAGTCCGTTGGGGAAGGTATACCGTGCCTGCAAATAGCCGATGTTTGAGATCACCCCGGCGGGAGTGCCGGCCGATTCGCCGGCAAAGAGGTACACGCCTTTCCAGGGGTTTGGTTTGCCGGACGGCCCGTAGGTTTTGGTGCTGGAGAAATCGGCCACAAACCCGCGACCGACCGCAAACATCGTGGTGCGCCCTATGCCGAACGCAAAGGTGGAGTCGGGCAATTCCCGGTAGAATTCACAGCGTTGGGAGAGCAGGATTTCGCCCAAATCGAGCGTGGCTGCGCGGCATTCGGCCCCGGCGGTCAGCGAATTCGGCAGCACTAATTTTGCTTCGGCGATAGCGCCGACCGAGGTGATGGTGAAGGTGTCTACTTCCAGGGTGAAACCTGCTGCCACCGGAAGCGTAACCGGCGGTTGGGGTATGGGCGGCACGGTGGGATAGGTGGCTACACCCGACAGCACGGTTCCCGTTTTGGACCGTCCGGCGCTCATTTGCACGGTCAGGTCTTCGAACGCCACCCGGATGCCCTCGGGTTGTTTGTTGGGATACAGGTCGTTCAGGTAGTCGCTCAGGTCAATGACCTTTCCCCGGAAGACGGGCAGTTGCAACTCCACGCGTTCGCCTGCTTTGTTCGGCAGTCCCAGCACGGCGGCGTCGCGTACCGAAATTTCCGTTTTGAAATTTCGGACAGAGTCCACCACCGCTACGGTCACCGATTGGAAAATTGCATCGCGCCACAAGCCGCCCCAGGGGAAAAAGTGGTTCTGACAACTGAACTTTACCCGTCCGTAGCCCGTGAGGCCGGAAAAGCGTTTCAGGTTGGCATCCCAGCGGGCTGTTTTGGTGTATTTTTCCACCACGATGGTAAATCCGCCAAGCAGCAGGGTGTCGGGGTATCCGCGTCGTAGCGTAAACCGGTCTGCGATCTGGTCTTTGCCCGGGCGGTCGAGATCGGGCAGTTTGAAGGGGAATTGTTTTTGTGGCGCACAGGACATTGCCAGGGAGAGAATGGCCAACCAACCCGGCAAGAAACCCGGCTTGAACACCAACCTGAAGATTGCTGCATTCATGGTAATTTGATTTAAGAGATTAGCCCTGCGCCGGGCAGGTACGCTGCCGGAAACAGAGAAGATAATCTGATTAGTCGCGATTAATTTCAGATGTCAACGGACAAGCGGCGAGTGGTGGAAATTTCTGCGGGGCTACCACAAATTTTTCAGAAAAACGAAACCTGTTTGTCCTCAAGGAGCGTCCAACGCTGTATTTTCGATACGGATTAACGTGTACCCGATGATGAATCAACCTGATTATTTATCGCTCTCCCATGCGCCCGGGCTGCAGTATCGGGTGCATGGCCCGAAGGGGCTTTTGCTCGACTTCAATTCCGGATTCTCCGATTTGGTACGACAGACTCCTGTAACCCCCGCCACGATTTTCAACGGCTATTCGGTAACCAAAACGTTTACGGCCCTTGCGGTTTTCCGCTTGATCGAGCAGGGCAAACTTGCCCTGTCGGACACGGTCGGCGACTTGCTGCCGGAATACCCGTTTAGCGGAAAATTCACAGTTGAACAACTTCTGGCACACCAGGCAGGGCTGGCCAATCCATTCCCGCTGCCCTGGATTCATTTGGCCGACGAAGACGACGGCTTCGATGCGGCAGCGTTTTCCAAAAAAATTATCCACGCAAACGTGCGGCTGAAATACGTACCCGGTACCCGCACCCGGTACTCCAATGTGGGCTACCTGATTCTTGGCGAGTTGATTGATCGCCTTTCCGGCATGCCGTTTGAGACATACATCCGGGAGCAAATTTTTGAAAAAATCAAGACCACCGGCTACCTCGACTTTGTCGGGCCGGAGACCGACGCCTATGCTACCGGCTATCACCGGCGCTGGTCGTTTTCCAATCTGCTGCTCGGGCTGCTGCTGGACAAAAAACGCTACACGCTTCCGGCCAACTCCTCGTGGATCGCTTTCCGCAGGACGTATGTAAATGGCAAGGCGTACGGGGGCATTGTGGCCAATGCAACAGGCCTGAGCGACTACCTGCAGGCTCTTTTGGAAGGGCGGTTGTTTGAAAACCCGGGTACGCTGGAGCAGCTGTTCGTGCGCAAGGAACCGGGACTTGGGCGCGGGTGGTTTACCGGTCGCCTGAAGGGACAGACCTGTTTCTGTCATGCCGGTGGCGGTGGCGGATACTACTGCGAAATACGCGTTTATCCTGCGCTGCGGCTGTCGAGTGTGCTGATGACCAACCGCAGCGGATTCAGCGACGAGCGGCTGCTGGATCGGTTTGACGAGCGACTGCTAACCAGCCTGACTTGACCGTGAAATCGGCACACAGGAGGTGGATTGACAACATCCGCGAAGGCAACCAGGTCACCTTCAACACGGAGCGTGGCAAAAAAGGAATGAATGCAATAGATGTCAAGATCGCTTAAGCGGATCAGATATTTGGTTGATAAAATTCTAAGCCTCCGGTGGTTATCCACCGGGGGTTTTTTTGTGTCTGTACGGGTGCTGCCATGTACCCGGGTTACTGGAGCCACAGAAAAACCAGGCCGGCATCCGCAACATTTTTAATTTTGTCGGCTGTACAAGCGCCCACAAAAACGAAAACGCTCCAGTTTTGTGGGCAAAACCGGTATTCGTCATGCGCAAACTCTTCGAAAATGCTATTTCCCTGCTTGTAGCCGCCATCAGCCTTTTTTTGTGCTGGAAATGGTACAGCGCTACCAAGGAAATCGAACCCATCGTTGGCATGGTCGCTGCCGGCGGTGTGCTGCTCTCGGGTCTGGCGTATCGGCTTTTCCCCGAGAAGCCGGAGCCGCCGGACGGGCAAAATGCCGTTGACAACAGTAAAAACACCGTGGCCAATGCCCACATCAGTGCCGGCGGCAACGTCCACGTCGGCGACAAGACCAGCATCAACAACGAAGGCGCGACCATCCAAAACCAGTTCAACGGCGGCACGTTCAACAACCCAAACTTCGACTAAGCCATGCCCGACAACATCAAAAACCAGTTCAACGAATCCACGCTGCACAATCCCGTTTTCCATCTCGCGGACGGGGGGAAGGGGCCGGACAAACTCCTCACCACCGCCTCCGCCGCCGTGCCCGCCTCCTTTCTCGGGCGCGAGCAGGAACTGACCGACATCCGCGGCCTGCTCACGCGCCAGAATACCCTCGCGCTGGTGAACGCCGAGGGCGGCATGGGCAAAACCACCCTCGCCGCCCGCTACTGGCAGCAGTACGAAAACGAGTACCGACACCTCGCCTGGCTGTTTTGCGAAAGCGGCATCCTCAGCGCCATGCGCAACCAACTGCCCGACGCCCTCGGCCTCCGGGAAGCCATGAACCAGTGCGCCGACAACCCCGAAAAACAGGTGCAGGTGCTGAAAGCCGCCATGGCCAACCTGCCCAAGGACTGCCTGCTCGTGCTGGACAACGCCAACGACCCCGACCACATCCGCGGCTTCCAGCAGCAGATGGCCGGCCTCGGCTGGCACGTGCTCGTCACCTCCCGCTGCTCCAAGGTGCTGACCGATGCCGCGAGCGAGTACCGGATCACCGGCCTGCCGCCCGCGCAGGCGAAGGAACTGTTCAAAAAAAACCACGACGAGGGCACGCCCGAATTCGAGGCCCTGCTCGACCGATTCCTGCGCGCCGTGGACCGCAACACGCTCTGCATCGAGGTCTTCAGCAAAAACCTGCGCGAGGGCGCGGCGCTGGACATGACCCTCGCCGGCCTGCTCGAAAAATTGGAACAAACCGGCCTCTTCCTCGGCAACGACAGTTTCGAGGTACAGACCGACTACGTACACAACATCCGGAGAGAGGCCCTGAAAAGCACCGACGAGGTGATCGAGGCGCTGTACGACGTGGCCGACCTGCAGCGGCAGCGCCCCGAGCTGCACGACCTGCTGGCGACCCTGGCCCTGTTGCCCGCCGAAAACCACCCGCCGACCCTGCTGGGCGCCCTGCTCGCCCCCGACGACAAGCCCGGCCTGAAACGCCGGCTCGACCAGTTGGCCCAAAAAGGCTGGTTGGCCACCGATACCGCTACCTACCGCATCAGCCCGGTGCTGCAAAAAATACTGCTGCACCGCAATGCCGAACGCCGCTGGGAACTGGGCGAGCCGATGGTACTGCGGCTGCATGTTATTTTTGAAACCGAAGGCTACCATTCCAAGAATATCGCCACGGCCGGGCCGTATGCAGAATTGGTGTTTGGCCTGGCGGAGAACCTGGATGCCGCCAACAGGGACTTGGCCATTCTGTTTGACCGCTTGTGGGTGTACCACTATGCCACCGGGAACCTCGCAAAGGCGCTGGATGCGGCAAACCAAATGCGCGAAATCAGTAGAAGAACGGGCGATAATGATGGCTTGGCAATTGCCTACGAAAAACTCGGCTCCGCGCACACGGCGCTGGGCAATTTGGATCATGCTCTGCTTTTTTTTGAACAGTACAATGAGTTGGAAAAAGAGCTGCACGAGGCTTTCCCGCAAAATGTGTCCTTCAAAAAGGGTTTGGCTATTTCCTACGAAAGACTCGGCTTCACGCACACGGCGCTGGGCAATTTGGATCAGGCCTTGGTTTTTTTTGAAGATGAAACCAAGTTGTTCGAAGAGCTCTACGCCGCCTTTCCACAAAATGTGTCCTTCAAAAACGGTTTGGCCATTTCCTACTCCAAACTCGGCGAGACGCACAGCGCGCTAGGCAATTTAGATCAGGCTTTGACTTTTTTTGAACGGTTTTACAAGTTGTTCGAAGAACTCTACGACGCCCTTCCAACCAATGTGTCCTTCAAAAACGGCTTGGCCATTTCCTACTCCAAACTCGGCTCCGCGCACACCGCGTTGGGCAATTTGGATCAGGCCTTGACTTTTTTTGAACGGTTTTCCAAGTTGTCCGAAGAACTCTACGACGCCCTTCCAACCAATGTGTCCTTCAAAAACGGTTTGGCCATTTCCTACTCCAAACTCGGCGATACGCACACGGCGCTGGGCAATTTGGACAAGGCCTTGACTTTTTTTGAACGGTTTTCCAAGTTGTCCGAAGAACTCTACGCCGCCTTTCCACAAAATGTGGAGTTTAAAAACGGCTTGGCAGTATCGTACGCAAATCTGGGGTGTTTTTGGCGGGACCAAAAAGGCGACAGGGCCAAAGCCAAGCACTATCTGGAGCAATGCTACCAGCTTTGGAAAGCCTTGGCGGGGGATTTTCCGGGCTATGTGGAGTTTCAAAAAAACCTGCGCTGGGCGGAGGAGCAGTTGGCCGATCTGGAAACATAAACCGGTCGCCCATGCTTGTGTCATCAGCACCTTCAAAGGCCACACCGAGTGGGGTTATTAGAAAACGCAGCCCGGGCGCATGCAACAAAAGCCGGTGCAAAAAGAACAAAACCAATAACTTTGGTGCCGGTAAACGGGCTTGAGGTATTTTGGCAGGCGCTAACTGAAACCCACAACACGTAAAAAATATGACAAGCGAAATAAAACTACCACTACGCGCCCTGAACGAGTCCGTCATTCGGGAGTTGCAGGAAAAATATCCCGAGGCGGAGGTTCGTGTCGAAATACACCGGGACAAGAGCAAAGCGCCCCTGAGCGAGGCCCACTTTTGGGAAATCATCGCTTTGCTCGACTGGAGCAAAACCGGTGATGATGAAGCCATCGTGGAGCCGGCTATTTCGAGGCTGGCTTCCGGGCCGGTACGCCATATTCTGGAGTTTGCCGATTTGCTGTCGGAAAAATTGTACGCTCTGGACGGTCGCAGGTATGCCCGGCACATTGGGGAAGATGCCTGGATGCCTGATCGCTATTTTTCCGTGGATAGTTTCCTGTACGCCCGTTGTTGTGTGGTTGCCAATGGCCAAGAGATATACGAAAAGGTATTGCACGATCCCATGCAGATGCCAAAGGACACCACTTTCGAAGAGCTGCTATACGTTCCGTCCGAGGCTTATGAGCGAAAAACCGGGAAGCCGCTCGATTACACGCCCGCGTATCCAATCGAAACCTATAGCAACCAGCAAGGCTGGAGCGACGAAATTTGACGCAATTAACCTAATCAGTCATGGCATTTCACGGTAACTCGAATAAAAACCAAAAGGAGCACCACCTTTACTCGATTTATGACAAGGAAGAAAATGACGTATTCAAATACGGTATTAGCGATAAACCCGTGGGCGATGATGGGTATTCAAAACGAATGCGAGAGCAAGTTGACTACCTTAACCGTGCGGTTGGCTGGCTGAGATATTTTGCAGCTATACTGATTCGCGGGATCATAGGAAAATCAAAAGCCCGACAAATTGAAGATGAACATATCGAGGCATATCGGGAAGAAAATGGTCGTTATCCGCGCGGAAATGCAAAAAAGCCAAAGAAATAGTCCTACTCACTTGCGAAGCCATCCCCGTCATCAATACTCAATCGCCAAATTGAGTTGAGTTTTTTTGCCTACCTCAACTCTCCCACCAAAAACTTATCCGTCCAACTCGCCTCTACCTGCGCCACTTCTTCGGGCGTACCGGCACACACGATGTGGTCGGCAATTTTGATCAGATCGGGAAATCCAAAAAATCCCGAGGAGACAGGATGGAAACCGCTCGAAAAGGGTGCAAAACCAATAAATCGGGGTCGCCGGAAACGATGACATCGGCCTGGGCTGCAACGGCGACTTCGAGGTACTTGTCGTCCTGAGAATCGCGACAGACCAGCAACTGCTCTGTCGGTTCGACGACAATCGCCGCTTGTTGGAATACTTCGAGAAAAAGGTCGGCTTCTTCGCGGGTAAAGTAGCGTGCAAATTTTTCCTTGTAAAAAATACGGCGCATTTCAACGATACAGGCCACGGATGTGACCAAGTCGCAATGTTTTCGCGCACGGTCGAAGGCCAATGCCGGAATAGAGTCACTCCTGATTAATGCGCTGACGAGGGCATTGCAATCAAACACCGCACGCTTACTCGGCTTCATCGGCAAGAATTTCATCCAGCATTTCCTGGGTCAAGCCTCGTTCCTGAGCCTTTTTGCGAAAATAGTCGGTCACGGCATCCAGTTTTTGTTTTGGGTCGGTAATGAAATAAACCCTCCACCAAAGATTAAAAGCCTCCTCCCAGCGGGCTTTTTCCGATTCGCTGGCCTGCATAAATTTTTTAACAATGTCGTCATCAAGACGAATAGATAGTGTGCTCATGTTCGCCATCAATTTTCAACAAAAGTACGGCTTTTCACCCCAACTCTCCGCGCAAAAACTTCCCTGTCCAACTCGCCTCCACCTGCGCCACGTCCTCCGGCGTGCCGGCGCACACGATGCTTCCGCCGCGGCCGCCGCCTTCAGGGCCGATGTCCACGATGTGGTCGGCCATTTTGATCACGTCGAGGTTGTGCTCGATGACGATGACGGTGTTGCCCTTGTCCACGAGTTTGTTCAGCACGGCCAGGAGGTGGCGGATGTCCTCGAAGTGCAGGCCGGTGGTGGGTTCGTCGAGGATGTACACGGTGCGGCCGGTGTCTTTTTTGCTGAGTTCTTCGGCGAGTTTCACGCGCTGGGCCTCGCCGCCACTGAGCGTGGTAGCCTGCTGCCCGAGGTTGATGTAGCCGAGGCCCACGTCTTGCAGGGTTTTTAGTTTGCGGAAAATATTGGGAATGGGTTCGAAGAACACCACGGCCTCGTCAATGGTCATGTCGAGCACGTTGCTGATGCTCTTGCCTTTGTACAAAACCTCGAGGGTTTCGCGGTTATAGCGCCGGCCCATGCAGCGTTCGCAGGGCACCGACACGTCGGGCAGGAAGTTCATTTCGATCACGCGCATGCCGCCGCCCTCGCACACCTCGCAGCGCCCGCCTTTCACGTTGAACGAAAACCGCCCGGGCGCGTAACCGCGGATTTTGGCTTCCGGCGTGTCGGAAAAAAGTTTGCGGATGTCGCCGAACACGTTGGTGTAGGTGGCCGGGTTGGAGCGCGGCGTGCGCCCGATGGGGCTTTGGTCTATCTCGATCACCTTGTCCACTAATTCCAGGCCTTCGATTTTTTCGTAGGGCAGCGGGCGTTTCAGGCTTTTGTAAAAATGCTGCTGGAGGATGGGGTACAGCGTTTCGTTGACCAGGCTGGACTTGCCCGAGCCGCTCACGCCGGTGATACAGGTGAATGTACCGAGCGGCAGGCGCAGGGTCACGTTTTTCAGGTTGTGGCCGGTGCAGCCGTGCAGCGTGAGCGCTTCGCCGGTGCCGGCGCGGCGTTTTTCGGGCAATTCGATTTTTCGCCTCCCGGCGAGGTAATCGGAAGTGAGCGTACGGTTGCGCATGTACGCCTCGGGCGTGCCGATGTCCACGACCTGACCGCCGAGTTTGCCGGCGCCGGGGCCGAGGTCAATGAGGTAGTCGGAGTCGAGCATGATGTCGCGGTCGTGCTCCACCACGAGCACGGTGTTGCCGATGTCGCGCAGATTTTTGAGCGCCGTGATCAGGCGGTGGTTGTCGCGCTGGTGCAGGCCAATGCTCGGTTCGTCAAGGATGTAGGTGATGCCGGTGAGTTGGGAGCCGATCTGGGTGGCCAAGCGGATGCGCTGGCTTTCGCCGCCGCTGAGGGTGCGGGCCGGGCGGTTGAGCGCCAGGTAGTCGAGGCCGACTTGTAGCAGAAAGTGCAGGCGAAAGCGGATTTCCTTCAGTACGTCTTTGGCGATAGTGCGCTGGCGCTCGCTGAGCGCCGGCTCCACGGTTTGCACCCACTCGTACAGGGCAGTCAGGTCGAGTTCGGCCAGTTCGGCGATGTTGCGGTCGCCGATCTTGAACCACAGGCTTTCTTTTTTCAGGCGGGTTCCGGCGCATTCGGGGCAGGCCGTCACGGTCATAAAATCCTCGGCCCATTGGCGGATTTTCTCGCTGCTGCTGTCGGTGTACCAGCGTTTGAGCATGTTGGCGATGCCCTCCGCGGCAAGATTGTAGCTCCACTCGTCGCCGCCCCAGGTGACGCTGACCTCAAAGGTTTCGTCGCCGCCGTACAGGATCATGTCCAGCGCCTCTTTCGGAATTTCGCGGACGGGCGTGGAAAACGAAAACTTGTACTTTTTGGCGATAGCGCGCAGTTGTTTGAAGGTCAGGTTGTCGCGCACCTCGCCCAGCGGAGCGATGCCCACCTCGTTGATGCTCTTGGAGTCGTCGGGGATGATACGGGCCATGTCCGCTTCCTGAATTTCGCCAAGACCCTTGCAGTTCGGGCACATACCGTAGGGCGAGTTGAAGGAAAATGTGTTGGGTGAAGGCTCCTCGTACGACAGGCCGGAAACGGGGCACATGAGGCGCTTGGAATACACCCCACCCCCGGCCCCTCCCCCGGAGGGGAGGGGGGTAACATCCCGCTCCGTGGGTTCATTTTCAGGAGTGGAGGTTTTTCCGACTTCGGTACTCTTTGGGCTTCCCACACCTGTGATTTCCAGATTGGTTGGGATGTTGCCCCCCTCCCCTTTGGGGGAGGGGCTGGGGGAGGGGTTGACCTGCACCATCCCGTCGCCCAGGCGCATGGCTTTTTTGATGGAATCGTAGAGCCGGTCTCCGCGGTCGTCGCCCACGCGGAGGCGGTCCACTACGATTTCGATGTCGTGGATTTTGTAGCGATCAACCTGCATGTTGGGCACGAGGTCGAGGATGTCGCCGTCCACGCGCACCTTGGTGTAGCCTTGCTTGCGGATTTGTTCAAAAAGTTCGCGGTAGTGGCCTTTGCGGGCGCGCACGACAGGTGCGAGCAGGATGATTTTTTGGCCGGCGTAGTTTTCGGAAATATGCTCGATGATCTGCTCTTCGGTGAACTTGACCATTTTTTCACCGGTCACATACGAGTAGGCTTCGCCGGCGCGGGCGAAGAGCAGGCGCAAAAAGTCGTACACTTCGGTGACGGTTCCCACCGTGGAGCGCGGGTTGCGTCCGGTGGTTTTTTGTTCGATGCTGATGACGGGGCTGAGGCCGGTGATTTGCTCCACATCGGGGCGCTCCATTTCGCCGATAAACTGGCGGGCGTAACTGCTCAGCGTTTCCATGAACCGGCGCTGGCCTTCGGCATAGATCGTGTCGAATGCCAGGGAACTTTTGCCCGATCCGCTCACGCCGGTGATGACGACGAGGCGGTTTCGCGGAATGCGCACGTCCACATTTTTGAGGTTGTGTACGCGGGCGCCGGTGACTTCGATGTACTCCTG
Source organism: Saprospiraceae bacterium (assembly GCA_016787285.1). GTDB lineage: Bacteria > Bacteroidota > Bacteroidia > Chitinophagales > Saprospiraceae > M3007. Next base: position 6,635 of record JAEUUV010000085.1, on the reverse strand, counting down.
TGCGGGTTCAGGCACCTGCAACGGGGAAGGGGCGGTTTGCGGGACAGCAGCGGTTTTTCCGGTGGACGATTTTGCCTTGGCCATAGTGCGCGGGTAAACAATCTGCGCCGCGAATTGGTTGCTGCGGCGGAAAGCGCGAAGATAGGTATCCTGACAATGGCTCAATTTGTAAAATCAAACAAATTATTGCTTGACACGCAATTTGGCTCCTTGGTAAATACGCCGTTGGCAATACCTTTACAGCTAGATAAATTGCATGTACTGCCGTGCAATAAACTGTGACAACAATCTCGATCTGGGTCAACGGTGCTGTGTTCAGGTCTTTTGATTTTGCACAAAAAAATTGATAATCAATTAGTTGGTGCGGAGGATAAAAGATTCGTGCACACCTTTAAAAAACTCATCGTTCATCACTCATAGCTCATCGCTACCCAAATGTCTTTGTTGAAAAAACTTGCCGGCGAAACGGTGCTGTATGGCCTTAGCAGCATCATCGGGCGTGTGCTCAACATGCTGCTGGTGCCGTTTTACACGCGGGTGCTGGCTACGACGAACGAATACGGGGCGGTGATTGATTTGTACGCCACCTCGGCGTTCGTCATGGTGCTGTTTTCATACCGTATGGAGTCGGCGTTTTTCCGCTTCGGCACGCCGAAGGAAGACCGGGAACAGGCGTTCAGCACGGGGATGCTATCGCTTTTGGCCAGTACGGCAGTACTTGCCGGAGCGCTCCTGTTTTTTGCACAACCGATAGCCGACTTACTGGAGTATCCGCAGCACCCGGAGTACGTGCGCTGGTTTGCGCTGATACTGGCGCTGGACTGCCTGGCGGAACTTCCCTTCGCCCGGCTGCGGCTGGAGCAGCGCCCGCGGCGGTTCGTGTTTATCAAACTGACCAACATCGCGGTGAACATCTGCATGAACCTGTTCTGGCTGGTGTTTTGCCCCTGGGCTGCCAAAAACGGCATGGACTGGGTGCACAGCGTATGGTCGCCGGGACTGGGTGTGGGGTACATTTTCCTGTCCAACCTGCTGGCGAGTTTGGTCACGCTGGTGCTGCTCAGTCCGCAGTTTCGCGCGATGCGCCGGGCATTCGATCCGGCGCTTTGGAAAAAAATGGTGGGTTATTCGGCGCCGCTTATCATTGTCAGTCTGGCCGGCATTGTGGACGAGATGTTCAGCCGGGCCATGCTGAAGTACCTGCTTCCGGGCACGCCGCAGGAAAACCTCGGGCAAGTCGGTATTTTCGGAGCCAACTACAAACTGGCGGCGCTGATCACGCTGTTCACCCAAGCCTACCGCTACGCCGCCGAGCCGTTTTTCTTCCGCAATGCCGGCGAAGCGGACGCTTTGCGCACGCAGGCGCAGGTGACCAAGTGGTTTACCATCACGTCGGCGGCGGGTATGCTGGGCATCCTGCTTTTCCTCGATCTGGTCAAATATTTCATTGACCCGAAGTACTGGGGCGGGCTGCACGTCGTGCCCGTGCTGCTGATGGCCAACCTGCTGCTTGGCGTGTATTACAACTTTTCGATCTGGTACCGGCTGAAAGACCGCACGGGCCTCGGCGCCTGGATTTCAGTGGCAGGAGCCTTGCTTACCATCGGCCTGAACCTCGTGCTGATTCCGCGATTCGGCTACACCGGAGCAGCCTGGGTGACGCTGACGTGCTACGCCTTCATGTGCGCAGCCACCTGGTACGCCGGCAGGCGGCATTATCCGGCGCCGTACGAACATGGGCGCATGGCCGGGTACGTCGGTTTGGCACTGCTGCTGTACGGAATCAGTACGCTGGTCAAGGCTGTCTTGCCGGATGGGACTGTGGTACTGTTCGGGATAAATGCGGTGCTGTTTGCCGCATATCTCGTGCTGGTAGGGCGGTTGGAGGGTTTGAAGGTTTCGGGCTGGAGGAAGTAGTGAAGTGACAAGCAATATCAGTCTCGGCACTTATGATAAAATTCTGCGTGATGTCTGCGCATCAAGTCTGTGCATCGTCTGCGAGAAATTTGTCGCGTTTGGCGCACCGTAGAGTATTTCCCACAGACGATGCACAGACTTGATGCGCAGACATCACGCAGAATTTGTAAAATAGATGTGTCCCTTTCTTACATAACCAAACCGTAAATCTGATGGAGCAACAGGAACTTGAACCGGAGAAAAAGAAACGGAAAACCGCGTTTAAAAAGACCGCCAACTGGGCGAGTCTGATCCGGAATTTTGCCACGATTGTGGCGTCGTTCATTTCGGCGATCACGCTTTTTATCCTCATCCGGCAAAACGAACGCACCTACCAACCCGATCTGGTACTGTCGCCTGATCCCAAGATATTCCACGTTGTTTTCAAGGATACCATTTCGAGTTGTGGCGATCTGCGGATCGTGGTGGAGGAGGATTCGACATCCGAAGACCTGAATCTGCGCCTGACCAATCTGGGGCTTGGCGCCGCCAAAAACTTGCTGATCGAGTGGGAGTACGATCCCGGCCGCCTCGACGACACGGTGGCTATTGGTTCGTTCCGTATCCCTACCCACGCCACCTACAACGAAGAGGTGCAGGTTTTGCTTTTCAAGAGCTGTTTTATGAAAGAAGCCAAAGCCGAAACGGTGGAATATTGCCTGCCGTTCAATGCGGAGAAAGACCCGACGTTAATTTCCCTGCCAATCAATTATGTGCGGATGTGGTCCAATCTGGCCATTCGAATCGGCCTGAACCGGGAAATTCGGAGGAAGCAGCGCATTGATCTGCTGGAACAGTTGTCTGCCTCCTTCCAAGACCTGGAGTGCCGAGTCCACTATTTTGACATCAACGGAAGGGCATACCACAAATCGTACTTTGTGCGCCTTCTTCCGCACTTCATTGACCTTCGAAACAGTGTGATGGTCTTGGGGGTAGGCTTGGTGGAACAAGGTGCAGAGAAACGAATACGACAAGAGCACCGGTTCACGGTGTATGAGCCGGATGCGTCGTTTTCGGAATCGGTGATTGAGTGGTGATCAATTACACTCCGAGTGCCCACAGTTTTTGCAATGCAAACACCCTTCCTGGTACACCAGATTGTCGGTCTTGCACGAGGGGCAGGTGTTGTGCGAGGGCGCCGTGCCGTCGGGAATGAATTTGCGCAGGGCGCGCACCACGCCGTTTTTCCAGTTGTTGAGCGAGGCCGTTTCGAGGTGCAGGTTTTCCACCATGTCCACCACGTAAGGCAGCGGCATACCATGGCGCAGTACGCCGGAAATGAGCCGGGCATAGTTCCAGTATTCCTTGTTGAACGTGCGCGAAAGCCCTTCGATCGTGACCTTGTAGCCGCCTTTATCCATGTACTGGAAGTCGTAGCGGTTCTTGCCGTCCTCCTTCACTTTGATGACCTTGCCGTCGGAAACCTGCGTCAGGATGGAAAACGAATCCACTGCGCGTCCGGTGAAAATCTCGTAGGGTCGCCCCAGGTACAGGCCCACTACGGCCACCCAGCGTTCGTCGTTGTTCATAAAACTGACCACCACGGCGTCCAGCACTTTGGGGCGTTTGGGTGCGGCAGTTTCGGCGAAATCGTCCTTTTTCTCGTCCTTCTTTTTATCGCTCACCAGCACGCCGCTGCGCGAGCCTTCGCGGTACACGGTCATGCCTTTGCAGCCTGCCTCCCAGCCGGTTAGGTATATTTTTTCGATCAGTTCCTCGGTGGCTTCTTCAGGTACGTTCACCGTGACGCTGATGCTGTGGTCCACCCACTTTTGTACGCGCCCCTGAAGATGCACTTTTTGCACCCAGTCCACATCTTCGGCGCTGGCGCGGTACCAGGGCGACTGCTCAATGATTTGCTGAAGTTCGGTGTCGGACATTTTGTCCACCTTCGACAGGTCGTAGCCCCGGATTTCCAACCAGCGGCGGAACGGGATGTGGAACACGTGGTAATCCTCCCAACTATCGCCCACGGCATCGGTGAAGGTGACGCGGGCGTTTTTGTCGTTGGGGTTTACTTTTTTGCGGCGTTTGTACGAGATGCGGAACACCGGTTCGAGGCCCGAGGTGGTTTGGGTCATCAGGCTGGTAGTGCCGGTGGGGGCGATGGTAAGCAGGGCAATGTTGCGGCGCCCGTAGCGCTCCATGTCGGCGTACAGGTCGGGGTCGGCTTCGCGCAGGCGCTGAATGAACGGGTTGCGTGCTTCGCGCAGGCTGTCGTACATGGGGAAAGGGCCGCGCTCGCGGGCGAGGTTGACGGAGCCGCGGTAAACGGCCAGGGCGAGGGTGCGGTGCAGGTTTTCACAAAAATCCAGCGACTCGTCGGAGCCGTAGCGGATGCCGAGCGCGGCCAGCATGTCGCCTTCGGCGGTGATGCCGATGCCCGTTCGGCGGCCCGAGAGGCATTTTTCGCGGATTTTCAGCCAGAGTTCGCGTTCGGTGGCTTTCACGGGTTCCGGCTCGGGGTCGTCGTCAATTTTGGCGAGTATCTGTTCGATCTTCTCCAGTTCGAGGTCAATAATGTCGTCCATGACCCGCTGGGCCAGTTCGCCGTGTTGTTTCAGGAGGTCGAAGTCGAAGGAGGCTTCGGGGGTGAAGGGATTCCGGACGTAGCTCAGGAGGTTGATGGCAAGCAAGCGGCAACTGTCGTAGGGGCAAAGGGGAATCTCGCCGCACGGATTCGTAGAAACCGTCCCGAATCCCAAATCCGCGTAACAATCCGGCACCGATTCCCGCAGCACCGTGTCCCAAAACAACACGCCGGGTTCGGCGCTTTTCCAGGCGTTGTGTATGATTTTTTTCCACAACTCGCCGGCGTTGATTTCTCGTTCCAATTTTGGATTTTTCGAGCCGACCGGGAAGCGCAGGCGGTAGGGTTGGCCGTTCCGAACGGCTTGCATGAATTCGTCGTCTATGCGCAGGGAAATGTTGGCGCCGGTGACTTTGGTGCTGTCGAGTTTGGCGTCCACAAAAAACGGCGCGTCGGGGTGCTGCACGGCGAGGGTGAGCATGAGCGCGCCGCGCCGCCCGTCCTGCGCCACCTCGCGGGTGGAGTTTGAGTAGCGCTCCATGAACGGCAGAATGCCTGTGCTGGTGAGGGCGCTGTTCATTACCGGCGTACCGCCGGGGCGCAGGTGCGAGAGGTCGTGCCCCACGCCGCCGCGGCGTTTCATCAGTTGCACCTGCTCTTCGTCCATTTTGAGAATGGCCCCGTAGGAGTCGGCGCTGCCCTGCACGCCGATGACGAAGCAGTTGGACAGCGATACCACCTGAAACGGATTTCCGATGCCCGACATCGGGCTGCCCTGCGGCACGAGAAACCGGAAGCGGCGCAACAGGGCGTACACCTCTTCTTCCGGCATCGGGTTTTTGTACCGGTTTTCGATGCGCGCGATTTCGGCGGCGATGCGACGGTGCATCTCTTCAGGCGTGCGTTCGTAGATATTGCCGAAGGAATCCTTCAGTGCGTACTTGTTCAGCCAGACCCCGGCGGCGAGGGTGTCGCCGTCGAAGTACTCGGTGGCAGCAGCGAGGGCTTCTTCGTGGGAATAGGTGGGGCGTTCGGCAGCGTCGGCGTGCCGGAGGGTGGCGGTTGTTTCCAGTGTGTCCATGACCAAAAAATTGCGGCGGGAATAGCCCGTTCGGGCATCGGCAAACATACGTCCGGACTGCTGAACGCCCAAGCCGGATTGGCTTTTTGAATGGGAAATTTTTACCTAAAAATCCAGCATCAGTTGCTCCCCGGGACCGAAGGGCTCCCGCTGTTCTTCGCGCTCGCGTCGCAGGTTGGATACGCCAAGGCCCAGCAAGCGGACCTTTCGTTCGAGGGCCTCCGTATCGGCCAGCAGGGGCGTGGCCATGCGCAGCATTTCCTCCGCATCGGAAATGTCGTGGTCGGTAGTTTTGGAGCGGGTGACAATCTGGAAATCGGCGTATTTCACCTTGAGCGTCAGGGTGCGGCCCGGGTTGTCGGCGCGTTCGATACGGCGCTGGAGGTCGGCGGCGATGTCGGCTAATTGTTCCAGCAGGGCATCGGTCGTATCCAGGTCGGTCGCGAACGTATTTTCGGTGCTGAGCGACTTGCGCACCCATTGGCTGCGCACCGGACGCTCGTCCACTCCGCGCACGATGTTGTAGTAAAATCGCCCGGACTTGCCGAAGCGGCGCACCAGTTCGATCAGTGTTCGTTGTTTCAGGTCAAAACCGGTGCGGATACCGAGTTTGTGCATTTTGGCTGTGGTGGCGCGCCCGATTCCGTGAAATTTTTCGACGGGCAGTTTTTCCAGAAATGCCTCCGCCTCGTGCGGAAGAATGACGGCCATGCCGTCGGGCTTGTTCAGGTCGGAGGCTATTTTTGCCAAAAACTTGCAGTACGACACACCCGCCGAGGCTGTCAGTTGTGTGGTTTCAAAAATGCGCCGCCGCAGCTCTTCCGCAATCAGCGTCGCCGAATTCGGGCCTGCCTTGGGGTTGGTCACGTCGAGGTAGGCTTCGTCCAGCGACAGCGGCTCTACCAGATCGGTGTACTCGTGGAACAGGGCGCGGATTTGTTGCGACACGATTTTGTACTGCTCAAAGTTGTGGCGCACAAAGATCAGGTCGGGGCACAATTGCCGGGCCTTGGCGCCCGACATGGCCGAGCGCACGCCGAACTTCCGGGCCTCGTAACTGGCCGCCGC
>JAEUUV010000061.1 GCA_016787285.1 Saprospiraceae bacterium | reverse complement strand
GACTCGTCGGGCCGGTAACTGCGCAGAAGCAGCAGGTCGGACAAGTAGGCGGCGTTACCCAAATCTACTTTCAGCGGTTTGACGAAGGAGCGGGTGTTTTCTGCATCGTGCAGGTCGGTGAGCGACACCTCCAGAGTGTAGTCGCCGGGCGGCAGGAACATGCGCTTGACGTCAAGCAGGTCTTGTGGTATGCCGACGCGCGGACTGGTCAGCACGTATTTTTCGTAAGCGACCACCTTGTCGCCTTGTTTGACCAGGATCAGCGTTTCCACGCCGGCTTGCAGGTGGATGCTGTCCACCTGCTTGAACGTGACCGAGCCGGCAGCGATCTCGATGTTGATTTCCAGGTAGGTTTTTTCGGGGGTGGCGTACACAATGTGGGCAATGCCTGCGTCGAGTGCGGAAAGGGCCGTGGAGAACAGGGCGAAAAGCAAAGCGAGGGGGAGCGGGTACGTGTTTTTGTGTTTCATAGCAGAGAAATATTTAGGTTGCAGCGGCACGCGCTGCCGTTTACAATTTGCCAAACGTTACACCCTCGTACACATCGTCAAAAGGCAGTTCGATGCCCAGAGCCGGCACCGGGAAGCACGCGTCGGATTCCACAAACGATTCGGCCACCCACACCTCGTCCGCGCTTTTAACACGTACTTCCACCACCTTTTTTTCAGAATCCACAAGGATGTAGTTCCGGAGCGATTCGATGTTTTTATAGCGGATGAACTTGTCTGAGGAGTCCTCGGAGCGGGAGGTTTTAGAGAGCACCTCGAAGATGACAACCGGATACTTTTTGATGTACTGGTTTTTCCGGTCGCGGGGGTCGTTGGTGATCATTATATCGGGGTATGTGTAATCGCGTTCCGATGTAATTTGAACCTTTACGTTTTCCTGAAAAATCCGGTAGTCGGATAGTCCATGTAGCCTCTGCAAAAGTCGCAGCGCCTGAACGAGGTTCATACAAAGGTAGTTGTGGTCGGAGGTCGTTCCAGGCATGGGTATCAGATTTCCGTTGATGTATTCATGCCGTACTTCTGCGTGCTCTTCGAACGCGATGTACTGCTCAACGGTCATGGGATGTTTGGCGGTAGCAGCAGAAGTGATATTGGACATGGCATCTGTTTTTTTACGTGTCAAAAGTAAGGAAAAAAATCAGTTTTCAACCCTCGTCCAACGAATTTGTCGTCGGATGAATGGCAGCGCTCAGCATACTCGTCCGACGACGAATTTGTCGTCGGACACCTCACTGCCGCAGCACAGGCAACACCACGCCCGAGGCCTGTTCCCCGCCGCGGAGCAGCGTGATTTCCAAGGGAATAAAATCGGCGTCGCCGGCTTCGTAAATGTTGACAAACTGCTGCGGGTTGCGGTCGGCCAGCGGGAACCAACTGCTTTGCACCTGAATCATCAGGCGGTGGCCGGGCAATACGGCATGTACCACATCGGGCAATTCGAAGCGGACACGGGTCGGTTTGCCGCGCTCGAAGCCTTCGGGTTTTTCAAAACTGTTGCGGTAGCGGCCCCGGAAAATTTCCCCGCGCACCAGCATCTGGTAGCCGCCGAGCGGCACCCCGTTTTCCTCTGTTTGCAGGGTATCGGGGAAGACGTCAATGAGTTTGACCACAAAATCGGCGTCGAGCAGCCTGCCCGGTGCGGCGGCGCCCCGATCGTCGAGCGTCACCCAGAGATCGGCCACGACGGGGCCATGCAACAACAGCGGACGATCCTGCACGGGCATTTCGTACACCAGCACGTCGGGCCGGCGGGCGGCGAAACGCTGGTCGTCGGTCATATACTCGCGGGTGCGGCGCAGGTGGATGTCCTCTGTGTAAGGCACCGGTTTGGCCGGATTGCTGGTGTAGCGTTCGCTGCCGGCTTTGCTGTCGGGAGTAGTGCCGAGTCCGCCTTTTTCCCGGAAGAAAAATTTGGTCGGTTCGGACTGGAGCGGCGGCCAGGAGGCATGCGTCACCCAGCGGTTGCTGCCCGTTTCAAACACGTATGCCTCCGGCAAAGCCAGTCGCCCGATGTCCTTCAGGTGGTACTCGAAAAACGGAAACTCGATTTCCTTTTCGTAAAATGTACTGGTGGCTTGGCCAAATGCGACGTTGCCGAGGCGCTCGCCGGTCCCACGCGCCCAGCCGCCGTGGCTCCAGGGGCCCATCACGATGCGGTTGCTCGTCGTTTGCGGGTTCTGGCTTTCGATGGCTTTGTACATGGCCCAGGCACCGAAACAGTCTTCTGCGTCGAACAGGCCGCCCACGGTCATCACCGCCGGGCGGATATTTTTCATGTGCGGGCGCGGGTTGCGGGCCTGCCACCAGGCGTCCATATCGGGGTGTGCCATGAGGTCGTTCCAGAACGGAATGCCGCCTTTCAGATACTTTTCGTTGAAATTCCGCAGGGCGCCGGCCTGGAGGTAAAACACGTAGTTGTCCGGCGTTTTCCAGTCCGAAAAACCGGGGCTACCCTGCATGGTGGGCGCGGGTCTTGGTTTGCCGAAACCGGAGTAAAACCCAAAGGCGTCCATCAGCATGAACGCGCCGTTGTGGTGAAAATCGTCGCCGATAAACCAGTCGGTCACAGGTGCTTGTGGCGACACCGCCCTGATGGACGGGTGATCAGCCAGTATGGCCATCGAGGCGTAAAAGCCCGGGTATGAAATGCCGTACACACCTACGCGGCCGTTGTTGCCGGCGGCGTTGTGCAGGAGCCATTCCACGGTGTCGTAGGTGTCGCTGGCCTCGTCGGTATCCTTTTTGGTTTTTTTGTCCGGGTTGTGCGGACGTACATCCACAAATTCCCCTTCGCTCATGTAACGGCCCCGCACGTCCTGAAACACAAAAATGTATCCGGCCCGAACGAGGTGCATATTCTGGATGCGGTCGGAATATGCGTCCACGCCGTACGGCGCGCAGGAGTAGGGTGTGCGGCGCATCAGGATCGGGTAGGTTTTGGACAAGTTTTTTGGGGTGTAAATGCTGGTAAACAGCCGCACGCCGTCGCGCATGGGAATGAGCACTTCGCGTTTGGTGTAGTTGGCCCGGATGAAAGCGGCATCGGTAGTATCCTGCGCCCGGAGGGCCAGGATTTGAAAAATGCAAAGCAGCGTAGCGAAAAGGCGCATAAACCTGACAGGGTGTTTTTGAATTGAAAACGCGAAAGTGGGGAATTTTTCCGGTTCGACCGGTTGCGTAAAAAAGTCGGGTTTGCAACCTCTCGGAGAAAAACCACACCTTTGGGCGCATTTTTCAAAAGACCAGGCCGCCATGCCCGTTTTCTGGATCAACGATCAGGAACTTGTGTTTCCCCATCCTGCGCTCGCCGAGCCGGGAGGGCTGCTTGCCGTCGGGGGCGACCTGCGCCCGGAGCGGCTGGTGCTGGCCTACCGCAACGGTATTTTTCCCTGGTTCGAGGAAGAGGGCAGTTTTTTCTGGTACTCGCCCGACCCGCGCTTTGTGCTTTTTCCGCACGAACTGATCGTGCACAAGAGTATGCGCTCCATTTTCAACCAAAACAAATTCACGTACACGCTTGACACCTGTTTTGAGCGCGTGATTCGCGCCTGTGCGCAAACGCCGCGCGCCGGGCAGGACGGCTCCTGGATTGCCGACTCGTTTGTGGACGCCTACGTCGAACTGCACCGGCAGGGTGTGGCCCACTCTGTGGAAGTATGGCAAGACAGCGACCTGGTCGGCGGGCTGTACGGGCTGGCGCTCGGGAAAGTGTTCTTCGGGGAAAGTATGTTTTCCGTTGTCCCGAATGCCTCCAAAGCCGGGTTTATCCACGTTGTTCGGGCGCTGGAGCGCACGGGTTTTTCCCTGATTGATTGCCAGCAGGAAACCGCCCACCTCGGCAGTCTGGGCGCGCGCAATATTTCCCGCCAACTCTTTCTCGAAATGCTGCAACACAACGCCTACAGCCGCTCCCTGATCGGGCGCTGGGTGTTTGAAAACGGGAGGGTTGGGCTATTGGAGTGAACATTTTTTCAAAAATGGCTCTGATTTCTACACCTTAGCCGCAAATTCAACCTGCCTTTGCCATGAGCCGTTTCGTCATTTTTTTGCTTTTCAACCTGTGCTTCCTTGGTGTTCTTCCGGCTCAGCCGGGTTGCACCGACCCGCAAGCCGGCAACTACGACCCCGGCGCTACCAGCAACGACGGCAGTTGTACCTATCCGACTACTAACTATTCCCTGACGGTAGAAACAAATTTATCCACCACACTCAACGAAACATCCGGGCTTGTCGTGGCAGGCGGAGTGGTGTGGACGCACAATGATAGTGGCAATCAGCCCCGGATTTATAAAATTGACACCCTGACGAACAACATCCTGCAAACCGTTACGATCGGCGGGGCCACCAATGTAGACTGGGAGGATATCGCCTCCGACGGCACAAATTTGTATGTCGGCGATTTCGGCAACAACGCAAACGGCAACCGCACCGACCTGAAAATTTACAAATTTCCACTTTCGGCCATTCCTTCCGGCGCCAACGTGACCGTGCCCGCCGGGCAAGTGCAGATTATTCACTTTAGTTATGAAGACCAGACCGATTTCACCCCTCAAGGCTCCAACAATACGAGTTTTGACTGCGAGTCAATTTTCTACCACAACGGGATGCTGCACCTGTTTACCAAAGATTACATCAATCAAACATCTACACACTACGGGTTGCCGACTGTGGCAGGTACCCATGTTGCGGAAAACCTGGAAACCTATGACGTGGGTGGATTAATTACCGCCGCCGATATTTCAGCCTTAGGCGTGATCGTGCTGCTGGGTTATGGGCCGGGCAACGGGCCGCTGTTTTTCTGGCTGCTGTTCGACTACCAACCCGGGGCTTATTTCAGCGGCAACAAGCGCCGTATCGAATTAGGCGCGCATACCGGCTCAGGGAAGGTAGAAGGGATCGCATTTCGGAATAACGCGTATGGGTACGTGTCCAACGAGCGTATCACCATCGGGGCGATAACTGTGCCTGCCCGACTGTACAGTTTCAGCGTCAGCCAATGGCTTAAGCCGGTTTTTTTTCCGGTGGAGTTGGTGCGTTTTGCCGCTCAACCCACCGGGAATGCAGTCTTGCTGGAATGGGAAACGGCTACTGAAAGCAACAACCGCGGTTTTGTGGTGGAGTGGTCGGACGATGGTGTGCAGTTTCAGGAAATCGGTTTTGTGCCGGGGGCGGGGAACAGCCAGTCGACGCTGCTGTACCGTTTTGAAGATTTCCGAAAAGCAGACAAAGTATATTACTACCGGCTTCGTCAGCAGGATTTTGACGGCTCGGAGCACTTGTCGCAAGTGGTGGCGGTGTTTCGCTCGAAATCCACCGACTGCCCGGCGATTTTTCCCAACCTGCTGTCCGTCGGCGACCCGATTGTGTTGCCGGAAGGTTTGCCGGGTCATGCGGAAGTTTCATTTTTTGATTTGTTGGGCCAAATTCGTTGGCAGGGGGAACGGAGCAATTGGAACCTGAAGGCGCCTGAACGGGGCATTTTCGGCCTGCAAATTCGCGGCAGCGAAATCACCCGACAGTGCTTTTCGTGGATTGTGGTGCGCTGAGATTTTGCCCGGCTACATTTTCGGGCTGCGCTCCAGCACCCGTGCCGGATTGCCCACCACCACCGCCCCTGCAGGCACATCCTTCAGTACCACGGCCCCCGCGCCGACCACTGCGCCCGCGCCGATGCGCACCCGCGGCAGCACCACTGCGCCGGTGTAGATGTCGGCGTTTTCGCCTACGTGTACCAGCCCGGCCAGTACGGCGCCCGGCCCCACGGTGGCGCCGTCTTCGAGCACGCACTCGTGGTCAATGGACGCCCGGGTATTCACAATGCAGTTCCGGCCGATTTGCACATCCACGCAAACCGTGGCGTTGGCGTAAATCTGGCTGCCTTCACCTACCACGGCGTTTTCGGCTACGAAAGCCGTGCGGTGAATGGCGGTGATGGGCAGCAGGCCGTGCGCCAGCAGTTCGGCATGCACTTCCCGCCGCACCTGCCCATAACCCGGGCCGATGCTGACGATAAAATGGAGTGTGTTCTCCACTGCCGAGACGAGAGGGGTTTTCACCGCGGAGACGCGGAGACGCGGAGTTTTTTCTCCTTTTTTTTCTCCGCGTAATTCTCCGCGCCTCCGCGTCTCTGCGGTGAAAAAATGCGTCTCCGGGGTGGAAAAACCATCGCGCACCCAAGCCAGAAACGCCTCCCGGTTCCCCAGGCACGGCACACCCCGGTACTCCGGCGCGATGTTCGGGTTGTTGTCGAAATACCCGATGATGTGGTAGTCGTCGCGCAGGAGTTCGCACAGCACCTTGAAGTTTCCGGTGCCGCCCCACACGATCAGGTCAGGCAACGACGGCTTCATGGAATACTTTTATGCCGTCAAGCACGTAGTCCACTTCCTCGTCGGTCAGGTCGGCGTGCAGCGGCAGGGTGATGAGGCGTTCGTGCTCTTTTTCCACAAACGGGCAGGTATGTCCCCAGGGCGCAAACAGCGGCTGAATGCTCAGCGGCGTGTAGTGGCAGCCCGTGGCGATGCCCAGCCCCTTGAGGTGGATCATCATCTCGTCGCGCTGGTCGGCGCGGATGCCGAACATCTGGTAGCAGTAGTTTTCCGGTTCGAAGGGCAGCATGGGCGCCACGCCGGGCACGCCCTCCAGTCCATCCATGTACTGCCGGATGATTTCCGAGCGGCGGCGGCTCATGGCGGGCAGTTTTTTCAACTGGGCCAGTCCGATGGCGGCGGCCAGGTCGTTCATGTTGTACTTGTAGCCCAGCACGGCGATTTCGTAAAACCAGTGCATGGCGTCGCGGTTGGCGGTGGTGTAGGCCTGCGCAGTTTTCCAGTTGTCCTTGTCAATACCCACCCAACGCATGGCTTTCACGTCGCGGAAGAGCTCGGGGTCGTTGGTCACCATCATGCCGCCGTCGCCGGTGGTCATCAGTTTTTTCTCCTCGAAGGAGTAGCAGCCGATGTCGCCCCAGAGGCCCAGCATTTGGCCTTTGTACATGGCGCCTGCGGTGTGTGCGCAGTCTTCGACCACTTTCAGCCCGCGCTCGCGTGCCCAGGGCATGAGTTTTTCCATGGGCACCGGGTGGCCGGCGTAGTGGACGGGCATCACGGCCACGCAGTCTTTGTCGTATTTGCGGGCCAGGTCGTTCAGGTCCATGCCGAGGGTGACCGGGTCGCTGTCCACAAACACCGGCACAAGGCGGTTGTACAACACGGCGGTAGCCGTAGCGGCGAAGGTGAGCGAGGGCACGAGCACTTTTTTGCCTTCGGGAAAACGAAACGCGGCCAGTGCCAGATGCAACGCCGCTGTAGCGGAATTGACCCCGACGGCCATGGCTGCGCCGCTGAATTTTTCCCATTCTGCCTCAAACTGGCTGACGTTGGGGCCAAGTCCGATCCACGAGCGTTCGAACGATTCGCGGATCAGTTGCAGTTCTTCCTCACCGACGGAGGGTTTGAATAAACGTATGTTCATGTTGAAGAAAGGTTTGAAGGTTTCGGGTTTCGAGGTTTCAGGTTTGAAGGTTTCGGGTTTCGAGTGATCCATCGTTGCCGCGCTTGGTGTTTTCACCAAGCGCTGACGCGTAGTGCTGTGGGCTTAGTGGGTGTCTTCGGATCAAATGAAAAATTGAACGCCGATGATAAACGCCAGAATGGTCAGAAGGGCGACCACGGTGGACCAGAAAATAATTTTCGAGTGAATGGTGGCCTTGCCGTTTTTGGGCAAAAAGCCGCCGTTTTTCAGGATATACGTGTGGATCGCGATACCGGCAACAGCATACGCTACCCAACCCCAGGGGTTTTGAAACATTCGGCTCGGCATGGCCCAAGACAGCAGAAACAACAGGGCAATGCCGATCAGCAGGTAACTGTAATTCGTGCGTTGACGTGTGTGCATGGTTGACGTGTTTGAGTTTCTTCGAGATTGTTTCACCGCAGAGACGCGGAGGCGCGGAGTTTCTTTTGCGCTTTCGCCAGACATCTTCGTATAGAACTGAGGGCGAATGGCAAAATCAACCTGCGTAAACTCTGCGCCTCCGCGTCTCTGCGGTGAATCTACTTCAAAATTGCATCCGGTTTTGGTGTTTCTCCAAAAACTCCCGCCACGTCCAGTTCTTCTGGTCTTTTTCCGAAAGAATCGGCGTGTCGGTGGGCCAACGGATTCCGATCTCGGGGTCGGACCAGAGCAAGCCGCCTTCGTGTTCGCGGTTGTACACGTTGTCCACTTTGTACAGCACCTCGCTCTCGTCGGTGAGCGTGCAAAAACCGTGCGCAAAGCCGCGAGGGATGAAGATCATTTTCTGGTTCGCCTCCGAGAGTTCGATGCTGTCCCACTGCCCGAAGGTGGGTGAGTCGGGGCGAATGTCCACGAACACATCCAGCACAGCGCCGCGCACGCAGCGCACGAGTTTGGTTTCGGCGAAGGGCGGAAACTGAAAATGCAGTCCCCGGATAATGCCCCGGCGCTCGCTGCGCGAGTGGTTTTCCTGTGCCCAGGGGCGGTGCAGCCCGGCCTGCTCGAATAGCGCCACGTCGTAGGTGCGCATGAAAAACCCGCGCTCGTCGCGGATGGGAGCGGGCTGGATTTCGAAAGTGCCGGAAAGGCGGCGCGGGAGAAAAAGCATGTCAGTTTTGAGTTTTGAGTTTTGGGTTTTGAGTTGGGATGGGGCGTTTCGGGGGACAAAAGTGTGGAGATGCGGGCGGTATATTCCAGAAAAGCGGCCTAAAAAATTGAGTTTGTGTGTGAAACTATAAGTACGGGAATTCTACCTTCGCGCTGCTAATCAATCGCATACCTATAGATGCCCATACTGCCCAAGCAAGAACTTCGCCAATTGGTTTCCGTCGCCAGCACCGACGACGCGCTTCGGCAGTTGCTCGATTTGCTGGCAGGGGTATCGGCACATAGCAAAGTGTACAAAGCCATCAACTTGCTTAGTGGCCAATGGCAGGAACTGGA
>JAEUUV010000056.1 GCA_016787285.1 Saprospiraceae bacterium | reverse complement strand
AACCGGCAGCACCGCCAGCGAAACCGTATGCGTGGAGTCGCAGCCGTTGGCCGACGGGACGGTTTGCGCGTACACGCCCACTGCGGTTTCGTAGTTTCCAAAAATCAAAACCGAGTCGCCGGAGCAAATCGTGCGCGTTTCAGAAGTTTGTAGAACCGGCAGCACCGCCAGCGAAACCATGTGCGTGGAGTCGCAGCCGTTGGCCGACGAAAACGTTTGCGCGTACGCGCCTGCCGCAGTTTCGTAGTTTCCAAAAATCAACACCGAGTCGCCGGAGCAGATGGTCAGTTGCTCCGCCGTTTGCACCGGCAGGTTTACCTCAATAAAAACCGTATCGAAACTGAAACAGCCGAGCGGACTTTTGGCCTGCAACGTGTACGTGCGGCTTTGGGGCGGTTGGGCCGTGGGATTCGGGCAATCGCTGCACGACAAGCCCTCGGCGGGAAACCAGTTGTACTCCGCGAAACCGGGCGGCGCCGACAGCAGCAGGGCCGAATCGGCGCAGAGTTTTTGGTCGCCACCGAGATTTATAACCCCGGCGGGGCTGAGCGTCACCACCACCGTATCGCGGTACACGATGCCGCAGTGGTCGGTGGCCTCCACCCAGTAGGTGCCCGGCTCGTACACCGTGATGCTGGAATCGGCGGACAGGTTGGACCAGCGGTATTGCTGAAAACCGGCGCCGGCGTGGAAGGTCCACACGCCGTTTTCGCACACGGCCACGTCGGGGCCGAGGTCGGGCGGCGGCAGCGCAGGGGGCAGGTCAAAACTCGCGAAGTTGTTCGCGTAGTTGCACTCTGAAATATTGGTCAGGGGAAAATCAGTGGGCATATCAAACGGCGTAGAGCCGCTGCCATTGTCGTTCACTACAGCGAAAATAGTCGGAAACGGGACCTTGGGGAGCAACACCACGATTTCAGTGCAACTGTCCGGCGGAACCGCACTTGTCAGCGCAGGTGCGGCAGCCAATCGAGGCACAGCCGCAGCTATGGGGTCACCAACATAAAACCGCATGGGCGTGCCGACGGGAAGGGTTTCGAGGCCGATATTGCATACTCGCAGTTGCACCTCGATCTGGTTGCCGGCGCAGCGGCTTTCCACTATGTCGAGTGTGGCGTCGGGCACGTATTGGTAGCCGTTGGTACTTACCGGCACCGGCTGGCCCAGCACCAGATTGAGCGGATGCCGACCGCTTCCGGCGGGGATTTCCGCCGTGCTTTTTTGCGGGATTTTGGGGATCGTCAGGTCGTCGTTCACCATGTACGGCGTGTAGGAATACTGGTTCCACACGCGGCGGGTAGGTTTCCACGCAGGACCTTTGGCGAGGTCGGCGCCGATAACCCGCAGCGGAACGCGGTTGGGATTAGACGGGACATCCGAACCGACAAACACGATCTCTGCCTGTCCGTCGTTGTCCACGTCGGCAATAGCGGGATACTCCATGCCCGTCCCGCTCTTGCCGGGCAGCGCAAACCAGGTTCGGTTGGGTTGTACCCCTGTCGGGAAGGGCGCAGTACCGCCGTACAAAACCCGGAGTGAGTCTTGGGCACGGACGACCAGTTCCGGTTCGCCATTGCCGTCGAAATCGAAGGTGCTGACGGGATTGGAATAGCCGGACTGATCTAAATGCGGCACCGACCACCAGAACGGATTGGCCGGATCGGCCATGGCGGCGTTCAGGTTCAGGCAGTAAAGTCGTTGGGCTGAGCCGTAAAAAATTTCCGGGAGGTCTTTTGCCGCGCCCATTTTCGTGTCGTCGAACACGTTGGCCACCGATGGATGATATTCCGAACCGTAATAACCAATGGCCGGGAAATCGAATTTCCAGATGAATTTTTCGGCGTTCCAGGCATATGCAAACCCGGTTGGAGGGTTGGTTGCCACCCGTGCACGGGTAACGATGTCGAGTGTCCCGTCAAGGTCAATATCGGCTACTGCGCAAGGGCCGTAGGGCAGTACGGAGCCGCCGGGAACGGCATCCACCGTTCGCCGGGGAACAATAGCGCGGGGGTCGCCGTCTTCGGGAGTATCGGCGAGGTCCACGCTGTAAATCGTGTTGCCTGTCACCAATTCCAGCCCTGCGCAGTCGGGGTCGCCGTTGCAGTCGGTCACGCTGAGCAGGTCAGCCGCAAACGAGTTGTAGTGATACTGCGGGAGTATTGCCGGGGCCAAAGCGATCAATTTGTTCAGGCCCGGGGCGGCGTGGTTGATCAGGAAAACCTGATGACCGAGGAAAATTTCCGGGCGCCCGTCGCCGTCGAAATCGGCAAAAGCCGGATAGGTGCCCAATGCCAGGAGTTGGTCGGTTTCCATGATCAGATTCATGGGAGGATTGCTGGAAGGATTGTAGCCGGCGTACACCTGCATGTGTTTGTTTCGCAGCACAGCGACCAGCTCCGGTATGCCGTCGCCGTCGAGGTCGCCGGCGGCGGTCGCTTCCTGCGGGAAATTGCCGTTAGTGCCGGGAAAAGAAATCTGCCCCGGCGAGGCGGCATTGCTGCCGTTGCCGGCATAAATGAGAATATCCCGGGGAGAAATGACTATCCCGGGACTATACGTGTTCACGATAATCTCCGGGATGTTGTCCTGCTG
>JAEUUV010000031.1 GCA_016787285.1 Saprospiraceae bacterium | reverse complement strand
TTTTTTGTTCTTTAAAAATTTCTTTTTTATCTTTTTTTTTTTTTAAAAAACAATTATTACAAACAACTTGGTGTGGCCCACTGGCTGGTCTCTAACCACTTTGCGCCACGACTCATGTTTCTAACCCTCCAACCAGTTTATTCAAACCGGCGCTTGTAGAACCACGAGTTGTCGTTCAGGACAAAACCGAGCGTAATTCTGAAATAGGTTTCTTCGATCGGTGTGCCGGAGCCGATTTTGCCGACTTCGAGGGCTGTATTGATAAACGAGGATTGCTGACGCGGCAAAATGACGGGGAAGCCCAGACCGACAGAAAAACCAATATCGTCAAGGCCCTCTCCGTTCACAATTCGCGGATCCTGCCGGATATAGGCGCCCGCGCGATACCGCATACGTTTGGTGTATTTGTTGTACGAGGCATAATCCGGGATATACTCTACTCCTGCGGAAAAGGAAGAGGTATTGCGGAATGCCACATCGTTCGGGCGGGCTTCATTTTTAAATACCGACCAGCCTTCGTAGTCGTATTGAGCGCCTACCCGCAATTTGTTGGCAATGACATACTGCGCTCCAAGACGAAAAATGGCGGGGAGCGTAATGGTGCTTTTTTGACCGGAGGTCAGCAGCAGGGTATCGGCATTTTCGTATTGGCCGTTGGATAGCCGCCCCCGACTGCGCAGAAATATCTGGTCTGCCGTAGCGCCGATGTTATGAGTGGACTCTCCTGTAGCGCCGATGGTAATCCACCGAACCGGCAGCGTTTTGTCGTTTTGGGAATACTTGAGCACAAGGTCGTGCTGCACACCAAGGCTCCACATAAATCCGCTTATGCGAATATCGTCGCGCCGGGTGCTGGAATAAGTAGGCAGCGAATCGTTGAACACCGTTGAATTTTCATAGGTGTTTTTGCCAAACACCCAGCCAAGGTTGAGACCTACGGCTGTGTTTTTGTATTTGACGGCATTTCCCCAACTGACACGAAACGTACCACCGTTCCCCTCGAATGTGTTGCCAATGGCGCCGAGATTCGGCAATGTATCCTGGCTTTCCACATTATACCCCACAACACTGAACGGTGTAAGCGAAAAGCCCATGCCATAGTGCCAGGGCGACTGTTCCTTGTCGAGCACTTCGTTGATGGGGCTTTTGAGTGGAAAGCCGAGCGCCAGATATGCCAGATTTCCGCTCCAGTTGCTGAGAGAGGCTTCAGAAGATTGATAGTCGCTCTTTTTAGCAAACAAACCGGCTTCAAAGGTGGTGGCGCGCAAAAATGCGTACGACGCCGGGTTTACGGAGTTCAGGTGAAACGGATCGTGAAACGCTGCCGTCTGGCCGGCAAAACCCACCTGGGCGGCGTAGTATTGGTTGATCGGGTCGCCCAGACCATAGCGAGAGTACGGAGAGTTTTGTTTGGGCTGCGCGAAAACTGTTGTCGAAAACAAAAATAACGGGATGCTCAGGCAGATTTTATGAAGCATGTCGGTCAACTGATTTTCAAGGTGTACGATTGATATGTGCATTGTATTCCAAGATGTGATTTAAGCCATGAAGGGTAAGATGGGGTACTACCTGAATGCCGGGGATGTGGTTGAGAAACGGGCTGAAAAACTCCGCATCTCCTCCGGTTAACAAGATCATCAGTGGCGCAGCGCGTTCACGAAACATCCGGGCAAATCCTTCGATTTCCAGTGCTGCTCCACGCAAAGCGCCGTTCTGCAAAGCCGTCTCGGTGCTGTATCCGACGCTGGTGTCGGGCATTCGCATCGGCGCCTCCGGCAAACGGGCGGTAAAGGTATGCATCGCCTGCAACCGCATGGCTGCTCCGGGAGCGATATTTCCACCCAAATAAACGCCCTCCCCGAGCAGCAATTCGTACTTGATGCACGTGCCGCAATCCACTACCATGCAGTTTTGTCCCTGAAACAATGCCTGTGCACCTGCAACGGCGGCCAAACGGTCTTTCCCGAGTGTTTCCGGAGTCCGGTATGCATTTCGAAAGGGCAAAGGTACTTCGTGGGTCAGTTCGATTGCATTCACAAAATTTTCGGCCAAATGCTGCAATGTGCTGGAATCCGGTAGCGCCACCGACGAAAAGATGACGCGTTCCGCGCCGGCTTCCTTGCCGTAGCGCATCAGTTCCTCTAACGTACAATCCTGCCAAACCGCTTGCTCAGCCAATCGGGAGCGGTCAAAAAGTCCTGTTTTTGTTCGGGTGTTGCCGATGTCAAGTACCAGATTCAAAGCGGTTGTATGGTAATCTTTGTTAAAACTGTGCGTTTGAAAGGTCTCAGCCTCAATGCTACAGAAGCGAATAAAATAGTGTTGATCAAGAAGTTCTCCGACATATCCGGACTAAAGCCAAGTGTAAGCATATCTTTGCGCCCACTCAAATAACTTCCAGTCGTTGCTGATCGTATAAATCGTATTCGAAATGGTTCTCGTAGCCGACAACATACACAAGTCTTTTGGGAAACTTGAAATTCTCAAAGGCGTCAATTTATCCGTTGCCCGTGGCGAGATCGTGAGCATTGTCGGCAAATCCGGCTCCGGCAAAAGTACGTTGTTGCACATACTTGGCACATTGGACAACCCCGATTCCGGCGAAGTATCCGTCAATCAAACCGCCGTCCGACTCCTCGGCCCGCGCCGCCTGGCTGCTTTTCGCAACAGGCACATCGGCTTTGTGTTTCAATTTCACCATTTGCTACCGGAATTTACTGCGCTGGAAAATGTGTGTATCCCGGGTTTTATCCAAAAAAGCCCCGACGATGCGGTGAAAAAACGCGCTACGGAATTGCTTGATTATCTCGGGCTTTCCCACCGATTGCAGCACAAACCCACGGAACTCAGCGGTGGCGAACAACAACGCGTAGCCGTGGCCCGTGCCCTCATCAACCAACCCGACATCATCTTTGCCGATGAGCCTACCGGAAATCTCGATAGCGCCGCATCCGGCGATATGCACCAACTCATCCGGAAATTGCGGGATGAACATGGCCAGACTTTTGTGATTGTCACCCACAACAAAGAACTCGCAGATTTGTCCGACCGTTGCCTGGAAATGCAGGACGGGCTTTTGGCGTAATTTTGAGAAGCATGCAACTCCGTGTTTTGCCGCTCTATGTGTTATTTTTTCTGGCTTGCAACACTGCAAACCGCACAGCATCTGCACCGGCAGTACCTGTAACTCTTGCCGACAGGCCTAAAAACATTATCCTGCTCATCGGCGACGGTATGGCCTCTCCGCAAGTAACTGCCGGTTTGTACTGGAAAGGCGTGGGCAAATCGGTCTGGGAACGATTCCGAATCGTGGGTTTCCACAAAAGCCATGCGCATGATGAATGCGTAACCGACTCCGCCGCCGGCGCTACGGCATTTGCCTGCGGGCAAAAAACCAAAAACGGCGCCATCGGCATGGTGCCCCCCGACTACACTCCTTGCCGGACCATCCTCGAAGAACTCGACGCGCAGGGCTGGGCCACGGGCATGGTTGTATCCTGCTCGGCTACGCACGCTACTCCCGCTTCGTTTATTGCCCACCAGGATATTCGGGCATTTACCGAGTCCATCGCCGAAGACTATTTGAGTACCCCGCTCGATTGTTTCGTGGGAGGCGGAAAGGGCTACTTCGACGACCGACCCGACAAAAAAAACCTGCTCGACTCCTTGCGCCAGCGGGGGTACATCGTTCAATCCGGACTTGGATTTGGCCGTCTGCCCGTGAATGGCGCCGCGCCGTTTATGCTGTTTACTGCAGACCGGGAACCACAGAGTGCCCTTGCCGGAAGACGGTACCTGCCGGAAGCCACCGGCAAGGTTTGTGAATATTTGCAAAAACGCAGCCCAAAGGGCTTTTTTCTCATGGTGGAAGGCAGCCAGATTGACTGGGCGCTGCACGCCAACGACGCCCTCTGGCTAAAATCCGAGATGCTTGATTTCGATGCAACCGTAGCCACAGCGCTCCGGTTTGCCGAAACCAACGGCGAGACCCTCGTCATAGTTACCGGCGACCACGAATGCGGCGGCCTGGGACTCAATCGCGACGTAAACAAAAACAAGTTTGCTCCCGCATTCGCTGCCCGCTTGCACTCGGCAGCAATGGTGCCGGTGTACGCCTTTGGCCCCAAAGCCGAACTGTTTTCCGGAATTTACCAAAACACAGACATCTATTTCAAAATGTGGGATGCCCTTGGCCTTCCGGCTCTGGCCACTCAAAACTCCACACTCAAAACTCAAAACTGACAAACGTGCCTCTTATCAAATCCATTTCCGGCTTTCGCGGCACCATTGGTGGCCGTCCGGGCGACAACCTTACCCCTCAAGACATCGTGGAATGTACCGCCGGCTTTGGCCAGTGGATACTCAATACGACAGGAAATCCGACTATTGTGGTCGGTCGAGATGGCCGCATTTCCGGCGAAATCGTCAGCGCACTCGTCATCGGCACCTTGCGCAGCATGGGTATATCGGTAGTTGACCTCGGACTGAGCACCACGCCTACGGTAGAGATCGCCGTCCCGCTCGAACGCGCCGGTGGCGGTATCGTACTCACTGCCAGCCACAACCCCCGCGAGTGGAACGCACTCAAACTGCTCAACCACCGCGGTGAATTCATCAGCGCTGCCGACGGCGCTGAAGTGCTCAATCTGGTGGCTCAGAAAAGCATCGAATACGCCCCGGTGGGCAAACTCGGAGGGTATCGTGCCGACGAATCATACATCGCCAAACACATCGAAAACATACTTGCTCTCCCGCTCGTAGATGCCGAAGCAGTGCGGTCCAAAGGCTATCGGGTCGTGGTGGACGCCGTCAACTCTACCGGTGCACTGGCGGTACCGCCTCTGCTGGAAGCGATTGGGTGCACTACAATCTTGCTCAACGGCGAAATCAACGGTCAGTTTGCACATAACCCCGAGCCGCTCAAGGAACACCTTGGCCAGCTCGCCACCGAGATCCGCCTGCAAAAAGCGCATCTCGGTATTGCTGTGGACCCTGATGTAGATCGGCTTGTGTTCATGTGTGAAGACGGCGAACTCTTCGGCGAAGAATACACCCTCGTAGCGGTGGCCGACTATGTGCTGGCTCGCAACGGCGGTGGCAACACGGTGTCCAACCTGTCGTCGTCCCGTGCCCTGCGCGACGTTACCCAAAAACACGGCGGGCAGTACAGCGCTGCCGCGGTCGGAGAAGTGAATGTGGTGGAAAAAATGAAGGCCACACATGCCGTCATCGGTGGCGAAGGCAACGGCGGCGTTATCCTGCCCGAACTGCACTATGGCCGCGATGCATTAGTGGGCATAGCCTTGTTTCTCACGCATTTGGCTCATTCGGGCAAACAAATTTCCACCTTGCGCAAAACCTATCCCGAATACCAGATGGTAAAAAACAAAATGGAACGCTCACCCGAAATCGACCTCGACAAAGTGTTTGCTGCTTTGCAGGAAAAGTATCGAAACGAGCAGATCAACACCGAAGACGGGTTGAAAATTGACTTTGAGAGCGGCTGGGTACACCTGCGCCCGTCCAACACGGAGCCGATCATACGCGTGTATGCCGAGAGCACTTCTGCCGTGATCGCAGATAATCTCGCCCGGAAGATCATGCAGGATGTGTGGGAATTGCGGTAAGAACCAGAAGAAGCCCACTGACGGGGTGACTTTGAGTCACCCCGTCAGTGGCTCATTGCGCTGACCACCTGCTACTTGTGCAGTTCCAGCAGTTGCGTCTCGCTTGGGAAATGGCGCCAGTGGTACTGACCGACTACCGCTCCGTCTTTCAAAATCACAATACCCGGATTGGAGCGGATAATGGTTTTCAGCAGTTTGTCGTCACCGTGGTAGAACGGGTATTTGGCGCCTACATTCGCGCGCATCAGTTCGGCCACTTCCATGTCCTGGATCGTATTGACGGCAAATACCTTCCAGCCTGCTTTTTTAGCGGCTTCCGCCAGCGGGTTGATCTGATTGCGGAACAGGTCGCCATACCAGGCATCGGGGATATAAATGTCCCGCTTCACCTTTTTCGGGACAACTTCGGCTATTTTGGGCTGAATCTGAATGGAATCCACGTTTACACGAAGTGTGTCGTAGGCCCAGGTTGTGTCCTGCACCACAATAGTTTCGGTAGTTTTTTGGCCGTAAAACTTGTAGGCGATCACCATCATGCTGTACCCTTTTTCGTTCAGGATATCCTCTGTCACCGGGCCGTTTTCACTTTCGATGCCAAAGTCGCTGATTTTGGTTTCCTCAATGGTGGTACGTACGCCGTCTTTCTCGATAAACGGGTCGGTCTTGATCTGATCCTTGATTTTCCAGCCTTTGTCTTTCGGGTACTGCGCCACCAATTCCTTATACCGCGACATGGGGATCATCACCTCTTTCACTTCGCCGGTATTGGTGTTTTCCATCAGCCAGCCGACGATCTCGATGTTCCCGCGGGCCTCCTCTTCCAGCGCTTTGCGTTCGCGGATATTGGTACCGAGTTTGAACGGGCGGAAGTCTACTACCGGCAGGTCGTAGTAGGTGTTGCGCAGGCAAAACAGCAGCGAGAACAAGGCGACACCGGCGGTCAGCATATTCCGGCCTTTGGCCGTAAACAACTGGTGCATGTTTTTGCTGCGGAACAAAAAGACGAATGCGGGCACCATCAGGCCCACGTCTTTGAGGAACGACACCTTCGGATCCAGTTTGATGAAATCGCCAAAACAGCCGCAGTCGGTCACGCGCATCTGGGTTTTTACATACGGCCCCCACTTGGCGAAATCAAAGAAATTCGCCTCGGCAGGTACAAAACCGGTGAGGTACGTAAAGCCGGTCAGGAACGTGAAAAACAGCAGGATGATAAAAAACAGCCAGGCTGTGAGGCGTTTGGTGTACCCGAGGATGAGCATGACCCCGAGTGCAATTTCCAGCACGATCATTCCGATGGAAAACCCGGCGCTGTACTTGGCCAGAGCCGGGAACATCGGCGCCAGTCCGGCAAACATGTTTTGCAGGCCGCCAAACGTGTTTTCAAAGGCTACGAAATAGTCCTCCATTTTGTACGCGGTGCCGATGGGGTCAATAGCTTTTACCGCGCCGGAAAACACAAACCAGACACCGCAGAAATATTGCAGGAAGGTCAGGAACAGGTTGTCGGTCTTTTTTGCCCAGCGGGTCAAGGCGGTCAGCACGAGGGCAATGAGGGCGAAGGAAACGATCAGGGTAGGAAGTGAAGTCACTTTGGTAATGATGAATGATGAATGAAAAATGATGAATGCTCAGTTCAAACCTCTATGGTCAATCCAGACTCGGCGAGCATTTTGGAGATATTAAATGAAGCGCCGGTGATCACGTCCACATCCTGTTGCCAGGTAAGTGTAACAGGAGGTTGATCGGGGGAAAAGACGAGGATACGTTGTTCCTGCGTGAACACCCAAACGACTTTCAGCAGTCCGAAGGCGAAGTAGTCGGCGACTTTGCGGAAAATGTATTCCATCTCGGATGCATTTTCGGTATCGGCATCCACATCTATTTCAATGACGGCATCGGGTGGAAAATGGGCGTATCTGGGCGACAGGGAGAAGTTTTCCCGGCGGAAAATGGCAATATCGGCATCACGTCGGTGTCTTTTTCCAATGCGCAGGCCTTGTTCGCCAGTGGTTACCTCGTAGCCTTTGGTTTGAAGTTGCTGAAAAAGCAGCATAGCAATGCGCAGTTTCAGCCATGCTTGCAAAGAACTGTCGCCCATAATTTCTTCCCGGGTTTTTGCGCCACTAAGTACCTGCTTGTAGCCTTTGTAATAAATCGGGTGTCCATCCACGATTTCGTAGACAAGCGCCTTTTTCAGGGCAGCCCTGCGGGCCGGTTGTTTGGCGACAGGTGCAGGTGCAGGTGCAGCGGTGGTGGTCATGGCGACAAAGGTAGGGCAATATCGGGTTTACGAGAGCCTTTCCGGGTTAACAAAGGTCAAATGGTTTCCACGTAATTCAGGTCTTCCTCGAAGGTTTCCTTCATGCCGATGAGTGCCAGAAAGGCAATGGAGAGGCAAACAGCCCCCACTACTGCCGCCGCCGGCAGGACGCCGCCCAGCATGGCCGGGTCTTTCAGGTATTTGAACGACGCGCCGATGGGCACGAGCATCCCGCGCGCAAAGTTGGGCACAGAGGTAGCCACAGTGGCCCGCAAATTGGTGCCGAACTGCTCGGCGCCGATAGTGACAAAAATGACCCAAAAGCCTACCGACAGGCCCAACATGAAGTGCGCAAAGTAAAACGAAGCCGGCGATGAAAATCCGGCAGTCAGATAATAAGTCACTGCAGCCACATCAAGTACCAGAAATATCCACATCACTTTGAGGCGGCTGCGCAGGTACTGGCTAAGCAATCCGGAGCCGATGTCGCCAAGAATCAGGCCGGTGTAACAAGCGGCGATGGCGTTGCCGCCGGTGAT
Source organism: Saprospiraceae bacterium (assembly GCA_016787285.1). Lineage (GTDB taxonomy): Bacteria > Bacteroidota > Bacteroidia > Chitinophagales > Saprospiraceae > M3007. Next base: position 29,150 of record JAEUUV010000031.1, on the reverse strand, counting down.
ACCGCTCAGTCCTTTGGCCAGCCCGAATTCGGGCGCAAGGGTAATGAGCACGCCCACTACAAACCAGGTTGGAAAACCGATGAGCAGGCAGCGGGCGAAGCGCGAAAAGCGGTTCCAGTTGGTAAAAAGAGCCGGAAAGTTGCCTCGGCTGACATGCTCTTCGGCCTGCATTTGCCGGAACATGCCCGATTCGTTCACGCTGATACGCAGCAAGAGGAGGAGCAAGCCGAGTCCGCCGCCGATGAAAAAACACATCCGCCAGGGGAAAAACATGTCAATCACCCAGGCGAGCAGCGCACCACTCAGGCCCACCACGGCTACGATCATGGTGCCGTAGCCGCGTTTTTCTCTGGGCAAACTTTCGGCAACGAGTGTAATGCCCGCACCGAGTTCGCCGGCCAGACCGATGCCGGCAAGGAAGCGATATGCGGCGTAGTCGGTAGCCGACGTAGCAAAACCGTTCAGGATGTTGGCGACCGAGTACAACGCAATGGAAAAATACAACACCCGCACGCGGCCTTTTTTATCACCCAGTACTCCCCAGAGAATGCCGCCAAGCAGCATCCCGGCCATCTGCCAGTTGAGCAATGAAATGCCGGTATCCGTAAGATTTTGCCCGGAAAAGCCGAGGTCTTGCAGGCTTTTCACCCGCACAAACCCGAACAGGAGCAAGTCGTAGATATCTACAAAATAGCCCAACGCCGCCACGATAACGGCGGCGTTGAGCAAACGGACGGGCTTTTCGGCTTGCATGTTATTGCTTGAAAAATGAACTTTCGTTTTTCCCGCCGCCCTTCAGCACTTCGAGGCGCTTTTTGAACTCGCCGGCATTTTCCAGGTCATCTTTGCGGGCAAAAATCTCGGAGAGTGCGATGAGGGTGTTTAAGTCATTGGGGTTGATGCTTTCTGCTTTTTTGAAATGCGGCAGCGCCTCGTCAAACAAGGCCATGATGTCTTTTTGAACCGCCTGATACTTTTTCATAGCTGCAGGAGAGTAGTCGTCCTGCGGGAGTGCATTTAGTTCCTGCGTGCGGGCAGCTGCCTTGTTGTAGTACAGCGCGCCGAGGGCGTAGAAAGAATCCGAGTTTTTCGGGTCAATGCTCTGTGCCTTTTCGTAATTGCGCTTGGCCTCTGCAAAATGCTCGGCGGCTTTGGCGTCGTTTTTGGCTTGCGTTTCACGCTGGTACAGGTTGTCGTACACGCTTCCGAGCGTGACGTACAGGCTCACGTTGGTCGGCTCCTGCTCGATGGCTTGCTTGAGCCGGCTGATGAGTTCTTCCAGTTTGCCTTTTTGCAGATAGACATTGATTTCTGCGAAAAGCAGTGTGGCGTCGTTCGGATATTTCTGGCGACCTTCAGCCAGAATTTTTTCGGCAGCGGCATTGTCTTTCGCTTCCAGTTTTACATTATACAGGCCTTCGTAGATAGCGGCCTTGGCATTACCGGTTTTGTACAGTTCGGTGTAATACTTGTCAGCATCGGCAATGCGCTTGGCCATCTGCGCGGAATACGCCGTATAATAAATCTGGTTTTCGCGCATATCCTTGTCGTCAAGCAGGCTTTTTTGCTTTTCTGCAACAAGTGCGTCGTGACTTTTCAGTACAGCCTCGAACGACTGGAATGCCTTGTCGTGTTGACCGGCCTCGAATTTGGCTACACCAATGTTAATCAGGTGCCCTTGCACGGCAGCCATGCCTTTCACGGCATCGCCTTTTTCAAATTTTTTGGCAGTCGGCATTTCGTATACCTTTTGATACGCATTGAAAGCCTCGAGCGCGTCGTTGTCGCCGGTGAGCGCAGCATTGGGATTGATCATTCGCATGGTCATGTCGCGCTGAAGAATCGTGTTGTAGATTTCGCCCCGCGTCAACCACGATGACGCCGTGGCCTGAACCTCTGCCGACGCCATTGCCTGATCAATTTTGGTTTTGGCTTCCTCTAATTTGGCGCCGCTACCTTGCGGATCCATGTTGTAACTGGTCAGAGCGCGACCGGCTTGTTTGGCCAGTTTGGGACCATCGTCCTGGGCTTGGGCAACGGTAAAAGACATCAGGGTACTGAGGAGCAGGAAAAACGTTTTTTTCATCATTGAAACAGTTTAAAAAAGTTGTTAGAAGCGCTCCCTTGGACGCAAGCGCTTCCCGGATGTTACAAATCGCTTGGGGTAATGCCGGGCAAAGGTAGTTTGTTTGAAAAAAAACCGCCTTAACATTCCTTTAAACGAAGGCATTTAAACCAATCGAAATGCAGTCGGTCTATGCTGCCGTCTTTCAAACGTTTGAACCACACAGAACACACACTTTTTTAACCGAACAAATTTTTTGACCGAACATGAAAAATGCACTTTTCCTGATCGCTGCCCTGCTGGTGGGCGCCACCCTTTTTCAGTCTTGCAAAAAAGACAATGCCGCAGATGAAGACGTCACGACCTCTGAAGACCTGGCTACCAGCGAGGATTTTTCCGAACAAATTGATTTTGCAGTAGATGTAGCCATCGAAGAACGTGGCGGCGGAAACACTTGTCCGACCGTCACATTAGCCCAGCCCTGGGGTACCTGGCCGAATACGATCACCATTGACTACGGTAGTACCGGATGTACCGGCCCGAACGGCGACCACTTTTTGAAAGGCAAAATCATCATCAATCAATCAGCCGACATGTTCACCGCCGGCGCGGTACGTACCAAAACGTTCGAAAACTTTTTTGTGGACGATGTGCAGGTATCCGGCACAAAGTCCTGGACCAACAACGGCAAAGATGCCGCAGGCAACTGGTCGTACACCAAAACAGCCACTAACATGGTGCACAGTTATCCCGACGGAACCTCGTCCACCTGGAACCGTACCCATACCAGCACCCTCATCAGTGGCGGCGGCACACCCACGCACTGGGACAACGTGTGGAGCATTACCGGTACCGCTGCCGGCACCAACCGCAACGGTAAAAATATCACGGCAAGCATCTTGGAACCGCTGATCAAAAAAGCCACCTGCCGCTGGATTACCGAAGGCGTGACCCAGTTCACCCGCGAGGGCAAAACGGCCACACTTGATTTCGGCAACGGTACCTGCGACCGCTTCGGTCAGATGACGCTGCCCAACGGAGAAACGGTGACAATTCGCCTGCGCAAGTAGGATACCCGAGCCCTTCCAGGCATGCAAATCTGGAAGGCCTCGTTACTGGTACATTCCGGGGCAATATTGCCGGCATTGAAAAATGCGCGGTAATATTGCCCCGGTTCTTTTTTCAGAAACCAGTCTTTCGTTATGAAGCGAAAATCCATCCTCCGCAGTGTGGCCAAATCACTTTCGTTACCGGCACTCTACTTTGCCTGTATTTTTACGCATGGCTTGTACTCCGATTGGCAGCCGGAGGAAAAAAAGCGGCTTATTTCGCCAAAATGGGTGGAACCGTACGAGATCGCGGATAGCGTGTTGTCGTTCGTCTCCTGGAACATCGGCTATGCAGGTCTGGGCGAGGAGTCTGATTTTTTTTATGACGACTCCGGGATGTGGTACTCCGGTAGCAGCATGATCCATGCGCCGAAAGAACTGGTTGACAAAAATCTTTCTGGAATTTGCAGCACACTTAAGAATACCAGGGCCGATTTTTTCCTGCTCCAGGAGGTAGACGAATACGCCCACCGGAGTTACAAAAACAATCAGGTGAGAAGCCTTGCCAAGGCCCTGCCCGATTTCACATACACGATGGCCTTGAACTACAAGTGCAGCCGGGTACCTATCCCTTTGCTCGAACCCTGGCATCCGTATGGCATGGTGTACAGCGGACTGACTACTTTTTCCCGGTTCCGATTCAACTACGCAACCCGCTACCAGCTACCCGGCAAATATCCCATGCCCGACCGGATGTTTCAACTCGACCGCTGTGTAGCACTGCATCGATACGCTCTGAAAAACGGCAAGCAATTGGTCGTGATGAACCTGCACAACGCCGCTTACGATCCGGGTGACAAGATAAAAGCCATTCAACTGCCCTACCTGCGCGACCTCGCCGTGGCAGAATACAAAAAAGGAAACTATGTGGTGCTTGGAGGAGACTGGAATCAGTGCCCACCCTACTTTCGATTCGACACGTTCATGCCTGGAAATACACAGGGCTACCGGCAAGGGAATGTACCCGACAATATGTTTCCCGAGGACTGGCGGTTTGCATTCGACCCGACAATACCCACCAATCGCAAATGCCGCGATCCGTATGTGGCAGGCAAAACCTTCGTGACCTTGATTGATTATTTCCTGGTCTCTCCTAATGTGCAAATTCGTTCGGTGAAGTGCCTGGACCAAAAATTCCGGGATTCCGATCATCAGCCCGTGTGGATGGAGGTAGCGCTTCAGTGAGTTAGTGTAAAAATAACACAGCCTGAACTTGCCCTTATTCAGCCCGAACGCCTACTTTTGTGCAGGCCTTCGGGCTTCTCCTTTTTTTGTTTACCATAACTGATTTTGATATGTCAAAAAAACGCATTGCTATCAATGGTTTCGGTCGTATTGGCCGTCTCACCTTTCGAAATTTGATCAAAAACCCGAATGTGGAAGTTGTTGCGATAAACGACCTCACCGATAACCACACGCTTGCTCACTTGCTGAAGTACGATACCATGCATGGCCAATTCGACGGTACCGTGGCTTCCGACAGCGAATACATGTATGTAAATGGCCAAAAAATACTTTGTTCTGCCATTAAAAACCCGGCCGAATGCCCGTGGGGACAAATGAAAATTGACGTAGTGCTCGAATGCACCGGTATCTTCCTCGACCGTGAAAAAGCCGGGCTTCACTTGCAGGCCGGCGCCAAACGCGTCATCCTCTCCGCGCCGCCCAAAGCCGACGACGTACCTACTTTTGTTATCGGCGCCAACCACCAGGACATCAAGGACACCGACACCATCCTGTCCAACGCGTCCTGCACCACCAACTGCCTCGTGCCCATGGTGATGACGCTGGACAAAGCCTTTGGAGTCGAGCAGATGTTTATGAATACGGTTCACGCCTACACCGCCGACCAAAATCTGCAGGATGCGCCGCACCGCGACCTGCGCCGCGCACGCGCCGCCGCCCAAAACATTGTGCCTACCAGCACCGGCGCCGCCAAAGCAGTAATACTCGTAGCGCCGCACCTGAAGGGAAAAATAGCCGCCCACTCCATGCGGGTGCCTGTTGCCACCGGGTCCATCACCGACTGTGTGTGCATGCTCAAAAAAACAGCAACTGTAGAGGAAATCAACGCCGTTTTTAAGGCCGCAGCCGATACTCACCTCAAGGGAATTCTGGAATACACCGAAGACCCGATCGTGAGCAGCGATATCGTGCGCAATACCCACTCCTGCATCTTTGATTCGGGCCTCACGCAGGTGAACGGCAATACCTGCCGCATCGTGGGCTGGTACGACAACGAAGCCGGTTATTCGGCGCGTCTGGCGGATCTGTGTGCGATGGTGTAAGATTTTTCGCCTAAAAGTGACCGGAGGGCTCGGCAGTCATCCGATCACTTTTAGGTTTTGGGCAAACCACATGGTATTCGTTAAACGGCTATGGGCTTCTTCTTTATTCCAACAAGCGCTTGGCAGTCAAATTTGAAAAGGAAACCGTTGTCACCATGATCGTGTTTGAACATATTGACTGAAACAAGAATGCCGCCTTCGATTGACATTTCTGCGCGCACCTTGCGCGAACTATTTCCGGCTTTCGATCAGCAGGAGCTGGCCGACTGGCTTGTGGAACATATGGTCTTGAAACATCTGGAAACAGACAGATTTCTGATACAGGCTGGCGGAATCATCCGGTACATCCCACTCGTGTTGGCCGGTTCGGTCAAAGTCTCTCGTGAGGGTGTCGATGGCCGCGAAATTTTCCTGTATTACATCCTGCCGGGCCAAACCTGTGCGATGACCCTGAGCACCTGTTTCAAAGGCGAGACAAGCCGTGTGACCGCTACGATGCAAGAGACTGGCTCAGTGGCATTGTTTCCGGCGCCTTTGGTACATGAAGCAACCCGGCGCTTTCCCGCGTGGCAGCGTTTTGTGTTCGACAGTTTCGGACACCGGTATGACGAATTGTTACAAACACTCGAAAGCGTGGTTTTCCGGCAATTGGACGAACGCCTGTTGCTCTACTTACGCGAAAAAGCAGCAGCCTTGCAAACAAGACAACTCCATATCTCCCAGCAACAAATAGCCAACGATCTGAATGCCTCGCGGGAAGTAATTTCCCGTCTCATCCGGCAGTTTGAGCAAAAAGGCATCTTGCACCATGCCCGAGGTACTATTGAATTATTTTCGCTTATGTGACCCGGATCACATTCGCAGAATTGCTTGCGGCAGACTTTTGCACTACAATTTTATTTTTCATCAAAAATGATTTCCGCTATGCAAAAGAACATGGGTACCATTGATCGAGTCGTTCGCCTTATTGTGGCGGCTATTGTTGTCTTTCTGATTTACAACGACACTCTGACCGGTACTACCGGTACCGTAGCACTTATTTTGGCAGCAGTATTTACTCTGACCAGCATCGTCAGTTTTTGCCCACTGTACCGCTTGGTGGGAATGTCAACTTGCCCGGTCTCGACCAAAAAGGGTTGATGTATTAAGATGTTTCAAAAAGACCACTTCCTGCCCTTTGCCCGCCCCGACTACGTGGAGGGTATGATTATCGGCAACGACCTCGACAGCCTCTTGTCGGCGGCGTACCTGCACCAACGTTTTGGCTGGCCGGTGTCGGGCGTGTACTGCGGGTACAGCAGGCTGTGGCACACGAGAGACGCCACTTCATTCCGCCAAAAACTGCTTTCGGGAAAACTGTTCGCCGTGGACCTGGATATTTGCATAGGTACCGTCCCGAGCCTAGGGCATCACATCATTCAGTTGGATGCGGCGGAAGTACTGCCGGGACACACACATACGCTGAATCCGAATGTATTGGCGGGGCGCAGTGTGCGGCAAGGTTTTCACCGGAAATACCCGCTTGCGACAATTCACCTGCTGCTCCACATTTTTTCGGAAAATGACCTTGCCCGGCGAGCCGCACCTCTCGTGTGGCTCGCCGATTCGGCATTTATCAATGCCCAGCATTACCGGGAAAATGTGGAAGCATGGATTCGGGCCCATATGAGGCTTCCGGCCTTCGAGGCAGTTTTACCGACGCTGCAAACACTTGAATTTGAACAACACCTGCGCGATACCATGCTGACGCCGTTGTCGGGAAACAGCCTGTGCAGACCCGCGCACAATTCCCGCTATTGCTCGAAACACCTCGGATTGAACGGCTATCAGGCGCAGTTCGACAACCCAAATGACCCGCGTATCCGGAACCTGAGCGAGGAAATATCTCGATTGGCCGGCTGGCCGGAATTGCCCTTGCCTGAACGCTTTGAAGGCTATTTACAAGGGCGACGGAACAACATATCAGTTCAGGAACTGCTCAACTCCGGGCAGTCGTTTGACACCTGGTTGGAGCGAAATGATGTGTTTTCCTACGCCTTTGTGTTCAAAGACCGTCTGAATTACACATCCGGTATCGGTTAGACCGGCAAGCCGTTACCGCCTGCCGGCTCCAGGGTCGGGTGGTATTTCAAAATCTGCTGTGTGATGATAGCGGCAGTGATCGGAAACCCGTCGTAGTTCAGCACCGAGATCATTTTTTTCGGGTCAATGCCGAGTTCGATCATCAGCAGGGAGCGCATCTGCGCGTCGCGGTTTTGCTCGATCACGTACACCCGCTCGTGCCGTTCGATGAAGTCGCGCACCGAGTCGCTGAACGGGAAGGACTTCAGACGCATGGCGTCGGTTTTCAGGCCTATCGCTGCAAGTTGATCCATGGCCTCCAGTGCCGAGTAGGTAGACGTACCGAAAAAGATGATGCCCTCCGAACTGTTGTCCTCGTCCTGGAAAAACTCCGGAGCAGGCACGATTTGACCAGCGGTGCCCCATTTTTTCAGCAAACGATCCATATTGCGGCGGTAGGCATCGCCGTCCTCGGTGTAACGGGCGTATTCGTCTTTGGAAGAGCCGCGCGTGAAAAACGACCCTTTTGTGGGGTGCGTGCCGGGGATGGTGCGGTACGGTATACCGTCGCCGTCCACATCAAGGTAGCGGCCCCAATTTTTTACGTTGTCGAGGTCTTCAGCGCTGAGCACCTTGCCCCGGTCGTAGCGACGTTTTTCATCCCATTGAAACGGAGGCGTCAGGTGATCGTTCATACCGAGGTCAAGGTCGGTCATTACCAGCACGGGCGTTTGCAAGCGTTCGGCGAGGTCAAAAGCATCGGCAGTCATCTCGAAACACTCGCGCGGGGTTGACGGAAAAAGGAGCGGGTGTTTGGTGTCGCCGTGCGAAGCGTAGGCTGCCAGCAGAAGATCCGACTGCTGCGTGCGTGTAGGCATCCCCGTGGACGGGCCGCCGCGCTGCACATCAATGAGTACTGCCGGAATTTCGGCGAAATAGGCCAGCCCAAGGAATTCATTCATCAGCGACACGCCGGGGCCACTTGTGGCAGTGAAGGATCGGGCGCCGTTCCACGACGCGCCAATGACGACACCGATAGCGGCCAGTTCGTCCTCTGCCTGTACCACGGCATATTTTTTCTTGCCGGTTGCTGGATCCACCCGAAGGCGACGGGCGTATTTGGAAAACGCCTCTACAACCGAGGTAGACGGTGTGATTGGGTACCAGGCCGCCACCGTGGCCCCGGCATAAATAGCGCCGAGTCCGCAGGCCGTATTGCCGTCAATCATGATACGGTCGCCGATGTTATCGCGCCGCTCCAACCGAATGGGTAGCGGGTATTGGTAGTGGTCGTGGATGTACTGAATACCCAGTTCCAGCGCCTGGTAATTCGGTGGAATGAGTTTTTCCTTTTTCTTGAATTGCTGCGCAATGAGTTCCCTAACCACATCCACCTCAATGTCCAGCAAGGCCGTCAGTGCTCCCACATAGATCACGTTTTTGAGCAACTGGTGCGTGCGGGGACTTTCGAAATGCTGCTGACACATCCGGATCATCGGGATACCGATGTAGTGGATATCGTCGCGATGCAGAGCCTTGTCCAGGGGGCGGCTGCTATCGTACATGAAATAGCCGCCGGGGCGCACGGATTTGACATCGGCCGCCATGCTCTGCGGGTTGACGCTCACCATGACGTCAATGCCCGCGCGCCGGCCGAGGTAGCCATGCTCGCTCACGCGCACTTCGTACCAGGTGGGCAGGCCCTGAATGTTGGAGGGAAATATGTTTTTGGGCGTCACAGGGATACCCATGCGGAAAATGCTCTTGGCGAACAGTTGGTTGGCGCTGGCGGATCCGGTGCCGTTCACGTTGGCAAAGCGGATGACGAGGTCGTTGATGGATGATAACATTAGGTGTTCAGATTTGCCTTTTAAACAGTTTCCAATACAGGCGCAGCCACATCCCACACCTTGCATGTTTTGGTCACCTGGTACAGGTATTTTTTCATATCCCAGGCCGAAGTGGGGCAGCGTTCGGCACACAGGCCGCAGTGCAGGCACACGTTTTCGTCTTTAATCATTACACGGGTAGTGGGCAGTTGGTGCGACACGTACAGGTCCTGACTCAGCATATTTGCCGGGGCATTCAAGCGGGTGCGCAATTCGGATTCCTCACCGTTATGCGTGAACGTAATGCAAGAAGTCGGACAAATATCCACGCAGGCGTCGCATTCGATGCAGAGGCTTTCGGTGAATACCGTCTGCACGTCGCAGTTCAGACAGCGTTGCGCTTCCATGAAGCCGGTTTTAGGGCTGAATCCGAGTTCCACTTCGAGGCGGCGATCTTTGAGCGCCACGCTGTTGTCGGCGTGCGGCACACTGTAGCGCGCGTCGTCCACCACGCTGCTGTCGTACATCCACTCGTGAATGCCCATTTTCTGGTGAAACAGGTTGACGGTGGGCGCCGGGCGTTCGAGCAGGCTTTTTCCGTGGCAATACTGGTCAATCGAAATGGCAGCCTGATGGCCGTGTGCCACGGCGGTAATGACATTTTTGGGTCCAAAGGCCGCGTCGCCGCCAAAAAATACCCGTGGATTGGTGGACTGGAACGTGACGGTATCCACTACCGGCATTTCCCACTTGCCGAATTCTATCCCAAGGTCACGCTCGATCCAGGGAAACGCATTTTCCTGACCGATGGCCACGAGTACGTCGTCGGCTTCGATAAAAGTATCCGGCTCGCCGGTAGATACCAGACTGCGTTTGCCGTTTTCATCGTACACGGCTTTTACATGCTCGAAAAGCACGCCCTTGAGTTTTCCGTTTTCTACTACGAACTCCTTGGGCGGCATACAGTTGAGGATTACCACCCCTTCGCGCTGGGCATCTTCGATTTCCCAGGGGGAGGCTTTCATATCGCTAAACGGACTGCGCACCACCACCATCACAGACTCGCCGCCGAGGCGCATGGAGGTTCGGCAGCAGTCCATGGCCGTGTTGCCGCCGCCGAGCACAATCACTTTTTTGCCGATCTTGTCGGTGTGCTCGAAGGCCACATTCGCCAGCCATTCGATACCGATGTGAATGTTGGCGGCGCCTTCCTGCCTGCCCGGCAGTTTGGCCAGATCGCCGCCACGTGGAGCGCCGGTGCCGACAAACACCGCGTCGTAGTCCTGTTCCAAAACTTCCCGCATACTGGACACGTAGCGGTTGAAGTGAGAATGAATGCCAAGATCGAGGATGTAGTTCACCTCTTCGTCGAGCACAGACTCGGGCAGGCGGAACGACGGAATCTGGCTGCGCATCATGCCGCCGCCTTTTTTCTGCTCGTCGTACAGGTGAATTTCATACCCCAGCGGAGCAAGGTCGCGGCACACAGTCAGTGAGGCCGGCCCACCGCCGATGACGGCAACTTTTTTTCCATTGGACGGAAACGGCGCATGTGGCATGAGCGATTTTACTTCGCCCTTGTTGTCGGCGGCCACGCGCTTGAGCCGGCAGATGGCAACGGGTTTGTCCTCTACCCTACCCCGCCGGCAAGCCGGTTCGCAAGGCCGGTCGCAGGTGCGGCCCAGTACTCCGGGAAACACATTGGATTCCCAGTTGACCATGTAGGCCTCCGTATAGCGCTCGGCGGCGATGAGGCGGATATACTCCGGTACCGGTGTATGCGCTGGGCAGGCATACTGGCAGTCCACCACTTTGTGAAAATACTCCGGGTCGTTGATATTCGTCGGTTTCACCCTGTGTGCAGTTTTGTTGATAAAAATGAAATTCGGTTGCAGCGGGGTAAATATAGGGGCGTAATTGAAAACGGTTCGATCTCGTGTTAAAAAATAAGTTTTTTTAGACAGGTTCGAGACAACAGCACAGCGAGCATTAGCCCGCAAATATCCCGGCAGAAGTAACCGGGTGAATTTTAGGTAGATCTACCCACGCACAAACCGCTCGTAAAGGTCGGGGCGGCGACTCCGTGTGCGCTCGAGACTCTGCTCGTGGCGCCACTCTTCGATCAGTTTATCGTTGCCGGAAAGCAGCACCTCGGGTACGGCCATGCCCTCCCACTCCGCCGGGCGGGTGTACACGGGCGGGGCAAGAAGGTCGTCTTGAAAACTGTCGAATAGGGCCGACGTCTCGTCGTTCAGCACCCCGGGAATGAGCCGCCCGACGGCATCCACCAGCACGGCTGCGGCCAGTTCGCCACCGGAAAGCACATAGTCGCCGATACTGATTTCCAGGGTGACATACTTTTCGCGAATGCGCTCGTCTACGCCTTTGTAGTGACCGCAAATGACGAGCAGGTTTTGATTCATGGATAGCCGGTTGCACAATGCCTGGTCGAGCCGAACCCCGTCGGGCGAGGTGTAGATAATCTCGTCGTAAGTGTGCCCGGCTTTCAGGTTTTCGATACAGGCGGCGAGCGGTTCGGGTTTCATCACCATGCCCGCGCCACCGCCAAACTGGTAGTCGTCCACCTGTTTGTGTCGCCCAAGCCCGTAATCGCGCAGGTTGTGCAGGTACACTTCGAGCAGGCCCTTGTTTTTGGCGCGCTGCATAATGGAATGGTTGAGTGGGCTTTCGAGTAGTTCGGGGAGGACGGAAATAATGTCAAAGCGCATGGCATGGGTTAATTTGTAATTATTCCGGTTATCCGTTGACGAGTTGTTCGGCTTTAAGTTCTGCAAGGCAGTGTTCCAGGCACACCTGTGCAATCAGTCGTGGGTCGCCGTGGTCAAACGTGAGCATGTACACTGCAGATGCCGTGGTGTTTTCCAGTCCGTAGCGGTAGGTTTTGTCGTAGTAATTCAGGGCGATTTCTGCGGCGTCGGCATAGTTACCAGAGTGAAGCGCATCCAAAGCGGCTTTCAGGTGCTGCCCGCCGAGTTTTTTTTCGATGCGCCGGAAAGCGGCTTCCAGTTCCTCCGCCGAGTAACCCACATAGTCGGCCACCAAGTGCTCAATGCGGCAGTGTTGCGGTACTTCGATGTGGTACAGCGGCGAGCGGCGCATCCATTTCCAGAAACCCTCCGGGACGTACACCCGCCCGATGCTGCGGCTTTCATTCTCCACCCAAATGTGCCGGTTGTGATCCAGACGGGAAACAGCATCAAACAAATCGTTTTCAAACTGCTCCACCGTAGGTTGCGGCGCCTCGCCGATACTGCCGAACGAAGAACCTTTGTGGTGGGCAAGTCCTTCGAGATCAATGATCTGCTCGCCCAGGTCGCGCAAGGCATGCAGAATTTTGGTTTTGCCCGCGCCTGTTTTGCCGCCTACGACGAGGAAAGGCAGGCTTGTTTGTTCAAATTGAGCCAGTATGTGTTGCCGGTACTGCTTGTAGCCGCAGTTCAACGTCACCACGTCGAAACCGGCTTGCCGGAACAGCCAGGCCATACTCCCGCTGCGTTGGCCGCCCCGCCAGCAATGTACGGCCAGGCGGCGACCCGGCGCCAAAGCGCGGGCCTGACGCACAAATCCTTCCATTTTCGGACCGACGATGCGCAAGCCAAGCAGCATGGCTGTTTCACTGCCTTGTTGCTTGTAGGCTGTACCTACCTCTGCTCGTTCCTCATCGGAAAACAAGGGAAAACTTATTGCCCCCGGGATATGCCCCTGCGCGTACTCGCCCGGCGAGCGCACGTCGAGCAGGACGCGCTCGGCGGCGGCGGCAAGAAATTCGGATGGCGCCAGGTGCTGGGTGGGCATGGGTAATTTTTTCGGGGCAAAAGTAGCGATTAAAAAACACGAGCCGCGTCGGATATGTCCGGCGCGGCTCGTACGTGTTTTCGGTTTTTTCCGACTGCACTCAATTGCGTCCGCCGGTAGCCGCCGTGATCCAGGGGCCGCATACGCAGATGCATACGCCGTTCTGGACGAAGCACTTGGGCGGATTGAGCGTGGTGCATTGCGTGGTGAAGCACGGTGTTGCCGAAGGCGCAAGGGCTTTGAATTTGCCACGAGCGGGCTGTACGCCGAACTCAGCCAGTTTGCCGTTTTTCACTACGACGATCAGTTTTTCACCGGTACGGGTGTTGCTGCCCACGGTATTCCGGCCTTCTTTAACCTCGCATTCGCCGTCAACGCCGTCGAATTTGATGTAGGCGGCGGCTTGAGGTTCCACGTCGAGACGGATGACGATGGTGGCTCCAGCCTCGTTGGTGCCGGTTTGAGAGGGGGGCAGCAGGTTTGCAATCGGAAGTGCCACGAAAGCCAGGGCTGCGAGTTGAGCGAAATTTTTGAAGAAGTTCATTGTGCTTGAGTTTTTGAAAAGTGTTGAAAAAGTGTTTGTTGATTGACGCAACAAAGGTGGGCGGGTGTAGCCTCCCGAATGTTCAAGGACTTTTCAAAAAGCATCAAAAAGGGTAAAAACGCGGTGCGCAGATCATTCTATCAGCACGACTTGTTTTGAAACAGTACCCTTGATGCCTCGCACGCGTACGATGAATACTCCGGTTGCAGCACCTGTTTCACGCAGGCTGACAGGCAAATAGACCTCCTCTACTTTCGGAACTTGCCGGTGCCAAACCAACTGGCCCAAACCATTGCAAATCAAAACCGTCACTGTCTCGCCGGCAAAGTCCGTCAGGTCAAGCCAAATCCGGTCGGTGGTCGGGTTGGGTTGAACAGTTAAGAGTTTTGAGTTTTGAGTTTTGAGTTGGTTGCCCTGCTCCCGGTTTTCTGCTCCCTGCGGGCCGTAATTGTTCCCCTGTACCGTAATCACCTGCGACGCCGTCGCCGTATTCCCGCACAAATCCGTAGCCCGCCACGTCCGCGTCACGGTGTAGTCGGTTGCACAACCACTGCCGGTGGGTACGTTGCCCAGGAAGGTAATTTGCACAAAACCGCCGCAATTGTCCGTCGCTACCGGGTTGACCAACGGCGGCAAGGACTGGGTACACTGGATCGTGACCGGCGCCGGTACGGACGTAAATACCGGGGCGCCGGTGTCCTGTACCTGGATCGTCTGCGTGGCCGCAGTGCTGTTGCCGCACACGTCCGTAGCCCGCCAGGTGCGCCGGAGTTGGTAACTGCCGGGACAGGCACCGCTTACCGAACTCTGGCCGAGGTAGGTGATCGTCACATTTCCGGCGCAGCCGTCGGAGGCGGTGGGCGTACCTATCGGGGGCGGTGTGGCGTCGCAGGCGATGGTCACGTTGGGCGGCAGCGTGAGCACCGGCTTTCCGTTGTCCACCACCGTGATACGTTGGGAAATAGAAACCGTATTGCCACAGTTATCGGAAGCCGTCCAGCGCCGCGTGAGGGTGTAGGCATTCGCACAGGCGCCGTTGGTTTTGGTTTGGCCGTTGTACAGGATGGTCGGGTTCAACGCACAGTTGTCGGTAGCCACCGGCGATGCCGGTGTCGGTATGGCATTGCACTGCACCATGATGTTGGCCGGAACATTTGAAAATGCCGGTTTTTGCGTGTCAATGACCGTGATGCGTTGCGTAGCGGTGCGGGTATTGCCGCTCAGGTCGGTGGCCGTCCACTGCCGGGTAAGGGTGTACCGGTCGAAACAAGTGCCGTTCGTTCGGGTCTGGCCGTTGTAGGCGACCACTACCCCACCCCCACAACCATCCGAAGCGACGGCGGTGCCCACCGCCGGCACACTACTGCACTGTACGGTTACGTTGGCCGGCACAAAAGTGAATACCGGCTGGGTGGCATCGTACACCGAGATCATTTGTGTGCACGTCGTGCTGTTTCCCGCCGCATCCGTGACGCGGTAGGTACGCACGACATTGTAGCGGTTCGGGCTATTGTAATCGCTTGGCAGCGCGTCGCCGACGTGGTTTTTGGAAATCGAAACACAATTGTCGGAACCGGTTGCGAGATTGCTGTTTGCTGCCGGAAAATCACTCGCGCAGGAAACGGTGACCGAATTTGGGCAGGTGGCCGAAGGCGGCTCATTGTCGGACACCACAACGGTAAACGAGCAGGTGCTCGGACTTGATCCGCTCATCGTGTAGGTCGCCGTGGTCGTGCCTTTGTAAAAACTTTGAACCTGCGGTATCTGCCCGGAACCGCTGCCGGTGGTGGCGCCGCTCAGTTGGTACGTCAGGTCGTACAAGGTGCACAGGTTGGGCAGTTGCACACCCGTCCGGTTTGCCTCGGCGCCACAATCGCCTGTGCCGTCGGAGTTGGTCAGGTAGGTTTGGTTGGGCGGGCACACCAGCGGCGGTACCGGTGCGTTTTTGACCACCGTCACCGTAATGCGCTGTACATCCGACAGATTCGAAGCATCTGTCACTTTTACCTCCACTTCGTAGCGGTTGTCCATGTCGTTGTCTGCCGGATTGAGTATATCAGGCGTAAAATTGAACCAGGACAGTACGCCCGTCACCGGGTTGATGCTGAACCGCAGAGCATCTACCCCGCCGACGATGCTGTACACCAAGCCACTCCCCTCGCTGTTTTGTTTGTCCGTGGCCTGCACATCCAGCACATCGTTGCAGGTGCCCGCCGCATAGTTCACGGCAGCAAGCGAGTAAATCAATGGGCGATTGCCCTGCGCAAACCGGATCGGAAACGGATCGGCAATCCGGCCCAATGCCAGGTGGTGTTTGAAAACCACCGTGTCCACGGACTCGTAAACTTTGTTGTCGGCGCCTCGGTAGGCGCGGAAATACAACGTGTCGCCCTTGTAGACATCGGAGCACAAACTCAGGAAATAAAACGCCTGCCCGCTGATTTGCACCGGCGTGGCATACCCCCGGATTTGTCCCCGGGAATACACCGCGATGTGGTTATTCAGCAAATGGTCCGGCACGCCGTTGACCTGGATTTGCGCGACCATCGTCATATTGAACTGGCACGCTGCCGTGGCAACGCTCCAGCCGCCCGGCTGGGCGGACAGGCTGGTGGCGGTGCAGAACAGGAAGATTATGAGTTGTATTGAATGTTTCATGTTGTTGTGTGTTTGAGGGGCCAGGGTTGATTGCGCGTTGCGTTGGCCCCACCCCCAACCCCTCCCCCAAATGGGAGGGGAGCCTGCCCTCTATTACCTTGAATATTCCGAATGTTGATGCCCATGTATCCATACTTGGGCTATAAGATGCAAAGCGGAATCAAGCCCCCCTCCCCTTTGGGGGAGGGGTTGGGGGTGGGGCCGACGCAACGCGCAATCATCCCCACCCCCAACTTCCCTTACTCCTTCACCACCTTTTTAGCCGCGATACCCTCAGCCGTTTCCACCCGCACGAAATACACGCCGGCACTCACCGAACCGGCATTCCAACGGAAGGTATTCAGGCCCGGTACGGCATCTATTTTCTGTTGCAGGACCACGCGGCCCATCATGTCCGTCACCGAAATCCGGGCTTCCTGTGCCTGCTCGCAGCCGAACAGGATGGCCGTCGTTTCCGTGAACGGGTTGGGGCGTACGCTCAGGAATATCTCCGCCGGCACTTCGGGTACACCCGTCGTTTGCAGGGTGAACGGCACGGGCGACAATACACTGCCCGAGTGCTGGTTGGCCGTGAAAAACAGCGTTTCCGCCAGGTCGCCGACCGAACCGGAGGCTCTGTCGAACAGTTTGAACTGCAACTGTTCGCCCGAAGTGTTGGCGTACGCCGTGAGGAAAAACAGGTGCGCATCAAGCGGCTCGATGTAGATCGCCTGCGCCGAACCGCGCAGTTCGTTGCCGGCAAACACCCCGATTTCGTGGCTCTCCAGCGTGGCGTTTTGACCGCCGGCAGCGAACATGCCCACCACGGTAATGGTGTGCTCGAATTTCGTCGGATCAACCGTCCAATTGGAATGATGAATGATGAATGATGAATGATGAATGTTTGTCTCGCCGCGTGCTTGAGCAGGGTTGTCGGCGAAATTGGCCGGATAGGTGATCGTGCCCGGGTTGCTGATTTTCAACTGGTACCCCTTGGGCGGTTCCAGAAATTGCAGCGAACCCAACCAGCCGAAACCGGCAATGAACTGCGCAAATGCTGTCTGCCCCTTGATGATGTCGCCGTTCAGCGGCGTGAGGCCGCCGAGCGCCACCGACACGGGCAGGGCGTAGTTGGGAATATAACCCACCCAGTTCCAGCCCGCCGATACGGGGATATTCAGAGCAGCAGGATCAATCAAAGCCCCGCGCATCTGGATGGTGTCAGGTACGTCGGCGCGGTACTGGAACATGCTGGTGTTGTTGATGGCCGCCAGCGAACCGAACCAGCCGCCGGCATATTCCGAAAACGTCGTCTGATTTTTGAACAGGTCGTTCTGCGGATGCTGGAGCGAAGCCAGGGCGCTATTTAGTGCCGGATTTGGGTGCAGCAGGTTGAACGAAATCCAGTTCCAGCCGGTCGTCAGCGGGATGTCGCGGCGCACCATGCTGTTGGTGTGCAGCACGACGGGGCTGCCGACAGTGCCGATCACGTTGTCCACCTCAAACTGGAATTGTTCGATCACTTCGCCGTAGCGCAGGCAGGCCGAAGCATCCCATATCTCAAACTTGACGGGTTTGCTGTCGTCGGTATCGTTTCCGTACACGGTCATAAAGACGCGGTACTGGGTACCGAGCGGCGGCAGCGTGGGCAGCAGTTGCAGCTTGCCGAGGCCGCGCAGTTCGCCGTCAATGAACGCCGCCACGAGGTCTTCCTCGTCGGTGCTGAGTTGGCCTTCGATGTCGAGTTGCAGCGCGAAGTTCATCGTGTGCGGGAAGGCGGCGGGGCTGAACACCCAGTCGGGCGATTCGCACAGCACGCGGCAGTTGACGATGAGCGGTTCGCGACCTTCCGGCGCGTTGATGGAAATGGTGTCGAGGTACTGCCCGAACGCGAGCGTGCTGTCAAACTCGAACGTGATGAGTTCCGCCGCGCCGGGCAGGAGCACACCGCTGGTGGGGTACACCCGCGCCCAGGTGGGCACGTCTTCCAATTCCCACGCCGTAGCCTGACCGCCGTCGTTGAGGATGCGGCGTGTTACGGTCACGAACTCGGGTTTGCGTTTGGTCACTTTCACGTTCCCGCCGTCCCAGCGGATGGGGTTTCGATCCACGAAGAACTCCCACTCGGCGTGGCTGAAGTTGTTGCTTGCCAAGTCCCGGATATTGTCCACCTCTACCCGCAGCACCTTATTTTCGATGAAACGGTTGGCTACATTGGGCACGATGATGATTTTGTCGCCCTGGCAGGTAATGGTTGCGTCAATCAATTCGCCCGTTTCGGTGTCGTACAGCCCCACGTTGTTGTTGTTGAAAAAGTCGGCCTGGATGAGCAGGTCGCAGCGGATGGGCTCGGTGAACTGGATCGAGATTTCGTCGCCCCGGCTCAGTACGCCGTCGGCAGGTTGTGGAGTGCCGAAAATTTCGGGCGGCGTGCGTTCAATTTTTCCATAAACTACGTGCGAAATACCCGGATTAATACCGCCGATACATTCGGCGATAGCGCGGATTTCGTACAGTCCATCGGACAGGCCCAGGGTGTTCCACGGTACGATCTCGAACAAGGCGCCAAGGTCGGCTTTGGGCACTTCCGCGATGTTGATCCAGGCCCCGTCGCCCTGCGTGCGGCGATACTGCACGCGCATGAGATCGAGGTCGGCGTCGTTGATATCGTAGTCGCCGAGGGTAATGAAGAGCGTATTGCCGTCGGCCGGTATAAGCGTCCAGTTTTGTAGCGGGAAGGTGACCTCCACTTCTGAACAAGGCTCCAGGAAATGCACGTCGAAGGTGATCTCTTTGTAAAATTTCGGATCAATCTGGCTGCGCAGCAGTCCTCTTGCGACGGCTTGCTCGAACTGACACTGTGAATACAGCGCAAGTTTCAGGTCATTGTATTCGAACGCCGCCGGTCCGCGCAACACTGAAATGGTTACCGGCACACTTTCATTGGGCGGTATCTGGAATGTGAGCGGCGCGAAAAGTACGTCGCCGTTGGCCACCACGACAGCCCCGGCGCCGTTGCTTTCCGGCACCACAGCGAGGGTGTAAAAACCGTTGTCGCCCGACTGGGCAAGATTCCCGAGGTTGATCTCGAAAACAGCCGCATCGTTTTCGGGCACGTTGAACATAGCAAGTGAAGCGGGCGAAATAGCCACTTCTTCGCGGGGCTGCATCTTCGGTTTGGTCGGATCGTACAGGCAGGCGCACTCGTAGGGGCAAGAACTCTGGCCACTGATGACACTGAATACCGGCGTGCCGTAGGTACGGCAGCGTTTGACGTCGAGCGTGAAATTGTCTAAGATGTCGTCGTCCTCCAGGTGAAACGAGGTTGTGGTCGTTCGTTCGCTGCTAATCGAGTTGGATGCACTCACGCCGAGCTCGATTTTGACTCCCATTTTACCCGAGGCTCCCGATCCATCTATTTCAAACCCGAATTCGGAAGTCACTTCTTCCGACACACCGAGTTCAAATTCGTACGACTCCGATTGGGAGATGGACTCCGACATGCTCCGTTCGTACACCACACCGGCATCAAAGGAGATATTGTCTACATAAGCAGCCGCTTTTTTCTGGTCGCGGTTGCGTTGCATGATACTTTCCCACTGCATGACCGAGGCCATGTCGCCGATCGTTATCAGATTTGGGATCACGATGTTCCTGATCTGGTGGTCGGTGTAGATAAACGTCGTCTGAAACTTGTCGGGAAACACCAGCAGACCTTTTTCCAATTGAAACGTACAGGTCGTGCTGTCGAACACCAGGTCGTCGGTAATACCGAAGAGCAGGTTCAGAGCGCCGCCCATATAGATATCGGCTTCATCGCCGAGGATCACATCGCCGGCACTGGTTTGTACGGTTTCCTCGAAGGTAAAACACACCTCCATGTTGTTGCTGAGCGTCTGGGTACGGTTTGCCGAAACACTGAATGTTTCTGTGTCTTCGGTTTTCAGTTTGGTGGTTTTTTCAGTGCCCACACCGACGGCTATTTCCTGCTCAAAACCAAGTTTTTCTTTAAACTCCGCAGAACCGGATATGGCATCCTTGACGCTGATTCCGAATCCGGTACACATGGTCGTGCCTTTCTGAAACGTCGCGAAAGAACCGTCGCCCGGCGGGTCGCGCAGGATCAGCAATGGAATCTCCGGCGAGGTACTGGCAAAGGTGCTTTCCCGAGAGCGTTTGCCCAGCACGACGGCCTCCAGGGTGGTGGTAGTGGTCAAACTGTCGGATATGGCCGATATCTGGAGGAATTTTTTGTACGGCGCTGCGATGTTCGGTATGCCCGATTTGAACGCGTACTTGAATTTGCCACCGGTCATCATGGTGTCGAACTGCGGCAGGTCGGCAATGTCATTGAAAAACGATAACTCGGCCGTTTCCAAATAACAGTCTCCGCCAAAATATGGCTGGTACACCCGCACGTCGAGTTTGTAGTTTTCAAACTGGTCCAGCATCGGCTGGCCGCACTTGTTGGTATCCAGCATGGTCACTTCCACTTCCGGCGCAGAAAAGTAGATAAAATCAATGGTATCGCTTTTTTCGCTCAGGTCGGTTTCGGAGCCGCCCTTGATCTGAAAATAGTTGTAAATATCGTTGACGACGTGTTGCGTGACGGCGATGGTCATCTCCATCGGCGGCAGGTTGGTGAAGTTGAACTTGCCGTCTTCGTTGTCGTCGTAGGTGAGCGTGATCTCGCGCTCGAAGCACTCGTTTTTTGAGGCTACTTTGACCTTGGCAAACCCGCCTTCGGGGATGATGCTTTTTCGGCAAAGCCCCCCGGCCATTTGCCCGCGGATAGAGCGCTTGGTGAGGTCGCGGAACAGAATACCCGCCACCGGCGTGGAAGCATTGCGCACTTCCCACACTTTGGGGGCAAAATCGTGCCCTTTGTATGTCGGCTCCAACAGTACCGTGGCGCCCGGTTCGAGGTCCACCACAAATTTGCCTTTGGCATCCGTAAACACCGGCGGCGAATAATGCTGGCCATTCACAAGTATTTCCACGCCCTCGGCAAAGCAGGTCGTGCCGTCGAAACGCACATAACCGCTCACCGGGATAGTACTCAGGTCAATGAAATCCACCTGGTCGGTAGAGGTGTTGGACGGGGTGAGCGTTACGAGTTTTGCCGAAGGCAAAAACTCGTGTGGCGCCGTTTCGACAAGGGCCACCGAAGTGGACCAGGTAGCGCCGCGCAGCACACCCTTGCCGGTCATGGCCGTGCCCATATCGGGCAGTGAATCCAACCCGCTTTCGTTCAGGTTGAAATAGTGTTTCAGTGCCGTGGAAGCGTCGTCGGTACCGATGCCGAGGTACTCCTGGATATCGGCGAGGTCCAGGTTTTTTTCAAAAACCGCCAACTCATCCACCAAACCGGTAAAAAACCGCTCGTCGGTGTTGCCGCCCGAAGAGCGGGAGCCGCCGAGCGTCCAGGGAGAACCGTTGTTGAAGTCTGCATCCACACCGGCAAAGGTTTCCTCGCCGCCAATTTGCGTACCGTCCACAAAAACTTTTGCTGACACCGAACCGCCACTGCGCAGCGTGGTGACGGCCAGGTGGTGGTAGCCCGCGCTGAGCGTACCGAAGGCCGTTTCCGTGCTGCCGATACCGACCAGCAGGGTGTTGCCCGACAACCCGACGCGCATTTGCGCACTGCCACCCGCGCCTTGTTTGGACAGGATGGTTTGCTCGCCCGTCAGCACGAAGGGTTTGACGAACAGCGTCACCGTGCTCGTATCAGGCAGGTTGAAGGTCGTCAGGTCGGCGGACTGCTGGTTGGAGCCGTTGAACTCCAGTGCCTGGTTGAAATAGAAATTTTTGGAAGGCGTAGCGGTAAACGTGGTGCCCGGGCCGTAGTTGATGCCTTCTATTTTGTAGATGCCGCGCTCGTCGGTGATACCGGCGTTTTGCACCTCAGGTTTGTCGTCGGTCCAACGTACGCCGCAGAGGTAGGTCAATATTTTATTGGTCGAAATGTCGAAGCCCTTGGAGCCGGTGCCTTCGTCAAATTTCCAGTACGCCACCAGCCCGTTGGTTTCGGAACCAATCGTGCGGTTTTGGGTCATCTGGATTTCTGTTTGGGACAGTTGGCGGTTGAACATGCGCACGTCGTCCAGTTTACCGATGAAATTCCCGGCGCCGTCGCTGCGCCGGCCGAGGAAAAGTTTTTCCGGAGAAGCGCTGCGTGTGGTCGGCAAGGTGCCGGCAAACTCACCGTCGGCGTACAAAATGGCGCTTGCCCCGTTGTACGTGAGGGCTATGTGGTGCCAGTCGTCGGCAGAAGCCCCGGGAAAAACATATTCCAGTGTATTGGCCGATGCGCCCGTGCCGATGCCCACGCGCACGCCCTTGCCCGATACGAGCGGCAGGGTATGTATCCAGAAATTTTTGTTCACATCAGAGCCGAAGTCGAGAATGCCCGCCTCGTCGTTGCCTGTGCCGAGTTTTACCCAGCAGGAAACGGTGAAATTGCCGGTCGGGAACACCGGGTTGGGTTCGGCAAAAGCCATACTTGTACCGGAAAAATCGAGCGCCGAGCCGAGTGTGGGCGTGAGCGTCACGATGGCTTCCAGCACGGGGTTTCCGGCCAGGGTTTTTACCGCGCCGGTGACAACGCCGTTCGGGTTCAGAAAACCGAGCGCCGTACCTTTGAACCCCTCACCAAACTGGTTTTTGCCCGTCACGGTGTAGGTGTAAAACTGTCCGGCGATGACGTTGAAATCCACAAAAGAACGCACGTCGGCGTCTTCCGACGATATCAAAGCCCCGTCGCGATAGATATTGAAACCACCCGATGCCGTCGGACTGAGGGGGTCAGGTTCCCAGGTAATCTGGATGCGGTCGGGCAGATCGCCCTGCGTGGCGAGCACCGCCGGGGCAGCCGGCGACAGCAGCAGCCGCGACCAGGGACCGAAGTTGGCGATGTAATTTTGGTTAAACGACCCGCCCACAGTCGGCAGGCCCACGGTCACGTTCGCGCGCCGTTTGGTGTTGAACGCATTGGACGTGCTGCCGTAGTTGACAAACACATCGCCCGTGTAAAACACCTCCGAGGAGAGGTTTTTGCACGCGACATTGGTTTGGGGCTGCCCCTGTGCCAGGGCCTGCTGCGCCACGAGCCAGGCGAAGAGCAGGAATAAACAGCGTTGGATATTTTTCATAATTGAGTTGCAAAAAGAGTTAAAAAAATGGGTGGCACCCCTCCCCCAACCCCTCCCCCAAATGGGAGAGGGTCTTGATTGCAGGTGCGGGAATGCTTTCGGGCTTCGCCCTGCTTGGTGTTTTCACCAAGCAGCCTCGCGTATAGCCGCTTGGTGAAAACACCAAGCGGGGCGGCAAAAAAATGGGTGGCACCCCTCCCCCAACCCCACCCCCAAATGGGAGGGGGGCTTGCCCACTAAAACTTGAAACAATCCAAATTCGGATGCCAATTCATTCCAACCTGGGATAGATTCAGCGAAGCAGGATGTAGCCCCCCTCCCCTCCGGGGGAGGGGTTGGGGGTGGGGTCGAACGCGGGCAGAACCTTACTTCTCCCCAACCACGCTACCCTTGGCGCCGCCATTCAGCATAGCCTCCAGCCGGGCCAGGCGGCTTTCCACGCCGGCACCTTGGGTGCGCAGGGCGCCGTTTTCGGCCTTGAGCGCCGCATTTTCTTTTTGCAATTCCTGCACCAGGCGGTGCAGTTCCTGGGTGGCCGAGATGTTGAGCATGGAGAGGGCATCGTAGTCCACCGATTTGAAGTCGTCCACGTATTTGCCGTACACGAACACCTTGCTGGGGGCGCTTTCGGCGGCTACCGTGAACGTGTGCGCGTCTTTGACTTCGGTCACGTGGATGTTCGACAGGCGGCCTTCCGGCGTGACAAGATCAATCTCGGTGCCGGCGGCAAAGTCGTGCGCTTTGGTCGTGGTAACCGTCAACACACCATGTTCAAATTTGAACGCGCCGGCTTGCTCGTACACATTCGGGATGATGCGGCGGCTGGTGATCACGGCTTGCGGGAATACTTCTTCGACCTCCTGGGCGATGACTTTTTTGTAGGTCTGCTTGTCCTGCACCTGGTCAATCATTTGGTAGTCCGTGATTTTGATCTTGCCGAGCAGGCTCAAATCCTGGCCGGCATGGCTCAGGCCCAATACTTTTTTGGTGCGGGCATCCGACCAATTGACGGAGCCGGCGGAAGCGATGTTGCCGTCGGCAGCAATGCCGCCCTGGAAAAAGGCTACGATTCCCGGGAAAAAACTACCATCCTGTGTGCCGGCGCCTTGTCCAAAACTATAATGAAAATAGTTGGCGTTGGAGCTGGAAATGTCGTTCGTTGCTCCGGCAACGTGCAGGCTGGTTTGCGGATCATTGGTGCCGATACCCACCCGACCGTTCGGCTTGATGCGGATGCGCTCGCTGCCATTGGTAACAAGGCCCAACTCGCCGTCGCCAAACTGGTCAATGCCCGAATCGGCATCGCCAATGGCCAGGTCAATCATCGGGTCGGTAAAACTGCCGATCCCAACGCGCCCTCCGTTGTTGAAAAACATACGCACGGTACCCTGAGTTTTCACGGCCAGGTTACCGTCGCCTAATTGGTCCAGCCCGGTGTCGTTGTCGCCGATAGCCAGGTCAAATGTCGAGCCTTCGCTGCCGATACCGACATTACCGCTGTTGTCAATGGTGAACCGTTCAGTTCCGCCCGTTCGGATAAAGAATTTGCCGGTACCGTCATAATTGGTCAGGCCGTTGTTGGGGCCGGTCAGGTTGGTCGTATTGACGGAAGTATTCACCGACAGCGCGTAAGGCGAGTAGGTGAGTTCGGTGCGGGGCGTCAGTTCGCTGCCGCCGACCGTGACGCCGAGAAACAGGGTGTTGGCAAAATGCGTCGGGTTGATCGGTTCCTCACTGCCCAGCAGGTGGCTGTACACGCCCCCGACAAGTTCGACGTCGGCCGTTTCCGTCCACACCGCCGAACCGCCGCTGGCCACGGTGTAGAGTTTGAAAATCACGGAATATTCACCGTCGTCCACGGCAGTGCCGGTGGAGGTTTTCAGGGTGCCCTGCACACTGACTTTGGGCGATTGCGCCGAGAGAACATTGGAGAAAAGGGTGCACAACGCAACCAGTGCAAGCAGTGGTAGTACTTTTTTCATGAGTCGAGATACGATTGAAGAAGTTAAACATGCTCTCCCGAACGCTGAAAATGCCCGGAAGCAGAGGTAGTTTTTTTACGGCGGTAAAGGTAATAGCGCAAAAAACCGGCATCCCATAGGGGCTAACCCCCATATTGGAGTAGCGCTGTGGAGGAGGAGGGCGTTACTTCTCTACCTTTGTCCCGAAACGTTATTTCTCCGTCATGACTCGAAACATCCTACTCGCCGGCGTTTTTCTTGCTATCAGTGTGCTTTCCTCCGCCGGGCAGGGGCGTGCTTATTTGGACAGCCTGCTGGCCGTCAACCAACGCTACGAGCAAATAGACACCGGCAAGGTGAAACTGCTACTGAATATTTCATTTGCCTGCGCCGGCATACAACCGGGTATCGGCAGCACCTACGCCGACCAGGCACTCCGACTCATTCACGAGCAGTTTCCAGACCCGTTCCTGCGGGCTATGGGCTACAATGCCAAAGCAGGCAACCAGCGCAACATGGGCAATTTTCAGGTCGCGCTGGATTTGCAAAAGCAATCGCTGGCCATTTTTGACTCGCTGGGCAAAAAAGAGGAATCGTTCAAAATACTCAACAGCATAGGCAACACCCTGTATGGCATGAACCGCAGTGCAGAGGCAAAAACAGCCTACGAAAAAGTGCTGGTTTATGCCCGGGAATCCGGCAACAAAAAACTCCAGGCAAGTGCCGAATCTAACCTCGGGCTGGTGTTTGACCGGCTGGAAGAAAACGAACGCGCTATTGAACACTTCGACAAAGGCATCCGGCTGTACGAAGAACTGGGCGATCAGGCCGGTGTCGCCCGCAACCTCGACAACAAAGGCGGCCTGTACATCAAAACAGGCGCGTACGCCAAAGCGCTCGACTGCCTGCTCCGCGCACTGGCCATCAATGAGCCATTGAAAAACCAACGCGCCACGGCACAGACGTACAGCAACATCGGGTTGGTTTACGAGAGCCTGTCTGATCGCGAAAAAGCGATTTCATACTTGTCCAGAGCCTTGGAGATTTATCGCAAAACAGGCGATCAGTTCAGCACCGCATCGGTATTGAGCAATCTCGGATTAGCCTACAAAGGCATGAACCAGGCCGAAAAGGCACTGCAGTGCCTGAAAGAATCCATTGACATCGCCGAACGCTTGAAAATAGGCGGAGGCGGCACCTATCCATACACAGTTATTTCCGCCTTGTACCAGGAACAGGGAAATTTTCCCAAGGCGATGGACTATGTAAAACGCGGGCTTCAGGCAGCCAAAGCGGCGAACAACCCTGGAGTTACCGCCTTCTTGCTTTCCCAAAAAGGGGCCATCCTACGCCAGGCGCCCGATTCCTTTCTAATCCGGGAGGGCTACCGCCCCGAAAGCCGCTTCGACACGGCTCTGGCGATTCAACTTCGAACCCTGCAACTTGGCGAAGACCTGCGCAACCCGGAACTTACCCGCATGGCCTACTCGGAACTGAGCGCCGTGTACGAGCATCTGGGCGATTATAAAAAATCCCACGAGGCGTACCGAAACTACATTGCCTACCGCGACAGTATCGCCGGTGAAGACACCAAAAAACTAATCACCCGCCGGGAAATCCAGTACGAGTTCGACAAAAAGGAAGCCTCCCTGAAATTCGAGCAACAACTGACGCTCGGACAACTGGAAAAACAAAAACTGCTATCCATCCAGCAGCAACAGGCCCTGACCATCAGCAACAAGGAAAAAGACCTGCAACGCCTCGCTTTTCTGAAAGAAAAAGCCGAAAAACAGGAAAAGGAACAACTGCTTGCCCTGGCCGAAAAAGACAAAGCGTTGCAGGCTTCCGACCTCGCCACACTTACCAAAGAAAAAGCCCTGCAACTCAAAACACTCGCCCAAAAAAATGCACTGATCGGCTTCCTGCTAGCCGGTATCGCAGCCATTCTGCTCTGTTTTGCAGCGCTTCACCTCTTGATGCGCCAACGACAGATAAAACGAAATGCCGCTGCACAAGCCCAATATACCCGCCAACTGCTCGAAAACATCGAAGAGGAACGCGGACGCATCGCCCTCGATCTGCACGACAGCATCAGCCACGAACTGCTCGGCCTCAAACAAAACATCCGAAACGGCAGCACCCCAACACCCGATACCGGCGATAAAATAGACGGCATCATCAACGATATTCGCCAGATTAGCCGCAACCTGCACCCAGTGATGCTTGACAAAATCGGGCTGCGACTCAGCCTCGAAACACTCTGCGAACAGTTCATGCAACAAGAATCGCTTTTCATTTCGCATGAAATCAATTACCCCACACCTTTGCCGAAAACAGCAGAACTGCAACTGTTCCGCATCGTGCAGGAGGGCCTTACCAATGCCCACAAGTACGCCCACGCCGAAGCCGTAAACGTAAAACTCGAACCAATGAAAAATGGCTTGCAACTTGTCATTCACGACAACGGAAAAGGCTTCGATGTGCAAGACGCCCTCCACAGCAGCAAAGCCTTCGGTCTGCACAGTATCCTGCAACGCAGTAAAGCCATCGGCGGGTATGCCGAAATCCGGTCGGGCCAGGGCGGGACGATGATCAGGGTGGAGGTGCCGGTTGCATAGGGGCTAACCCCTCTTTTGCTCCCGGCACCAACAGCGCCGGGCACAGGAGCCTACCTTTGCTGCACAAAATATCCGCTATGGCCAACATCCTGATCAGCGACGACCACCCCCTTACTCTCATGGGTACCAAAACCTACATCGAAAGCCTGGGCCACCAGATTTGCGAATTGTGCAGCAACGGCATCAGCGCCTACAATATGATCCTGCAGCGCAAACCCGACATTGCCGTGCTCGACATCAATATGCCGGGTATGAACGGCATCGAAATCCTGGAAAAACTGCAAAACGAGCCAATACCAACCCGGGTTATCCTGCTCACCATGCACAATGAAAATTCCATCTTCCACCGTGCCAAAGCGTTGGGCGTGAAAGGCTACGTGCTCAAGGAATTTTCTACCGATGTGCTTGAAACATGTATCAAGGCTGTCCTGAACAACGAAACCTGGTTCAGCCCGGAACTGACAGCCAAACTAAACATGAACACCGATCACGCCGGCGGTAACCTGTTGGACAAACTCACCTTCGCCGAGAAAAAAATAATCGAACTCATCGGACGGCAACACACCTCCAAAGAAATCGCCGGCATGTTGTTCATCTCCGAAAAAACGGTAGAAAACCATCGTTCCAGTATCATGAAAAAACTGGATTTACCCGCCGAGAAAAACGCACTGCTGCTGTGGGCCGTGAAGAACATAACCAATTGATTCGATTAGACCGATTGATTCGATTACCGAGCGTGAAACCACAATCGAATCAATCGGTCTAATCGAATCAATCGAATCAATCCACCACCACCCGCCCAAACACCATCGCCACCCCGCCCTCAATTGAGTACGCATACACGCCGGCACTCAGCCCGTTCAGCCGTACCTGCGTTTGCCCTTCAAATTTTTCCACCCGGATGGCCCGGCCTTTTTCATCGAACAGGCGAAATACTGCCGTGCCAGGCTGGTCGAACTGCACGTGCAACACCCCGTCGGCAACAACCGGGTTCGGGTAGACCTGATGCCTAAGCCCTTGCTTAGCATTGATTTCCCGGTCTTCCACCGGCGCCTGCTGGAAATTGGG
>JAEUUV010000343.1 GCA_016787285.1 Saprospiraceae bacterium | reverse complement strand
GCCGGAGAAAAGCAGAAAGACCAGACAGCAGAGCGACCTCATGTCAGGGAGTTTAGTCGGCCACAAAAACCACGTTCACGCAGGGCGCCACCGTGGTGGAGTTTTTCGTGGCCGGCAGCATAGCCATGTTCGAGGTGTTCGGCGCCTCTTTGAACGAGGTGATGGCAATATTCCCCACTTCCAGCGGAAAGGTAAAATCCGAACCATCCTGCTTGCTGACCCGGTAAAACGAATTGGCCCATACCGTGACGGCCAGCGGGTCGTTGGCATCGAAATAAAGTGGGTTGATGTCCGTGAATGTCGGCTCATGCGCCGTGTTTACGGTCACGACCCGCTCGACGATCACGGTCGGCGCGCCGTTGCCGTACAGGCGCCACAGCCGGACGACGAAATTGCCCGTAGTGGGCAACTTGACGCCCAGTTTGGTGATTTTCCCCGACGCAATCGGATTGAACTCGAAGCCATACTCCCAAAGGGTTGCTGCTACGGGTGTGGTGTCAATAGCGATGTTCGGCTCGTCAAAAAAAGTGAAAAACGGGCTTTCTTCGGGCTTGGGGACGTTGTCTTCGGTGCAGGAAGCGAGGGCGGTGAGGAGCAGGAGGAGGTAGTGACAGGTTTTCATGTTGTGTTTGCTTTAAACCAGTGTGATGTGCGCCACAAAACTAAGCGGATTTTTTTATGCGTTCGGTGAGTTCAGCAAGCAGGTCGGAAACTTCGACCCGACGATGTACCTTTGCTAAAAATCAGCATTATGCAAACTGCCGTAAAAATGCCACTGCGGGCGCTCAACCCGACTGTGATCAAGGATTTGCAGGAACGATACCCGGAAGCCGAAATGCACATCGTCACCAACGACGCACCGGGCGAGGCTGTCCCGATGAACGAAGAGCGGTTTTGGAACATCATTGCACTGCTCGACTGGGCTAAAACAGGCAACGACGACGCGGTTATTGAACCGGCCGTTCGGGCACTGTCGAGCCTGCCGGAAGCAGCCATCCTGGCATTTTACGACCTGCTTTCCGAAAAACTGCACCTGCTGGACGGTCGGACTTACGCGGAACATTCGGTATCCGAAAATGTCGGCATTTCTTCCGATTTGTTCCTGTATGCCCGCTGCTGCGTAGTAGCCAACGGACGCGATTTCTACGAGGCGGTCTGGAGTGATCCCGCCCAAT
The DNA here is from genome assembly GCA_016787285.1 of Saprospiraceae bacterium. GTDB lineage: Bacteria > Bacteroidota > Bacteroidia > Chitinophagales > Saprospiraceae > M3007. Next base: position 3,178 of record JAEUUV010000343.1, on the reverse strand, counting down.
TCCCCAAAGATTTATTCTTTGAAGCCTTGCTCGATATCCCGGAGCGTGCATGGTTCCGTAAAACCGGCACCCCGATGGAACATTTGCCCAAGTATATCTACGAGACCGGTTTCAATCCGAACGGTTGGGGGGCAGACACGATTTCTTTGTGAAGCATCATGAGCAAGCACGGCAGGAAGCCGCGCGGCAATCCGGTAGGCGGAACGCGGAAGTGATTGGCCTATCGCTTGCGGGTTACACGATCAATTCCCAAATAATCGCTCACAACCGGATCAACAAAAATCTTTTCACCGGTGGTAACATCCTCAATTTCAACAAAATCATGATCCCTGAAAAATGGGCTGGAGAAAAATTGGTGCATATCCACTCCGAGGAAGTATAAGCGGCCAATCAGGTGCCTTGCCCGAAGCGAATGACTGCTACGCTGTTCGAGGGACAACTGATTCACCATCGAACCGAACAATGCGGAATACCCGACACAGTTGGCCGCGCCGCTACGGGCGGCCACATTTGGATTTGAGGACGCCTTGCCGGTCGTGTATCGCAAGCGGGCACTGGTCTCCGATCGGGAAATTTCCACGATTTCCTCCACAGACAACGCACGTTGGTTCCGCTTTTTCTGCATGTCGGCAACCACTCCGGAATCCTGAAGCGCTATGACCTGCCTTTGTCCGATCTCTTGATACGTGACCGCCCAACGGTAAATCCAGCCCTTGAACAACAAGACAAGGCATATGACCAGTCCGAGTATTTTGAGTGTTTTTTTCAAGATTTTTCGAAAAGTTACCGCAACGGCTTGCTATTTTTTTGTTTAGCCAAGATGCCAACCCCAAAGGGGTTTTATGTTTATAGCATGATCGGAAATTACACCATTGGAATCCCGAAGGGATTGTATGTTAACTTGTCCCCGCCTCGCTTGGTGTTTTCACCAAGCGACTCTACGCGAGGCGGCTTGGTGAAAACACCAAGCAGGGCGGCGTAGGACGAGACAGCCTCACCCGTCATCCAACCCCTCCTCTCGCTCCCTTCCGAACCCTGCTTCCGGCGCCTCTTTCCAACGGTGCATGCGGCACCAGGGGCAGTCGGGCAGGTCGCAGCCGGGCGTGAATTTGGCCGCGCGGATGTTCGCCCAGGTCTCCCGGATGAGGCCCTCCACGAAGCGGATTTGCTCGCCCGTGTGCGCGATTTCGGATGCGACAAAGTTGCCGCGCCGGTCGGGTTCAAGCCACTGGATCACGGTTTTGCCGACCGGCTCGGGGTATATCCGCGCCTGTTCGAGCAGGATGCGGTAAAACGCCATTTGCCGCCAGTAGTCGCCGCCGTGGGGGTGCTTCTCGCCGGGCGCTGCGGTTTTTTGCGGATCGGGCACGCCGGTTTTGTAGTCCACCACGCGCAGCGTGCCGTTGTCGAGCCACTCGATTTTGTCCAAAACACCAGTGAGCGGCACGCCGTCGAGTTCCACACGGTCCACGCGGCGCTCGGCGATGGCGCGTTTGCGCCAGTACGGCACCTGTTCGGCGTGCAAGCGGCGCAGGTTGTCGCGCCCGAGGGCGAGGCGCTGGGCGTAGTTGTTTTCGGAAAAATACCCGCGCTGCCGCTCCATTTCAGCGCTGAACAGCCGCACCAGCATTTCCGCCGACGGGAAGCGCAGTTTTTTGTCGCTTTTCATTTTCAGCAAAAACTGCTGCAAAGCGCCGTGCATGGCGATGCCGTACGCCGCCGACTCGCTCGTGGCGCCGGGTATTTTTAAAAAATCCTCGTAGTAAAACGCCACCGGGCAACGCAGGTAACGGTTCAACGCGGTGATGCTCAGGCTGAAATCGGCCATCATGGCCTCGAAAACCACCGGCTCGGGCAGTTCAATAAATGCCGGTTCCGGTGCCAGAAGCAGCAGCGCCTGCGTGTCGAGCAGTGCCGACTGCGCCACTTCCTGCTGCTCCACAGGCAGGCTCGTTTCGGCTACGAACATGGACTGCGCAAGCGCCCGTCCGCCGTCGCCGGCACGGGCAAAGGAAATGTGCAACCGGCGTTTGGCGCGGGTCATGGCCACGTAAAACAGGCGGCGGCGCGCCTCCAGCGCATCTTCCTCGCCGCTGGGCAGCAGCGTGGGCGGCAGGGCGAAGCGTTTGTTGTTCCCGCCCGTGTTTTTCTCCCAGGCATCCTCCGTGCAGTCGAACAGGAACACGTGGCGAAACTCCAGCCCCTTGGCCCCGTGCGCGGTGAGCAATTGCACGCCGGGGCCGCTCTGCACGGCCTGTTCGAGCGGCAGCGTCAGGCGGTTTTCGTCCATGCTGTCGAGCAGGTCGAGCAGGCGCGTAAGGCCCGCCGGAGCGCCGTTTTTCGGGGCAAAAAACCGCGGGCGGCGCTCCACTTCAGCCAGCACAAAATTGAAAAACGTGTGCAACGCTTGCAGTTGCGCCTGCTTGTCGGGATGGCCGAGCACGTGATCCAGCAGGCCGGTTTGGGTAAAAAGTCGCTCCAGCAATTGCGGCAGCGGCAGGTTGTGTACAGCCCCAATCCAGCCGTCGAGCAGGCGCGCGATGCGGTCGAAAGCGTCGGGGCTGCGCAGGCTCAGGCCGGACAAATATTCCGGCGAGGTGACGGCGTCGCGCCAGTAGCCGGACGCTGCGGCATAGTGCTCGGCGCCGGGGGTATCGTAGAGTAGTTTTGAGTTTTGAGTTTTGAGTTTTGAGTTGGCCGCGATGCGGGCCAAATCGCCGGCATCCAGCCCGAAAAAATCGGCGTGCAGCAGCCGGAACAGTCGGTGCTCGCCGGCGTACGGGCTGCGCGACTCCTCGTCGAGGTAGCAGAGCAGTTCGCGCAGTTGCTGCACGAGCGGCAGGTCGAGGGCGTTCACCGGGCGTTTCGCCTGGAACGCGATGTTTTTTTTGCCGAGCAGCGCCATGAGACGGTCGGCTTGCCGGTGTTTGGCGTAGATGACGGCAATCTCCTCGGGCGACGTGCCGCTCCGGATCAGCGCTTCGATTTGAGCCACCACGTCGGTCAGTTCGCAGAGGCGGTTCTTGTAACTGCGCAAGAGCAGTTCGCCGGTTTCGCTTGTGTGGGCGTGCAGATTTTTTTCGAGCGGTTCGTCCAATTGACGCACGGCGCGCAGGGTATTCCGGGCGATCAGCCCGGCGGCGCTGTCGAGGACGGGCTGGGTGGAGCGGTAGTTTTC
>JAEUUV010000297.1 GCA_016787285.1 Saprospiraceae bacterium | reverse complement strand
CCAACTCATAAAATTCTCCCTCCAAAACCGCCTCTTCGTGGTGGCTTCTGCGGCATTGCTGCTGGTTTGGGGCGGCTGGACGGCCATCAACCTGCCGGTGGATGTGCTGCCCGACCTCAACCGCCCCCGGGTGACGGTGTTTCTGGAGGCCGGCGGCATGTCGCCTGAAGAAATCGAGGCGCAGGCGGTGCTGCCCATCGAAATGGCGCTCAACGGCTCGCCCGGCGTGGAAGTGGTGCGCAGCAACTCCTCGCGCGGTATCGGGCTGGTGTTCGTGGAGTTCGGCTGGGATGTGGACGTGTTCCGTGCCCGCCAACTCGTGGCCGAAAAACTCGCCACGGTGCCTTTGCCCGACGGCATCGTGCCGGTGATGGGGCCGATCTCCTCGGTCATGGGCCAGATCATGCTCGTGGGCGTGACCGCCGAACCGGACAGCACCGGGCACACCATCAGCACGGCAGCCGACCTGCGCACGCTGGCCGATTTCACCATCCGGCGTCGGCTGCTCGCTATCAAGGGAGTGGCGCAAGTCATCCCGATCGGCGGCGACCGGCTGCAATACCAGGTGCTGGTGTCGTCGGCCAAACTCAAGCAGTACAACCTGACCCTTGAGGCCGTTGACCGTGCCCTCGAAAACGCCAACCTCAACGCCACGGGCAGTTTTTTCAACCGCTACGGCTCGGAAGTGCTGATCTCGGTGCTGGGCAGGGCCAAAAACCTCGAAGACCTGCAACACACCGTGGTGGCCAACAGGGAAGGGTTGCCCGTGCTGCTGCACCAGGTTGCCGAGGTCCGGTTTGGCGCAGCCGTCAAACGCGGCGATGCCGGCGTGAACGCCCGGCCTGCCGTCATCCTGACCGTGGAAAAACAACCCGGCGCCAATACCGTGACCCTGACCGACGACATCGAAAAGGCCCTGACCGAACTCCAGCCCGCACTCCCGCACGATGTCCGGATCAACGCTCAGGTTTTTCAGCAAAAAAACTTCATCGTGCATGCGCTGACCAATGTGGAACACGCCCTGCGCGACGGGTTTATCCTCGTGGTCATCGTGTTGTTTTTGTTCCTGCTGAATTTCCGAACAACGATCATCACCCTGACGGCAATACCCTTGTCGCTGGTCGTCACGGCGCTGGTGTTCAAGTGGTTCGACATTTCCATCAACACGCTCACGCTCGGCGGCCTCGCCATTGCCGTCGGCGAACTGGTGGACGACGCCATCGTGGACGTGGAAAACGTGTTCCGACGGCTGCGGGAGAACCGCGAAGCCGGCAGTCCGAAACCGGCCCTGCAGGTGATCTACGACGCGTCGAGCGAGGTGCGCAATTCCATCGTGTACGCCACGGTCATCGTGGTGCTGGTATTCCTGCCGCTGTTCCAGTTGCAGGGTATCGAAGGACGGATTTTTGCGCCGCTCGGCATTGCGTACATCACCTCGATTCTGGCGTCCATGGTGGTGTCGCTCACCGTCACGCCTGCGCTGTGCAGTTATCTGCTGGGAGGGACAAACGTTCCAGGTTTTAAAAACCTGGAACGTTTAAAAACCGAACGGGAATCGGCCCTGGTAACCTGGCTGAAAAAGCAGGACTTGAAACTGCTGAACTTCGGCCTTGCGCATCCGCGAAAGGTAATTTCAGTGGCAGCAATATTGGTCATCGGCTCGGCAGCAGTGGCCACCCGTTTAGGCACGGAGTTTTTGCCGCCGTTCAACGAGGGCAGTTTTACGGTCAACCTGTACGCGCCGGCGGGCACCTCGCTGGAGGAAAGCAACAAGATCGGAACGGTTGCCGAGAAACTGATTCTGCGGATTCCGGATGTGCAATACACCGCCCGGCGTACAGGCCGCGCCGAACTGGACGAGCACGTGGAGCCGGTCAGCAATTCCGAAATTGACGTGGCCCTGCGCGACGATGCCCGCCCGCGCACCGAGGTCGTTGCCGACATCCGCCGCGAATTAGCCAAACTCGCCGGGGCGTCGGTCAGCATCGGTCAGCCCATTTCACACCGCCTCGACCACCTGCTGTCGGGCGTGCGGGCGCAGGTGGCCATCAAGATTTTCGGAGAAGACCTCGACGACTTGCGTGCCCTGGCCGGGCAGGTAAAATCCGTTGCCGAAACCGTGCCCGGCGCCGTAGACGTGCAGGTGGAACGCCAGGTGCTGGTGCCCCAACTGACCATCCGACTCGACCGCGACGCCCTGCAACGCTACGGCATGCAAACCGGCGAGGTGGCCGGCGACCTGGAGGTGCTGTTCGGCGGCAAGGTGATCTCGCAAATTCTGGACGGACAAAAGACCTTCGACCTCGTGCTGCGGGCCGTACCTGAAGACCGGGAAAACCTGGAAAATATCCGCAAAACGCAAATCCACACCCCCGACGGCACGCTCATTCCGCTCGAAAGCATCGCCCACATCGAGTACGAAAAGGGCATCAATTCGGTGAGCCACGAGAACGGGCAGCGGCGCATCACCGTGTCGGCCAACGTGCAGGGCCGCGACCTCGGCAGCACCGTGGCCGACATGCAGCGGGCGGTGCGGGAAAACGTGCCGATGCCGCAAGGGTATTTCGTGCAGTTCGGCGGCCAGTTCGAGGCGCAGAAAGACGCCGCGCGAAGGATCGGCATCCTGAGCATTTTTGCCGTGCTGGGCATTTTTCTCGTGCTGTACGCGCACTTCCGCTCCTGGCGTATTGTGGCGCAGGTGATGCTCAACATCCCGCTCGCGCTCGTGGGCAGCGTGGCGGCGGTGTGGGGCACGGGCGGCACCTTTTCGGTGGCCACACTGGTGGGTTTCATCACCCTTACGGGCATAGCCTCGCGCAACGGCATCATGATGATTTCGCACTACCTGCACCTGATGGAGCACGAGGGCGAGCAGTTCGACAAGCAGATGATCGTGCGCGGTTCGCTCGAGCGTCTCGTGCCCGTGCTGATGACGGCACTGGTGGCGGCGCTGGCGCTGGTGCCGCTCACACTCGATCCGCAGGCAGCCGGAAAGGAAATTCTGTACCCGGTAGCAACGGTGATTCTGGGCGGGCTGCTGTCCTCCACGCTGCTGGACATGATCGTGACGCCGACCGTGTTTTGGGTATGGGGGAGGAAGGCTGTGGAGGAGTATTTTGAGGGGAAAGGCGAGGCTAGTTGAAGATCGGAGGGCTATGTGAACCCCGCACAAAATGATCTCGTTACTGCCGAGCGCCGGCTGTGCATATTTCGTGTACGCTACGTTTGTCACCTCGTTACCGGCGAGCGTTAATTATTTATAGCGTCAAACCCCGAAGGGGTTATATGTTTATAGAATAGGAATGATTCGAGTATCAACCCTTAATGGGTTGTATGTCAGAACGTTAGTTGAACATAAAACCCCTTCGGGGTTCACAAATGCGCCACATTTCAATGCTATAAACATACAGCCCTTTCAGGGCTTGGCTTGTGAATTTTGAGTAATCAACGCTCGCCGGTATAGAGGTGACAGACATGGAGCGGGCGGGACTTTTAAAAACTACAAACTACAAAACAATGAAGCAAATAAGCATCCTTGCGGGGTTGACAATTCTAATCTGCCCCGCCTTTTCCCAAACCACCCCCGAAGCCGCCGTCGCCGCCGCTCTGCAAAACCACCCCTTGGTGCAGGCGGCATCCTTCGAGGTGCAGGCTAAAAAACACGGCGAAAAAGCCGCGCTCAACCTGCCCAACCCGGAGATCAACGCCGAAAGCCCGACCGGGGAGTTTTACGCCGTCGGGGTATTGCAGTCCTTCGAGTTCCCCACCGTGTACGCCCGCCAAAAGCAGGTGGCCCGGGCCGAAACCGACCTGGCCCGGGCAAGCCAACGCATGAGCGAAAACGACCTGCGCTACCTGGTACGGGTGCTGTATCTGGAAACCCAGGTAGCGGAATCCCAGGCCCGGCAATGGGGCGAGCGCGATACGCTGTACCGCCGGATCGCCCAAGTGGCTGCCCGGCAGTTTGCCGCCGGGGAACTAGATTTTTTGCAAAAAACATTAGCCGAAAACGAGGCCGGACAAGTCAACCTGCAACACCGCGCCGCCGGCCAACAGGCTGTAAGTTTCCGCCGGGAACTTGCCGCGTACACCGGTCTGCCGGACCTGGGTGCCTTGCTGCCGCTTGCTCCCGACACCATGGGCACAGACGGGCAACCCCTTTTGCAAAACAACCCGGGCGTGGCGTACAGCCAACAGGCCGTGCAGGTAGCCGAACGGCAAGTCGGTCTGGCAAAAAGCAGAGCCTTGCCCAATTTTTCGTTGGGCTACCTGAACCAGGGGCCAGTGAATACGCCGCTCGACTACCGCTTCCGCGCAAGTATCGGCATCCCGCTTTGGGCCGGGCAGTATAGCGCCGGCGCCAACGCCGCCAAAGCCGAAGCCCGTGCCGCCGCCGCGCACGCCGAAACGCAAATCCAGCGCATCTCGCTTGAGGTGCAACGCACCCAAACGGACATCGCCGTGGCACTGGCCAACGTGCAGTACCAGATTCGGGAAGCCCTGCCCCACAGCCGCGCCCTCCTTGACGCCGCGCTGCGCATGCGCGAGGCCGGGCAGGTGGACTACATCAACTTCCTGCGCACCCTCGACGAGGTGTACGAAATTCAACGAAACTACGTGGAGCAGGTGCGGGCGCTGAACATGGCCCGGTTGCGGCTGCGCTATTTGTCAGGAAATTGACTTTCAATTTTTTATCAAAAAATTCACCATCTAAAAAATATGAAACACCTGTTGTTCTCACTGTCCATGCTGCTCACTCCGGTTCTTTTGCCGGCACAGGCACACATCCATGCCGACGGCAGCACCCACGCCGACCACGAGGACGAAGCGGCTGCTGAAAAACCGGCTTCCGACGCCGGGCATTTCACTGTGTACGCCGAATCCGACCGGTACGAACTGACCTTGTACCACCCCGAATTAGTCGCCGGGCAAGAGGCGCACCTGACCCTGTACGTGGCCGATTATGCCACCAACCGCCCGATTGAAAAGGCGGAACTGAACATCAGCACAGCAGAAAACCCGAAACAAATATTCGAGGTGCATCCGGTCTCCCCCGGTGTGTACGAGGTGCATGCGACGTTTTCGGAAAACAAAACCTGTGCATTGAATGTGCATGTGGCGCACCCCAACGGCGCCGACCTGATCGGCATTACCGGCATTGCCGTGGGAAAAAAACTGCACGAAGATGCCGCGGCAGAAGACCACACACACTCGACGCCTTGGCTGTGGTTTGTAGGCGGCATTCTGTTGGGCGGCTTGGCGATGTGGTTTGTGAGCCGACGCCGCAGCCGGGCGCTTACCGCCGCGTTGCTGCTCGGCAGCGCGTGGTTTTCTACGCCCAACTGGAATCCGGCCTTTGCGCATGGCGACGACGACCACGGCCCCAAATCCGGTGCCGGCGGCTTCGGCAAGTCGGTGCACGCGCCCAAGGAGACGCAGTTTTTGTTTGAAATCCTGACCCAACCCATCGCTGTCGGCGATTACCAGTCGGCCACCACCATGTTCGGCACCATCATTCCGGCGTCGGGGGGCATGGGCGCCGTGGTGGCGCCTCAGGGCGGGCGCGTCACGCGGGTGCAGGTGGCCGTCGGCCAAACGGTGCGCGCCGGGCAGGTGCTGGCCGTGTTGCACCAGAACATCGGCACGCCGGATCAGGTCGGCATCGCAGCCAACAACGCCGGGCTTGCCGTGCAACTTGAAACGGCGCGTGCCCGCATGGCAGCGGCCAAACGCGAAATGGAGCGCTTGAAAAACATCGCCGACATCGCCGCCGCGAAGGACGTGCAGGCTGCCGAAGCGAACTACCACACGGCATTGGCCGAACTACAAACCCTCGAGAGCAAAGCCTTGGGGGCCAATGCTGCCGCCAACAACCGCACGGTGTCGCTGGTGGCGCCCATTTCGGGCGTGGTGGGTGCCTTCACGCTCGCGCCCGGCGCCGAGGTGGTGGCCGGGCAGACGCTGTTCACCGTCACCAACCTGAGCCGGGTGTATGTGGAAGCCCAGGTGTACGACCGGGAAGTGCCGGTGATCCGGGCGGGCAACAAGTTTTTGGTTACCTGCTCCACCGACGACCACAAGAGCGCCGAGGTGCGGCTCATTTCCCAGGCGCAAACGATGAATGCCGGCAATCAGAGCCAGCGCGTCATTTTTGAAATGGACAACCCGCAGAGCGAGTTCAAGATCGGCGAATTCGTGACCCTGAAAGCGCTGAACCGGGAAACCAGCCGCCAAATTTCGGTGCCCAATTCGGCGCTGACCGAGATCAACGGCAAAAGCGCCGTTTTCCTTAAAGACGGCCCCGAACTGTTCAGCCTGCGCTATGTGCAAACCGGCGAGGACGACGGTACCCGCACGCTGATTTTGAAAGGCATGGAAGAAGGCAAAAAAGTGGTGGTGAGCGGGGCGTACGAGGTGAAGATGATGTATTTGAATCAATGAGCAACCGTGGAGGCCGTCTCATAAGTCGCACTTATGAGGCGGTCTTTTTTTTGGTGGTTCGCAATATCGAGCTATCTTTAGGGCATGTCCAGGACAAAAAAGAAAAAACGGCACAGCGTCGTCACGTTCAAGCCCTACGAGCAGCATCAGGGCATGTTGTTTTTGCCCAGTTTCGAGGAATTAATCCCGCAGGAGCACATCGTGCGCTTGGTCAGCCGTGC
>JAEUUV010000261.1 GCA_016787285.1 Saprospiraceae bacterium | reverse complement strand
GCGGAAATTCAACTCGGACCGGTCTGCATCGCAACCGTTTGGCCTGCCGACCTGATTGATTCCCTTTCCGACAATGCCCCCGGCTTCATTTCCACCCGCCTCCGCAAACGCTGTACCGGTAGCGGGTATCCGGAAAGCGGCACCACGATTTCGTTCAACGCCAACGATATGGGCGGCAACAAACAGGTCGAAATATGGGCGCAGGACCTGGCAGGAAATGTCTCGTCGTGCGTGGTGAACATTCAGGTGATCAATCCGATGCAAAACTGTGATCCCGGGTATTATATGCAAACGCACCGTCCCGACAACTCGGGCATCCCGGGGGTGACATTCACGCTGAGCGGGCAAAACTGTCTGGGCGATACCATTCCTGCCGGCGCAACGGCGCACATCACCACGCTCTCCTCCGGCGAATGGAACCAGTTCGGCACACTCCTGGAATCGGGCTACACCTCCACGCTGACACCGGTAAAAAAAACGAATCCGCTGAACGGTGTCTCCACGTTCGATCTGGTGACTATTCAGCGGCACATCCTTGGTGTCGAGCCGTTCGACGCTCCCTGGAAACACGTCGCCGCCGACGCCAACCTCGACGGCAAAGTGACCCTTCAGGACGTGGTGTTGCTGCAAAAACTGATTCTCGGACTGATTCCCGATTTCCCGCACGGGCAATCGTGGCGCTTCTACCCCAAGGATCACGTTTTTCAAAACCCGGCCAATCCGCTTCAGCCGGTACCGCCGCAGGCCATTGTGGTGCCTGCTTCAGCCGACCCGGTGCCTACTTTTTTCCAGTTTACCGGCGTGAAACTCGGCGACGTGAACGGAAACGCCGACCCGAAACAGTAGGCGTGCAACGGGTGGCCTTGCGGCAATTTCCCATCTGACAACAATGGCAACGCAGATAACACGGATTTTTCTGCCGAGCGCGGCAACAATGGCAACGCGGATGACGCGGATCAAACTGATTTTCGCAGATTTAAAAAAAATCCGTGGGCATCCGAAAAATCCGTGTCATCCGCGTTGCCATTGCTGTCAGATGGGAAATTGCTGGTGGCCTTGCTGCTCGGCCTCCAACTCCTTGAAATACTGCACGGCTTTCACCTTAAGCAGGCGCTCCTGATCGGCCACGGGCAGGGGCGTCAGTTCGCGGGTCTGACGCCAGTGCGGCCAGCCGTCGGCGTCGCGGCCGACGAATTCGTAGCAGTCGTCGTAGGCCAGCAGGCGGCACACCGCGATGTGCATGAGGTCTTGCTTTTCCTCCTTCGTGAAGCCTTTTTTCCAGCGGCCCAGTTCCTGGATGCCAATGAGAAAAAGTACCGTATTGAGGTCGGGCAGGGTGTCGCGGCGCATGGCCTCCTGCACCAAGTGCTGCACGCGCAGCCATTCAAAATCGAGTTCCCAGTTTTCCATTGTCGTATTCTGGCGGCAAAAATGCCGAAAAAAGCGGAAACGTTTTTCTTCGCGTTGAATTGACGTGCATTGGCAATCCGGCAGGAGACCTGTTTGACCCGCGCGATTACTTTTGAGCGACAAACCAACCAACTCGTTCACCTGCAAATCCTTCTCCCATGCGAAAAAATCTCCTTGCTCTGCTCGTGGCGCTCGGCGCCGCCCTTTCCTCCCATGCCCAGTACACTCCGCCTCTGATCGCAGTGGAACAAAAACCCTGCCCGTACAACCCCGGCGTAACCGTCGTGCAGCCGCAGTTCTGGCATATTTACCAAACCCTCGACGGGCACTGGTACGGCCCGGTGGATTCCAGCCGCTGCATTTCGGTGTCGGTCTTGCCTTTCAATGCGGGCATCGAAATCGCCTTGGAACAGGTCAACCCCGCCGAGCCGCTGTTCCTTCGGGCGCGGCTTGATCTGTATCCGCCGTTCAATGATTTTTCTTCGGACTACCTGTACAACACGTACAGCAACGCCCGGATTCTGCCCGGCGATTCGCTCCTCCGCCTGACTACCGACTGCCCCGACGACCTGTGCTCGGGCGCCTTCGTGGGCATTGCCATTCCCGACGAAAACGGCATGCCTGGCGCCGCCACGCGGTTCCACACGGCACTGGTCACGGTGTTTCCGCCGTTTTTCAACAGTTTCAAATCCGTGGACGCCGCCGCCTGTTTTCCCACCGAACGTTTTGCCGAGCAGCGCCTGAAGGAGTATATCCTGAAATTTACGTTTGCCGATACGGCCAATATGGCCGGCAGGCGCTTGCTGGTGTATTCCACCGACATTGTGCCGGAACCCTTTGGGCCGGGGCTGATCAACAGTGTTTTTGCCGACTCGAACCCGTATCCTATTGATGCTGCCGCCAACCCCTGGGGTTTCAATTTCCTCGGCCTGTACACCGCGCCCACCTACCCCGGGCCACAAAATCCGTCGTACATCGAGGTAACGCCGGTGCCCAACCCGACCGTGCCGCAAAACATCACGCTGACCGTGGAGGACTACCAAACCCTGGAGATGCAACCCTTTGCCCAGTTCCGCGGCGGCTTGGTGGCGGGCAGCGCTACCGAGCGCCACCAGGTTACCTTGCTGAACAACGGCGGCGACCTGTGCCTGAATTTCGTAGACCTGATCTTCGACAACGGCGACGCGCTGTACCACGCCGGCGGGCAGATTTCCATGAACAATGCCTTCTCCTGCATGCAGTTCAGAAACGGCAGCGAACTGCGCGTGAAGGAGGGCGCCGCGCTGCACTACGGCCAAAACGGCGCGGGCATGCTGGTCATTTGTGCCAACAGCACCATCGCGCTGGAGCGCAATGCCACCCTTGTGGTGGACTGCATCCTCCAGATCAGCGAGTGCAACGACGCCCTGCCGCCGCACGATATTTTTATTGATCTGCCGCCCGGAGCACGGCTGATTTTTACGGAAAATGCCTGGCTGACCAACCGGTTTTCCAAAGACAAAAAGATGCGCCTGAACGTGCGTATGCTCGGCGGCACGCTCGACGACTCGGCTCTGCCGCCCGACAGCAGGGCAATCATCCGGCGGGTGTACCCGGAGCGACTAACACTGCTACCGGATAACATGCTATTGTCACCCAATCCGTTTGCAGAATTTCTCACCTTATATTTAGTGGAAGAAACGGAAGCACAAGTGCAGTTGCAATGGGTTGATGTTCTTGGCCGGCCGGTGCTGACAGACCAAATGAACACCGTAAAAGGGTATAACGTGTTATCGTTGAAAGTTCCGGCGGAGCCTGGTGCGTATTTTCTGACGGTAAGTGCGCCGGGCGGGCGGGCTACGGTGAAGTTATTACGGGGGGAGTAGCTTGCTATATCCCATACTCGGTGGAATTGACCGTGTGCTTTTGTGATTACTTGCTATTCTTCTATGTCGGGTTTCGTCAAGATACTTTTCCTGTAATTACCTGTAATAGTTTTGACGTATCCAGGCAAGCCCGGCACCTGATCAATCAAGTCCAGTAGTGGATTCAGATAGTCTTTGGCTAAGTTGTTCGTCTCCATTCGCTGTTGGTCGAGCGTTGAATCGTGCAGTGCATCTTCCTGAAACAGGCGCATGCCCAATTTCAAAAAATCGGCTGATATGCTCCGTTCGGTTCCCGCGAGCAAGATCGGTGGAGGTATCGAGTCAACAAGAGATGGAAGGTTTCCGTCGTTCCGGTTTCCTTTGACCGGCAAGCCATAGCCGGCCATTTTTTCAAAAATATCGTTAAAGATGTGGAAGTAATTGCTGGTACGCAAAAAACCCTGAAACCGCAGGCTGTCTCGTTCGATGATGGTTTCCGTCCAATATTGCGCACGTTGCGAAAACCCTGCACGTTTGGCTGAAGTAGTGAATTCGGATCTTGACAACAACACGAATATTTCCTTATTGATGTCAGCCGAGTTGATGTTGGTAAACCGTTCCGCCTGCTCAAGATACCGCATTGGGTACTGAATAATTTCGTCATCTCCCAAGTCCATCAATTTTCGCGTGTATTGAAAGGCAAGCATGATGTAGGTGTTGGCTCCGTTATCGTGTATTTCCGATTTAAAGACGGCGTTACAGGCATTTTTCAACTTATCCGTGAAGGTGCCCTTCATAAGGCATAAGCTCAAAACAGCGGGATACCATATTCCGTTTTCAAAACCCTCCCAATCCATCAATATTTTGTCTGAGTCCAGTTTTTTGTCCTCCGATCTGGTCGTTTTTTGAAGATCAAAGTATCGGTTCAATAATTGAATTTCATATTTTACGGCGACATCGCGTATGTTTTCTGCGGTAGAAGCAAGCATTGTCTGAATATCCCCGACCAGGTCATCTCTTTTAAGTTGCTTTGATACATGATGAAGATTGAGGTAGAATGATGTGAGATCAGATTCATCGATTGCAGCCAATGCAGCTGCAATGGAACTCATACCTTTTTTAGGAGCCGTCAAGGCGAGCGCTATCAAGTCATCTATGTTGTGTTCAGTATCATGGAAGTGGAGTGAAACAGCAACGCAAAAGTCACGAACGATATCCTCTGAGAAGCGGTTGTCAATGGCTACTTTCGTGGCGGTTTGTACAAAAAGCGACTGCATTTCGCGGGAATCTGCCCGGAAGTTTGCCTTGGCTAAATTGGCAAAAAAATCAACCGTGGGATGACCTTGAATGAGGTTTGCGGTTTTAGTAAGCGCCTCAAAGCGTTGGCGCAGACTTGCGGAGTAGCATACAGTATTGAGTTGTACCCGTCGGATATTCATAAACTGATAGAGTTGCTCCAGGCCCAACCGTTTCCAGATCAGGCCGGTCAGCTCCATAAATTCATCCACGCTGCCTACCCAATCATCCATTCCAAATTCATTTACAGATGTAATATTAGGTAGTTTTTGGTAATCAAATACTTGTGCCACAAGGTCAACCAAATTGTTTGCTCGTTCAACCGTTTTAGAATCCGGCTCCGAGAATAAGTAGGGCATATTGTGGTAGGCAAGTGTCAAGGCTCCCAGCGCGTTTGATGTAATTTCAGAAAGTATGACGTTGAAGAAAAACTCATTCTCCAGGTACACTGGTTTGTCAAACCGGGACGATCGCAGGTCGAGAACAAGTTGGAGCGTTTTTTCAATATTGGACAAAAAATAGTCCGATCGTTCTATGATGTTTTCTTTGTTATACAAAAAGCGCCCCAATTGGTTTTGGTCGTTGCCTATCCTTTCACGCATTGTTTTGGAAAGCAACCATGAATCGCGCATGTGCAAACCGAAACACCATACCGCGTTGGATACCGTCATCAAATCCATCAAGTTTAAGCGGCCACCTTGCGCAGCATTTTTCTCCAACCTGCCATGCAATTTTGGAAAGGTCCCTTCCAGATAATCAACGGCAAAGGCAGTTGCCTGTGGGAGTTTCAGCATAGGAAGTACGCGAAATACGCGTTCGGACAAGAGTACGAGCCATGCGGAGCGAACGCGCATGTAGTCCAGTATGTTTTCATGCATTTCCGCTCGTTGAGGCGGCAAGCAGTAGAGGTAGTCTTTAGCATTGACACGTTCCTGCATGGGCAGCGGCAGGGTGTCGTAAAAGAACGTCTCCAGTACATCAGACTCTGTAGACTGTTTTGGTGATTGCCCACCGATCTCATAGATTTCTTTGTTGATAGATTGTACCGTATACAGCAGGCTGTCGTCCAGCAGTATGGCGTACACTTCCCAAGTGCGTATCAGTAATCGGTTGAGTTTATTAAGATAGCCCGAGTCCTTTCCTTTGAGTTCGAGCAAAATCTCGAAGACATCTTCCAAAAGTATTTGGATGTGGTCAAAGACACAGGTGCGCAAACAGCCTTCAATAGTAAACAGATAGTCTTCATACACCCGTTGTAAAATATTATCTCGCGAGTCGTCCTGTAGGCCAATTGGTTCATATCGCTGGAGTTTAGGAGATTCTGATTCCTTGAGGTGGTAAGAGAGTTTGCGAAACCATGCGGACTGGTAGGGGTGACCTGCTAACCTGTCCTTCCAATATGCAGCCCAGAAGAGGTGCCCGTAGCGTCGGTCCGGCAGGTCCAATTCGTGCTCTAAGCGACCAACTGCTTCGCACACTTCGGGGCGTAATTTCCAAGCCTTAGCGCTTGTTTCCACGCTTGCATCTACAACGGTGTCTTCCCAGTATGGTACTTGGGAAAGATTAAAAGGCTTACTGTCGGACGGCAAATGCTGGGTTTGCAGGCAAAACTTCAGGATGCTCGCCCGTAGGCGGTCTTTTACAAAAATAGTCTCCACCTCGGCCTGCGTGAACGATATGTTTACGGGATTATGCGTCAGGCTCAACAGGTATAAAAAATCCACAGCATCCATTTCGGCGTTTTTCGATTTGGAGTGCTCGCGCCGGTAGGTTCGAATTTTCTTTTCAAAGGAAACAGCCAATTGATCGTCATGGCATATACGCTTGATTACTTTGTGTTTCAATTGTTGCGGTGGCAAATTGAGTTTTTCACCTAGCTTATGCTTTTCCTCCGAAGTCAACAATTGTATTTTGAAGGACTGGATGTTTCGGAATGCCGTTTCTTCCCAATTGTGGGTTTCCCAGCGCCATTGGCTGAGTTGGTCGCCAAGCATGTCTTCAAAAACTATCCAGAATTCGGGAACTGGGGACGGTTTCGTCATCTCATCCCCAAGATAATAACTGGAAAAGTACTGTTCAATGACGATCTGTGAGGTTCGGTCGATTTTGGCCCACTTGTCAATGATCACAAACCGGGGCAATGTCTTCTTCCCCATTGCGCGTACCAGTTCGAGGATAAACGCCCTGTAATTGGCATCGGTTTTTGGTGTGCTTGCTGCTTTATCCAGGTATTCAACCAGTTCATTGCATGAACGGGACGCTACAGCCAATACAGATGCAGTAACTTGTTTTTTAATGATAAACCCAATGCCGACTGCCGTTAAAAACAAGCCTACCCCAGTTGCTGTACCGGTATTCAAAAATGTGACAGCAAATCCTGCAATCAACATGGGGAGCAAAACCATTAACGGCTGGGTATAGGCACTAAAAATGTGGAACCGTTTGGTCAACTTGGATTTCCGGGCCAAATGGACAAAACGATCTCTCCCGATAATATCGGAAATGACAGGAAACCCTCCCGGTCTTGAAGCCACCAGCGTATTGATCTGAAAGCGCAGCCCTTTAGGGTCTTTTAATTCAGCCAGGAGGTTTTGGTTAACTTTTTCGGCAGCCCAAGAGGCCCCGTCGTCTTCCTCTACCTGAATGCAATAGCATTCAAACCGTTGCGTGAGGCTTCCTTTCTTGATGATATTGTAAATCCGTTCCAGACGCCACGGTTCCGCTGCGCGATCGGCGGGTACGACCATCCTTGGAAAGTACTGCTTCTCGAACCGTTTTTGTTCTTCATCGGGGATGAAGTGTTGGGTTTTCATGCTACACTTGATTTAAAATACTTGCAAAAGTATTTAAATATCGTAGCATTATCCGATTTTAGTTTTGTGGGCGCCTTAAGCAGTATTTCTGTGAATTTCATCCGACCAATTTCTCGTCGGATGAATGCGTAGCCAAACGGAATGGAGCCGGTGTTTCGCTGCTGTGCATTCGTCCTGACGAGCCTTGATCCGCGCTCAATCCCGATCTTCCGCTTCCCCTTTGTCCTTTTTCACCCGGTAATTGCAGTGCTCAAGGATTTGCTTCCGGGCGATTTCCGGTTTTTCGATGATGCTGAAAAAATCAAGCAGATATTGGCTCATATCTCCGCGGACAGCCGGAGTCAAGCCCTCGAACTGCTCCACTTTGGCGAGGATAGCCGGTTTTTTGCTTCGAAACTCGTCGAACACTTGTTGGTACAAATCGGCACTGTGGCACAGGCCGAGGTAGAATCGCTGCCGCACACTTTGGTTTGGCACATCTGCCGAAGGCTGAGCGTATTCGGCATCCACCAGGCCCGAATAGTCAAAGTCGTAAGGCACGGCAATGGGGCGTTGTTGCGCGCCGAAACCGGTGATTTTTATGTTGTGCCGGCTGTAGGCGCCCCAATCGGTGTTGCCGATCATGTACTGGAACACGCTCATGCGGGTGTACGCCACGGAGTCCAGCACCTTCGGGCTGATGATGCGGGGTTTGAGCGGGCGCCCGCCGATACGGGAGGCCATTTCTTTTTCGCTTTCGATGAAGAAGGCCTCGCTGTCGTGCGCGGCCCGTTTCTGGCCGGGCGACATGATTTTGATCGCGGCGCGTTTCACCCGAAAACTCTGCGGGGTGATCAGGTTGTACAGTTCGTAGGCGAGTTGTTCGCGCAGGACGAGTTGCTCGTCGTCGGCAGTGTTGCGGCAACTGACCACCAATTTCAGTTCCCGAATATCGGCGAGGCTGTCGCTGTTGGGTTTTTCTTGAAAAAAGCGGATTTTGATGGGGGGGAAGTAGCAGGTTTTTTTGCGCATGTTTCCCCGGGAGGCGACCTGTACCCGGCGTTCGAAGACGATTTTTTTGCCCTCCATGATCCGGAACGTGGCTGGCTGCCAGGTTTCTTCGGCGCGGTCTTTTTTCAAATTTTTCAGGTCGGTGATCAGCACGATCTGCAGCGGGTCGAATTGCTGGAGCCAGTTGAAAACCCCGTCGGGGATGGAATCATTTCGGGAAACGACCTGCGCCTGAACGGACAGAACGTGGGCCAATAAAAACCCGGCCACGAGCAGGCGAGCGCGCTGGTTTTGCATAACGAAGAGCAATAAATGGCGCCGCGATCAAAGCACGGGATCGGGCGGTATCAGTTCACGGAAAACGTGGAGGTAAACGTAGTGGCCGACTGATAAAACGTCAGTTCGTTGATGTGTACGAGCATGAAGTCCGTCAACGGAAGCGCGGAAACCAGTTCGAGCAATTCTGTTTCAGACTCCACGGAAAAGACCGTCCAGAGTTTCGAATTCTCTAAGGAGAGCGCGTAGTTGAGGATTTTTCCTTCCTGCAGGAGTTTGTTTACCATTTGCCGTTGCTCAGGGATCAGGCTCACAAACAGGTCGTTGAAGGGCTGTGGTGGCAGCGTGAACACTACCATGTATTGTTTTAAACCAGTATTGTCCATGTAGTGGTGTTTGAAATGGGTGTTTGCATGGTTTGGAGCCTCTGCTCAAAAACCGTGCAAATTTGGGGAAAAGTCTGACGATGCCGCCACATAGTCGCATGCATTTAACAAAAACAAAATCTGCGAACCCCGGCGACATGTATCCGGCGAGGATAACCCGTCCCGTGAGTCGTGTACAGTTACTTCCGCTAAATCAATACCTTTGCCCGCAGCCCCGGCAACCAGTCAACGAAATCTGCCATGAAAGTTGTGATACCCGTAGCCGGAGCCGGCACCCGACTCCGTCCGCATACCTATACGCAACCCAAACCGCTTCTGCCGGTCGCCGGCAAACCGATCATTTGTTTTATCGTGGACAAACTGGCCGAAGCGGGCCTGACAGACTTCGTGTTTGTGATCGGCTACCTCGGCGACAAGGTGCGCGACTTCATCGAGCACCGCTACCCGCACCTGAAAACCGAATTTGTATATCAGGAGTACCGCGAAGGCAGCGGCCACGCCGTGTGGACGGCCCATGAGGCCATCGAGGACGAAGATGAGGTATTCATCGCATTTGGCGACACCATTTTTGATGCCGACCTGAAACTGATGCTTGATTGCCCGCATTCCTGTATCGGCGTAAAAAAAGTGAACGACCCGCGCGAGTTTGGCGTGGCGGAGTTCGACGAACGCGGATTTGTGACCCGAATGGTGGAAAAACCGCGCATCCCCAAGTCGAACATGGCCATCGTGGGGTTGTACAAGATCAAGGAAGTGAAGGCGCTGTTGCGCGCCGTGGAGCACCTCATGCAAACCAACCAGCGCACCGTAGGCGAAATTCAACTCACCGACGCCCTGCAACATATCCTCGAGCAAGGGGCGCCGTTTCAGGCGATTCCGGTGAACAACTGGTTCGACTGCGGCCGCAAGGAAGTCCTCCTCGAAACCAACGCCATGCTGCTCGGGCAACGCGGCTACGCTTCCGACGCTTTCAGCATGCCCGTTTTTGAAAACACCATCATCATTCACCCCGTCGCTATCGGCGAAAACTGCCACATCGCCAACAGCATCATTGGCCCGCACGTGACCATCGGCAACAACGTGACGATCAATTCTGCCATCGTCAAGGACAGCATCATCGGCAACTTCGCCTCCATTGACGAGGTGGTACTTCGCCACTCGGTCGTCGGCATTGACGCCGTCATCAAAGGCCGGAATCTGAGCCTGAACATCGGCGATAATACGGAAATTGACTTCGGGTAAGTGATTAGCCTGTGTCCCGGAACTCCGTTCCGGGAACCGGATTTCCCGAATAACGCACCCGGAACGGAGTTCCGGGACACAGGCTAACCAGTTATGATTTCGGATAAGTTTTTTTCACCGCGGTGAAAACTTCAGCCTACATCTTCACCACGCTGATCTGTTTGAAGCCGCCCGGCACCAAAATCCGGCAACTGTACATCCCGGCAGGTAAATTATTGGCGGTATGTGTTACGCGGTGCATGCCCGACTCCGTGCGGTTGTTTTGGTAAATCGTGGTAACAAGCCGGCCCGTCAGGTCAATCAATTCGATTAATACCGGACCAGGTTCCGTGACCTCGAAATTTACGGTCAGTTGGTCGCTGAACGGATTAGGTATCGCTGAGGCGTTCATGCCGGAGCCGTCGGTTCCGCTCATGCTGCGCGCATCGGCGGGGTCCTCATAGAAATTCACTTTCGGCTTGTTTTCCTTTTCCGCCGCTACACTTTCCGGTTTGGAGCCGGCGCAGTGGTTGCAGGTCTGGATACGGGCGATAAAATCGCTGCCCTGCCGCGCCCAAAAGCCGTCGGTCATCACAATGTCCTCCCCGGCGAAAAAACGCGCGGTGGTAGCGGGTAAAACGACGACATTCCCGGAAGTGACCACCCGCTGCCGCGCCTGGTACGTGCCGGCGGCGGGGTTGTCGGTCACGGTAATGTTTGCCGGACAGTCAATCCGAATGTCCTTTTGGTTGACATTCAGGAAAATATTGTCCGAGCAGATTACCATGATCCTGCCTGTCTGGGTGATGGCGGTAGCGGGCACATTCACGCTCGCCGAGCCGCTGTTGGGTACGTTGTCGGCCAGAAGCGTGCTGAAATTCTGGCCGCCGTCGGTGGATAGCCAGATGTCCACATTGGCGCAACTGACCGGCGCGGCAGTGGTGTTGGCCACATCCCAGGTGATGGTGGTGGAGGCGTCGGCAAAGAGGCAGTCGTCGTCCGGCCCGATACCGGTGATGCGGAACGGCCCGGCATTGGCCGACACCGTGACCACCATATCGTCCTCGTCGGTGCAGCCGCCGTTGGGCAGGTTGTCGCGCACGGTAGCCCGGAAATTCATGGTGCGTGCCACCGCCGGCAGTACCTCCCAGGTGGAGGGCAGCGTGTTGTCGAGAATGACGGGCAGTCTTGGAAAATACCGGGTGGGCGACGTCACCGGCGTAAACGACCGGAACACCGGCCCTTCGGTAGCCGTGGTGGCGGGCGGGTGCGGAATCAACTGATTGTCCATTTGTTCCCAGCAAAAGGTCAGCGGATTGCCGTTCGGGTCGCTGCCCGTGGCGGTGAGCCGGAAGGGCGTACTGACGGGAATGGTGAAATTGGCGCCGGCGTTCACGGTGGGCGGGTTATTGGCCACGGCTACATTGTTGGCGCAGCCGCTGCCGCCACCCGACACCACGAAGTTGCCGATCTGTTGCAGGCTGATCGCGTGGAAATACGCATCGCTGTTGGACTGCACATTCGTAGCGCCGCAAATGCCCGCATACGCCATGATCGTGGTGCCGCTGCCGGGTTCAAAAGCCGTGGAAGCATTCACGTTGGACGCGTCGCAACTGCCCGTGCTGTTTTCGTTGAACGTGTGGTCGCCATTGAACTGGTGCCCCATTTCGTGGGCCACATAGTCAATGTCGAACGCGTCGCCGATGGGCGAGCCGCTGCCGGTCACACCCCGCGCCTTGCTGCCGCTGCACACCACGCCGAGGCTGGCCAGGCCACCGCTGTTGAGGCCGAACACGTGGCCGATGTCATAGCTGGCGCCGCCGATTTCCGTGTCCACGTTGGACTGGTTTTCGCCGATCATGGCGCCGGTGTTGCCGTTCGTGTACGGGTCGGTCATCGCGTCGGTGTAGATCAGGTCGTCGGTGTCTGCAATCAGGTTCATGCGGATGGAGCAATCGCGCTCGTACACGGCGTTCACGCGGTTCATGGTGGTGTTCATGGCCGCCAGCGCAAGCGCCACGGTGCCGCCGTGGAAGTTGGTGTACTCCGCCGTAGCGGCCAGCGCCAGCCGGTATTCGCGGCGGGTGCCGCAGTCGCCGGCAGCCATGCTTTCCGCTTTTTGTTGTCCTTTGTCGGCGTGGTGGCCATCAAAATAGCAGGTCCAGTTTTTGTCGCGGTGGCTGTGTTTTTTGAAATAACTGATGTTGTGCCGGTTATCGCCCACCGCCACGGGGGTGATGAGTACGGCATCCCGCTTGTCGGACAGGATCGTGGCATTGAACCCGTGCGGCGACATATCCAGCCGCAACGTGGTCGTCGGATCGGTTTGGGCATAGCCGCCGAACGTTTGAATTTCGGGATACCGGCGCGCCAGATCGGGGTGCATGATCGGGTCGTTGTACAGCACGAATGTTTCGGCACTTCCGTCGGGCATCGGCAGGGAAATGGTCGCTTTCGGTTTGGTGGGCACCTTCGCGTAGTCGAGCGGGAGTTTGGACAACCAGTCGGCCAGCCACTCGATTTGCACCTCCATGAGCCGGAATTCGTCCGGCAGCCGGTTTTCGGTCTTGTTGATTTTCCGCAAGGAGACTTCGGGAACATCCGTCCAGAAACCCGCGTCGGGTTGTCGCCCGGGCTGCTGCGCCAAGCTCTGGCCTGCCATGCAGCAGAGCAGGGAGAAGAGTGGGAAAAATTGTTTCACATGCATGGTCTGGAGTTTTTAGCGGTTTTCCAATTGGTTGACTTTTGTTTTGAGCGCAGCATTTTCCACCTGAAGCGCAGCCACTTGCTTCTCCAGCGCAATCAGGTGCAGGAACACTTCCTCGATTTTTTCCATCTGCGCGTGCTGCATTCCCGCCAGGTCAAGACCTTCCTCCGCTACGGTTTTTGCCGAAGGCACACCGGGAAGGTGTTTGTTTTCCTGCACAAAGGCCGCTACCTCGGTGAGCGGTTTCAGGCTGTAATTTTCTTCAAATACATAGTCGGGCCACATCGGCTCGAGGCGCACGCGCACCTCGTCGCTGATAATTTTGCCGTTCACGCTCAGGGCATATCCGGTGGCGTAGTGGGCTGTGGGGCCGATGGCCAGACGCCCGTTGATGTAGCCGTCGCCGGCGAGGTGCAGTTTGTGGGTCGGTACGATGCCGATGCCGAGGTTGCCGCTCACGGTGGCATTGGTGGCTACGCTCAGGCTGTTGGCGCTCGCGCTGCCGTCCACCGTGGCGTTGCCGGAAGTGCGGACGTTGCCGTTCAACTGCGTGCGGCCTTGCACGGTGAGTACGTCGGCGGGGTCGAACGCCGGGGCTGCCACAGCGGGTGCTGCGGGTATGCCGCCGATGACCACGTTGGCGCCGTTGTCGAAAATCTGGCCGTCGCCGAGCGAACTGGATAGCGGGCCGGGCGGGCGGAAACGGGCCACGAGGTTGGGACGCCCGGCAATGTCGGCGCTGGACAGCAGTTTTTCCCAGGCGCCGCTCCAGGCGGGACTGTTCTCGGTGTCGCGGCGGTTCCAGATGCCGTCCTGCCCGAAAAACAACTGGTGGTCATGCGCGCCGCCGCCGGGTGCGAGGCTCAGGATGCCGCCAAAGTTGTTGACTCCGGCGGGCGTCGGCACGCCCAGTGTACCGCGCAGTTTGCGCTCAAAGTAGGCCTCGTTGGTGTAGGTGTTGGGCGCGTCGTTGGCGGCGGAGTTGAAATCAAAGTGGATGCGCCCGTGGAAACGGCCCGTGGTGTGGGTATTGCCCACGGTGTGCAGGTCGAACGCGGGATTGTCCGTACCGATACCCACGAGGCCGGTTTCGGTGATAATCATGCGGTTTTTAATGCCGCCGGCGTCGCTGGTGCGGAAAATCATGTTGGCCTGAAGTTGGCCGGGCAGTACCGGGTCGGTGGCAAACGACTGGATGGAGGCGCCGGTGCGGATGTCGCCGTAACTCACCAGGCCGCGCCAGGCCAGCGTACCGAGCAGGTCGCTCTGCACCACCGGGAGGGGTGAAAAGGAGCCGCTGCTGTTGTAGCGGTACAGCACCAGTTCGGGTTTGGTGCCGGCGCCTTGTGAAAAGAGCAGGGTAGGGGAGATCGCCGAAGCGAGCAAGAGGAGGGTGTACAGGAAGTGTTTGTTCATTGTCTTCGTTTTTGAAATGGTTTGAAAAATCGGTGCAATTGGAATGCACAAATGTTTCGTCCATTTTCACGAGACAATTGGAAATGCGTTGGAAATGAGCCGGAATTCTCTGTGGTAAAAAAAACTACTCGCCGAGGAAATATGCTCCGATGAACGCGCCGACCGTCGCCACAAAGCCCATCATAAACACCGTGTAGGAATAGGTCAGCAGCCGGTACTTTTTGTCGAGCACCTGGCCGAGGAAGTACAGGTCGCGGGCCATGTTGCCGAACAGGAGGCGCCCGTCGCGCAGCATGGCGTCGGTGGCGGCTTCATACTGCTCGAGGGTGAGGTGTACGAAATTGCCGAAAAATACCGGGTTGGCTGCCTGCCCGGATACGGGTACAAAGTTCGTGACCCGGGGCCGCGACGAGAGTACGGCAAACGTGAGCGAAGCCAGGCTGGTGACCAAAAACATGATGATCGGCAGCACGTACAGCGGGTTGCGGTTGGTCAGCGACTGGTAGGTGAGCAGCGAAATGGCTACCGACAGCAGGATGGAATTGACACTGATCATAATGTGCGCCTTGTTGTCCGCGATGGCGCTCAGGCGGATGTGGTTGCCATAGTTGGCGCGGAAGTACGTCTGGATGCTGGAGCGCAGCGGGCGCCGGGCAAGGCGGTCGAAACGTTCGGTGCCGGCGGATTTCGGCTTCTTCGGTTCCAGGTGCTCCGTTGTGGGCGCCGCCGGGAGCGCGTTGCGGCGTTCGAGGAGGCGCAGGGCCAGAGCCGGCTCGTAGTTGGTTTTCGCAAATGCTGTGAAAAACACACACTTCCGCAGTTGTTCGTCCACTTGGCGTTGCCACTCGGCTTCGTTCACCCCGTGCCCCGACAGCAGTTCGCGTTCGAGGCGCAGCAACGGTGTGCGCGTCTCGTAATTTTCCACCCAATCGTATGCGTGCAGGGCGTCGCTCAGCACACGGGCTTCGGTGGTTTCGGGGCGCACGTCGCCCAGAGCCGCTGCGATACATTGGCGCACCTGCCGGACTTTTTCCGGTTCGCTGCCTTGCTCGACCAGGAAAAACTCGGCGCGAATGGCGCCGGCCTCCACGGGCCGGGCGGTATCGTACAAGTAGCCGACGTTGTGGAACCAGGATGCCAGAAGCGCGATTTCGGCCACGGATTCCGGCAGGGTTTCGGCGCTTGTCAGGGCTTCCACCAGTCCGGCTACACCCGCCGCCTGCGCATAGTTGTGAAACACGAGCCGGGCGTCGTGCTGCTCGTTCCAGAGGTGCAGGACATGTTGTTGGGCGGCAGCGAGTAGCGGAGTGGAGAAAGTCGGTTCCGATTTTTTCATAAGTCGGGTGGTCTTGCCGGCAAAAGTAGATATTGTTTGTGCAACTGCGCCAAAACTCATTTGTAGCGCATCCGCTTCAAAATGCATATTATCCTTGAAAATTCGGAGTGTCGCTCCGAATTTTCAAGGATAATGGCCGGCAGTTCGGCGCCGAATTCAAATACATGGACGCGCCGCGCAGCACCAGATCCATGCACCAGGTCATCGAAGACCTCCAACTTGACCACCTCTGGGTGCTGTACCCGGGCAACAAGTCGTACCCGATTGCCCCCAATATCACAGCCCTCCCGCTTACCGATCTGCCCCGTTTCAAGCAAACATAGTTCCGCTACACCGGGCAAAAATCCGCTCATCGCAAAACTTTTGATCAGCAATTATTTGCATCTTCGGGCATGCCGCGTACTTTTGCACCCGCTAAAACCGGACGGATAGGCAAAAACTGCCGTTTGACCCTCTGAAATCCGGTTCCGGCAGATTGAGTCTCGGTACTCATCACTCATCGTTCATCACTTATCACTTAAAAAATGGCAGTTTACTATTCAAAAGAAAAAATCGCCGAGATCGTAAAGACCTACGGCAAAGACGATCAGGACACCGGCAATGTGGAAGTACAGGTAGCCCTGCTGACCTACCAGATTGACAGCCTGTCGAGCCACCTCCGCAAGTTCAAAAAAGACCACTCCACGCGCCGCGCCCTGCTCACCAAAGTAGGCCAGCGCAAGAGCCTGCTCGGCTACTACGCCAAGAAAGACATTTTCAAATACCGCGCCCTGATTGACAAACTCGGCCTGCGCAAGTAATACCGGCAGAGGGTTTGGCGAGTTCTTGGGAATGCGGGCTTCGACCCGCCCGACCAAAACCTGCCAAACCCTCTTCTTTTTTTAACCGCACCGGC
>JAEUUV010000255.1 GCA_016787285.1 Saprospiraceae bacterium | reverse complement strand
TACGCCTACTCCAATCCCGCGCTCGACCGCCTCATCGAAGCCCTGCGCACCGAACCGGACGAAAAGCGCCGCAATATTGCCTACATCCAGGCCCAACATATCCTGTACGAAGACCTGCCGGAAATATTCCTCTACTCCCCCAAACAGCGCCTTGTCGTGAACAAACGCTTCAAGTACGTCATCTCCCCCAACCGGCCCGGCTACTACGAACAGTATTTCCGAATTCTGCGGTAGGCGGCTGCCGGCTTCCCATCGCACAACCCACTCACAACTCACAACTCACAACTCATAACTCATAACTGTAAAAATGGCATTTGAAGTAATAGGAAGACTCCACCGTGTTTTCCCCACCGAGCAGAAATCGGCCAGTTTCCAGGCCCGCGAATTTGTCCTGGAAGTGCCGGATGGCAACTACCCCCAGTTGATCAAGTTTCAGGCCGTGCAGGAGCGCTGCTCCATTCTGGATACCTACAACGAAGGTGATCAAATCAAAGTCTCGTTCGATCTGCGTGGCCGCGAATGGAACGGCAAGTACCTGACCAACCTCAATGCCTGGCGCATCGAGCGAGCCGGCGAAGGCAGCGGCGCCACCACAACAGCCGCCGCCGATTCGCGTTTCCCTTCCGATCCGTTCCCGGACTACAACAATACGCCGCCGCCGGCCAATACGGACGACCTGCCGTTCTGAGTAGAGTAGGAGTGTCACAGAGGCTCATAGAGGGAATGGAGGCTCACAGAGTTTTTTTTGTCATCCCGAAGGGAACTGTCCGCTCTTAATCGGCCAAAAACTCTGTGAGCCTCCATACCCTCTGTGAGCCTCTGTGACACTTTTAAAAAACAACACCATGCGAACACGCGCCTTGCTTTGCTGGATACTTCTGGCAGGAAACCTCGCGACTGCACAAGTCCTGTCAAGCATCAGTTCCCGCTGGAGCGACTCCTTCGTGGAGTGGGAATTGTATGCGCAAACAGCCGATACGATCCCGCCGGAGGAGGCCGAAGCGGAAGAAGCCATGGAAGCCCCCGATGAAGAACTGTACGGCGAACTCAAACTGCGCTGGCTGAACCTGCGCGACGACTGGTCGGAGTGGGATTTCAGCCTCGGCGACGAACGCGGTACCATTCGCATGAAATGGAAAGACGACCCCTCCCAGTGGGAACTGCGCACGTACAGCGGCGCCGTCGTCACCATGCGGGCCGCCTGGAACGGCGACCCCTCCGAATGGCGCGTGACCGACAACAATTTCTCCCTTACCCTGCGCAGCCGCTGGACCAGCCAGTTCGACGAGTGGCTCGTGCAGGACAACAACCGCGGCACGTTCTACCTCTACACCCTGACGGAGGGCGACCCCCGCGACTGGGCCATTGACGACCGCTTCGACGGCTCCGTGTCGCAGCCCATGAAAATGGCTCTGATTTTTTTGGCTGTTTTTCATTCCACACCGCGCATGTGAACAGACCTCTGTTCAACTACATATGTGCCCAAACCTTCCAGGTTTGCAAAACCTGGAAGGTTAAAGTACCTCCGTTCAACGCAGCAGCGTGACATCCCCCTTGTAGGTTTCCTCTTCGCCGTTGGCAAACCGCACCCGGATGTACCAGGCATACACATCGCTGGGAGCGTCCTCGCCGTTCACTTTCCCGTTCCAGACTTTTTCCGAAGGTGTTGCTTCAAATACCTGATTACCCCAGCGGTTGAACACCCGGAACTCCAGCACTTCCAGTTCGCTGCCGAAGGTTATGGCGCCGCTGAAAGTGTCGTTGTTGCCGTCGCTGTCGGGCGTGAACGCATTCGGGAACGCGATGCATCGCTGCACCGTCAGTTCAAACGGCCCGGCAGTAGCCGTGCAGCCGTTTATTGTAGTGGCGATCACGGTGTACAGCACTGCAACGGGTTCGGCGGCGCCGGGAGGGATAACCACCACGGAATCCTGCGTGGCGCCGGGGATCACTTCGCCGTTTTGGTACCAGACCAAAGTAGCCGTTGTCGGGGCTACTTCCACTTCGAGCGCGATTGGCCTGCCTTCGCACAGAATCGCCGGCATTGAGTCGGTCGTGATGGCGCCGAGCGAAACGCCCGGCAGCACATTGACCGTCACCGGATCGAGCGCTGTGCAGTTGGGCTGATAGGTGAACACTGCCGTGTAGGTCGTGGTATCGGCAGGCGTTACGGTCAGGCTGGGGCCGTTGCCCGGGCCGGGCGACCAGGTGATGGCGCCGGTCACGCCGGGCGAGGTGGTCACCGTAGCGTTCAGCGTGACCGGTACCCCGAAGCAGGCTGCCTGATCGGGGCCTGCGTTGATGGTGGCGCTGTTCACCGTGACGGTCACCTGACCCTGGTTTTTGCATTGGCCCTGTGCCGTCACGGCGTAGGTCGTAGTAATCGCGGGCGTCACCGTCGGGTTGCTGATGCCGGGGTTGGATATGGATGCCGGGTTGCCGGGAGGCAGCACCGTCCAGGTGTACACATCGTTTTGATTGACCGGAATATCGTTCAGTTTCACGTTGCCTCCGATGCAAATGGTAGTACTGGCAAGGCTAAGCGCCGGCTGCGGCAGCACGGCGACGGTCACTGTGGCCTGGCCCGGGCAGTCGGCCTCCGGGGTGGTGACCGTATAACTGCTTGTGGACAACGGGTTCGCCTTCGGGGTTTTGCAATCCAGACAAGACAAGGTGCCGGTGGGGTCGTCCCATTCGATTTTCTGGTCGGGCATTACGTCAATGATGATTTGCGCGGTATCGCCCGGGCATATCGGCTGCGGGTTGGTCACCATAAATGTCGGCGGTACGCCTACGGGTAGGTCTACGGTGGTCGTGTCTTTGCAGGCCCCGGTCTGGCTTGCCGTGGCAAGCATATACGTGTGCGTGGCGGATGCAACAACGACGAGATTAGGCTCATCCAGAGGCGAGAGTTGTTCGCCGAACATGTCCCATTCGTGGGTCAGGCCGCGGAAAACACCCGGATCGTAAAATGTATTCAGGCGCAGCAAAACCGTATCGCCCGGGCAGTAAATCGGTTTTTCCGGGTCGCGAATCAGGCTCAGATCGGGCAGGGAGTCCACCAGAATGTGAATCGAGTCCAGTACCTGACAATTGTTGATTTCGTAAGTCACCCGGATGGTGATGGACTCATCGGGCGAGGTTTTCACCGACGGGCCGCTGGTTGGCGTCACATAAAACGGCGGCTGCCAGTTGATCGTAGCCCCCGAAGGATTGGCCGTAGCCGTGAGCGCAAGCGTGTCGCCGAGGCAGATGGCCAGCGTGTCAGGCCCCAGAATTTCCACATCGGCAGGCGTAACGGTTACGGTAGCCGAAGCCGTTTGAGTACAGTACCCGTTGGCGCTGGTGGCGGTCAGGGTGTACGTGGTGGTTTGATCGGGTGTGGCAATGGGGCCGGAAATACCGGCGTTGTTCAACCCCTGCGCCGGTATCCAGGAGTAGGTCGTGCTGGTTTGCAAGTTATCGGCCAACTGAACCGGGTAGTTCTGGCAGGTTGTGATATTGGCAAATGCGAGCGTTGGAAAAAACAGCGTGTCCACGTTCAGCGTAATCTGTTCCGATTCGGGCGGGCAGCCGGGAACTGCCAGCGTGGCTGTGTACGTGATGGTCGAAAGCGGATAGGCCAGCGGGGTGGCGCTTGTGGCATCGCTCAGACGGGATTTTGGCGACCAGGTGACGTTGGCGTCTCCGGCGTTTGTAAGCGCCAGCAACTGGACGGTATCGCCGAGGCACAGGTTCGAATTGCCCGTAGCCTGCACGGACAGCGTGGGGATGGAAATGAGTTTGACAAAAACAGATGCCGTGTCGGAGCAGGTGCCAATAGTACCAACCACCTTCAGTGCGACATTTTGCGTCGGCGTAATGGTCGGATTGGGTATTCCCGGGTTGCTGATCGCCAGCGGGGGCGTCCAGAAGTAGTTTTGTGCGCCGGTAGCCAACAATTGGGCGGTGCCGCCGGGGCACACATACACCGTGTCGGCGCCGCCGTTGACGACCACTTCGGCATTGTCGCGTAGTTCGAGCGTGAGCGTCTGGAATACCACCGTCCCACAGCCGAAATCGTTGGAAAGCGAAATGGTGATCGTTTCGGTGCCTTCCGGCAAACCATCGGCCAGCGGAATGATCGGGAATGTGAGCGCAGTATCGCCAGGCTGGAAGGTAATGACCGCCGGAATGTTCATGGTGTAATCCACGCCCTGCTGCGCCGACCCGCCGACGGTAATGGTGTACGAAACGGCTTTGGTTTTGGGTTTGCTCAGACGAATGACGAGTTGGTCATCCGTGCCGCTGCAGTCCTCGATAAAGTAGTCCAGTCCACTGGCGAACGTCACGGAAAGTTCCGGCGCCCCGCCCCGCACCTCGGAGATAAATACGCCGGAATCGAACAAGCGGTCCACACGGTCGGCCACAGCGAGTTTGAGGCGGTACGTGTTGCAGGGTATCACATCCACGCGGGCCGTAAGGCTTTTTTTTACACCCATGAAGTCGGAAGTGAGGCCGTCGTACTGGAGCGTGGAGCCGAGCGACACCTCGTTGTTGCGGTAGTATTCCCAGTTGATGATGTTGTTTACACTGTTGATTTGCACAGGCGTGTTGGTACCGGGCAGTACGGCTATATTTTGCGCGTTGCCGAGGTTGGGGTCGCCCACAATGCCCGGGCCGGAGGCGAGGAAGGCGAAAATGTCGTTGAACTGGTTGTTGGCGTACTCCGGGTATTCTTCGGAACCGAACACGTACTCGAACGCGAGTTCGTCGGCAGCCACAAACACATCCATTTCGATGATGCAGGCGTCCAGCGAGGGGGTGCCGTTGCCCTGGATGGTGGACAGGTAGTTCAGGTCGGCGTCGCCGGGCGCATTGTTGTCCAAAGAAAGACCCTGATTGTTATTGGGGCCGACTACGAGATCGGCGCCACCGGACGTGAGCACAAGTCCACGGCGCAGGCCGAGGTCGTTGTTGTCGGTGGCAAATTCAAACGTCCCGTAGGCGCCGGGCGGGCATTTGTCAATAGCCGCAATCGTAACGGTGGTGCCGGGTGCAGCCACCGCATTCACGATATCCACCGTGGTCACCGCCGTTTCCACTTCGATGCCCGACGGCGGGTCGCAGGCCTGGGCGCTGCACTGCCAGCTGCCCTGAAAACCCTCGAATTGCACGGTAGCGTCCGACTGGAACTGTACGGTGAGGCAGCCGCTGGACGCCTGTACCCCGAAGCACACCGCACCACCACCGTCGGCGCCGAAGATGTCGCTGAAACTGTTGATCTGCGCCACAATCGGCGCCGAGGTGTTCGGGCCGTCGAAAAAGGTAAGCACATCGAATCCCGGTGAAAACGCGCCGCCGGCGTCGAGGCTGAAGTAATCCAGCGTAAAATTGATGCAGGAAGCGGGTACGCTGGGGCAAATGGTGAACACGTGGTCTTCGTTGGCGCCGTAGTCGCCGTTGGGGCCGCCGCTGTCGTACAGCGTGCCGGCACACAAGGTGGAGCCGCCCTGGTCAATGGTGACGATGGGCGGTATTTCGTTCACACAGAGGTTGAAAATACCCGCATTCGCCGCTGCACCGGCAGAGGATACCCGGATAAAATACACCGCGCCGGGCGTCAGCCCCTGTACATCGAGGAACAGTTCAGTGCTGCCTGCGGCGCCGGCTACGCAGTCAAGTTCGGCCAGCCCGTCGGTCACGCAATCGCCCCGGTAAACCGCCAACTGCGGGTTGGCGATGAGGTCGGCGCCGGTACCGGTCAGTTGAATCCGGAAATCGAGCGGGGAGGCCGGACACACAAACGTGAACCACACGTCGTTCCCCGGGCCGCCCACGCTGAAGCAGGAGGGCTGGTTGTTGGCGCCGATATTGGAAGGGGTGGCGTTCAGGTTGGTGTACTCGGCACTGGTGCATACCGGCGCCGTGCCGAGCGGTACAGGTGTATCGCAGTTGTCGTTGGCGGGTGTTTGTGCAAACAGTGGCGCAGCAAAGCAGCAGGCCGTCAGAAAAAGTGCAAGTTGTTTCATGTGCTCGAAGTGCATGATCTGGTGTCGGGGGAATTTCCGGTTAGAAGGTTTCTGGTTTCGAGGTTTCTGGTTGGAGCATGATTTTGTGTCGGGGAGTTTTCACTGCGGAGGCGCGGAGTTTTTTTCAAAACAAAACCGGGGCAAACTCCGCGCCTCTGCGTCTCTGCGGTGAAAAAATCAAAATCGAAGCGCTAAAAAACGGCGATAATTTCGAAAAAAACCGATTCAGACCCGCCGCTTTTGTTTGGGCGTGCCAAAAGTAGGCAGAAGCCGGGAAACGGCATCCTGCAAACCCGGCACGGCCACCACAAATCGCCCCATCTTTGTGCCCATGGAAAACCTGTGGGCAGACATGGTTCGGACGGTTGTTGTCGGCTCGGAGCGACAAGCCGTTTCCCCCGCAACGCTGGCTGCGCTGGGGCTGGAAGACGCCGGCGACCCGGCCCGCACGGCTTTGCGGGCACTGCCGGCTGCCTGGCTTTTGCACCGGGCGGCAGCGCCGGTACCGGTGGCGCCCGATCCGTTATTCCCGGCTTGCCTGCCGGATGCCCGCCCGTTGTGTCCGCCGGAGGTACTGCAACCGCTGTCGGCAATGATTCGGCACGATGCCTACCCCACGGTGCTGCCGGAGTTTTTCGAGTTGATGAACCGGCATCGCTGGCGTTTGCCGCCGGAGATGGCGCCCGAAGTGCTCAATTTTTTGTCTCGCAAAAGGTTGTTTTTGCCGGCGGCACATGCGGCAATGGGGCCGGTGGTGCATTGGCTCGCGCTGCAAAATCCTGACTGGGCATTTTTTTTAAAAAAAACCAAAACCGCCGCTCCGAAACCCGGCATCGGAACAGGCAAAGCGCCGGCAGCCGACCGGCGCCTCCGGCCCGATCTGCCCGCGCTGATCGAACCGCTCTGGAAACGTTGCACACTGGATTTGCTGCGCGACGAAACCCTGCTGGAATCACCCGATTCGGCACTTGTACACACCCTGCTGGAGGCCGAACACCGCTGGCCCCGAGAGTTTTTGCTTGCAGTTTGGGAATACCCGCTGCGACGGGAATACGCCCGGCAGTGGGCGCCTCCCAGGCATCTGCGCACCCTGCTTCAGCGCGCCGCACACCGCTGCCGCCCGGCCGATGCGCTGGAGATTGATCCTCCCGCCGGCGATTGGCCGTATGCCTGGCACAACGAATTGGTACAGGTGCGCAGCGTGGTACAGTTCCGGGCGCGCCTGTGGGATATTTTCCGGTTTTGATTTTGGCTTGTACCTGTGCAAAGGGACATGCGCACGGCGCGCGCAATGGGGCAATGCCACAGAGGCTCGCAGAGAAACATGAGTCATCCCGAATTTCTTGGGAAACATGGACTTCGTAAAAAAATGTACCGGCATTGGATGCATCAGACATCTCGGTTACGACCGCTCGCGCGTATTGGGCGGGGACAAGCCCCGCCCCTACCTGCAAAACAGGTCAATCGTAACAAAAATGTAGCGATTCCCTTTGTAGGGGCGGGGCTTGTCCCCGCCCAATACGCGCGAGCGGCAGTCGAAGAACAACATCTAATCTCTCGAAAAGAGCGTGATTCAAATGTTTTCAAAATTCGGGATGTCTCATGTTTCTCTGCGAGCCTCTGTGGCACTTATTTTATCGCAGCACCACCTTCCGCACCGCAGCACCCACCTGCACGAAGTACATGCCGCGCGGCAGGTCGCCCACACGCAGATGGAGCCGGTCGGCGCCGGCGGGCAGCACGCGCTCCAGCGCCAGGCGTCCGTCGGCTGCCCACAGCCGCACGGGCAGCGAGACCGGTGCAGGGCCGCTCAGCACCACCGATGTGGCATCCGTCGCCGGGTTGGGCAGCACCTGCCAGCCGGCGGGGGCGTCCGGTTCGCCGGCAGCCGTGGTCACGCCCACCAGGACGGGCGGCGTGGCCGCCGTGCAGCCGTTGGCGTCGGTCACGGTGGCGAAGTAGGCGCCGGGCGGCAGGCTGTCGAGCAGCAGGCCCGTCTGGCCGCCGGCCCACAGGGCCGAATAAGGCCCTGTGCCGCCGGTGGGGATGAGCAGGATGGCGCCGTCGGCCTTGCCAGTATCCGAGGCATCGGTCACAAAGGCGCTGGGCTGCAAAAGCCCGGGCTGCCCCAGGGGAAGCACCCAGCCGATGGTGCAGCCGAAGGCGTCGGTGAGGGTGCCCTCGTAGGTGCCGGGGCCGAGCGGGCCGACGGTGGGTGTAGCGGCGCCGGGTGGGTTGCTCCAGTTCCAGGTGAAGGGCGCCTTGCCGTTAGCGGGCAGCACGGTGAGGCTGCCGTCGGCACTGCCGTGGCAGGAGACGGGCTGTGCCGTGATGTCCACGCCGAGGTTGCCCGAGCGGTCCACCTCCACGCTGCCGACGGCGGTGCAGCCGCGCGCGTCGGTGACGGTGACGGGGTACAGCCCCGGCGGCAGGCCGGAGAGCAGGCTGTCGGAACCGAGAGCGCCCCAGTCGAAGGCGAGCGGGGCGGTGGCGCCGGATACGGATACGGCCACCGAGCCGCCGAGGGTATCGCCGCAGGCGACGGGGGTGGGGAGGGGTGAGAGGGTGGGCGGAGGGCCAAGGGGGACGGACAAGACCGCCACGACGGTTCGCCCATTGGCGTCCGTGGCGGTCAGGGCGTATTCGCCCGGCGCAAGGCCGGAAAGTTGGGGGCTGTTGTTGCCGGGCGCTGCGTCCCACTGGTACGCCACGGGCGGGCAGGCCTCCAACCCCGATACGTCAATGCTGCCGTTGCTTGCGCCGGGGCAAGCGGGCTGGATGGCCGGCGTGTTGTCGGCGAAGTACAATTCGCCCATCTCCACGGCCCCGATGTCCACCGTGCCGTATTGGATGCGCGGATTGCCGAAGATGTCGGTGGCGCTGACCACGGCGGCGTTGTCGCCTGCATTGATGGCCGGCGAGCATGGCCGCAGACGGAAGTCGCCCGCCTCGGGGTTGACGAATTGGGGGTCGGTGGAGAACTGGTTGTTGGTTTTGATCCAGGCAGGCGCGTTGAAGGTGTCGGAGATATTGAGGATGTTGTTGTCGAAAACAACGGAAACGGGTGGGAAGTGGGGGAGCAAAAAAGACCGTTGAAGATGTTCTACTTCAGTGCTCAAGCGGAAGGCATTGTTGTGGTAAGCGATGGATCGAAAAGGGCTGCCATAATCCACATAGATACTGTTGTCAAATGTGCTTGAGTTCGAAATGACAACGGATTCAGTCAGGGTTGTCGAGTTTGCGCCGGTCAACAAAAGTATCCCTGAGTTGAACCATTGGTATTCATTGTTTACTATTTTGGGATCCTTGTTGCTTTTGGCAACGATGTTGCTTGCGATTATCGTGCTGCTGCTGCCATTGTAATAGCTGCCCATACCAAAGGAGAGTGAGGCGTTGTTTTCACAGTACAGATTGTCCAGCACCGTCACGAAAGACAGGGAGGTGCCCCTATCACTATACCTACTTCCCGTGCAATTAACATATCGTGTGTTCACTATCCGGCTGGTATCGTCATTTGGAACATCTGCAGTCAATTGAGAGGAAAGCGTATCGCGAACAAACGCCGAGTTGGCAATATCAACTTTGATCCATCCCAGTACCTCACAGTTCATGAAGTCTCTGTTGTCCTCGGACGATATCGAGTCCAGGCTTAAGGCCATGTTCCCAGCAGTAGCAATGCCGGAAAGACCGCATGCGATTGGCGCATCTTCCAAATCGAGCCATAATTGGTCTTCCCAAAACTTGTTGCTTTTCATCTTGACATTCCTCATGGACAAAACGGTCGCATCGGGGTAGCGGGCCGGCGAGGCAAAAAACACGGTTCCTCCCTTCAAGTCCCCCCCCATCCCCAATGGAAGAAATATGTAGTTGTTTTCAAAAGTAGTGTGCCTTATATCGAACTTGTCGCTCCTCTTCGAGTCCGCAAAATAAATCGCTCCTCCCTGAAAACGTCCTACATTCCCGTCAAACACACACCCTATGATGTCCAGGCGGTCCACCCAACTCCCGCCATTTCGGTACAATGCCCCGCCATTTCCAAGTACGGCGCGGTTTTCTACCAAGCGGCAATTGTCAAATACCGGGGCCACGGAACCGGTGCCACCTCCGTTGACGTACACCGCACCGCCGTGCCGCAGGGCCGTGTTGCGCTCGAACGCACAGTTTCGGATCGTGGGGTAGGCTTCTCCGTTGTGTGCCATGATGTACAGCGCAGCGCCCGAATTGCCCACCGTGCCCGGCGCCACGGCGGGATCGTCGGCTACGGCATGCCGGAAGGTGAGGCCATCCACAAGGGTGAAACTGTCGGGGCGGAACAGGTACAGCAGGTTTCGGGAGTTGTCGGTGCTGTCGCCCGACGTGCCGATGTCGCCGTCCAGCACGCTGGGGTAGGCCTGCCAGTCACGTTCGCTCAAGGCGAGTTCGGTGGCCGCGAAGCCGCCATAGAGGCGCACGCCGGACAGCATCTCGAAGCGGGCCGAGCGGTCGCCGATGGCGCTGGGGCGGTAGCTGCCCTGGGCCACCCACACCTCATCGCCTGCGACGGCCGTGACCAAGGCATCGTGCAGATCGGTGAAGGCATCCGTCCACGATATGCCGGTGTTGGCGCCTGCGGCGGCGGGGTTGACGTAGTATCGGTTTTGGGCAGATAATGGCTGCATGGCGCCGGCGGCCAAAAATAGGGCGTGGATGATGTACGTGTATGTATTGTTCATGTTATCGGGTGAGCGTTGTGAGCAGGTGAGCATTGTGGGCACCGCTCGCAGAGTATTTGGTGTCATAGAGATACACCAAATACTCTACGAGGGCACGGGTACCGTAACTACCGCCGCACGAGGCGAAGCGTTTCCACTCCAACGGGCGTGTGCAGGCTGATAAGGTACGCCCCCGGTGCAAGAGCCGGAAGTTGCATGGAAACCAAGTCATTGCGTCCCTCCACGAGGTTCAGGATTCGTTCATGCACGGTGCGGCCCAATGCGTCGGCGATGTTCAAGCGAGCCTCGCAGGGCGCCGATGCCTCAATCTCGAGGCGGAACATGGCCGCCGACGGGTTGGGATAGATTGACAGGCTGTATAGCGGTCTTGGTTCGATGTCCGAAAGTTTTGAGGCGGGCAGGAGCGCCATGTCGGATATCCGGAGCTGCAGCGCAAAGTGGCTGTGGTCATCGGCATACGCCTCGGAAGGAATTCCGGCAAGTTGCAGGTGCAGCAAGGATGCGGCAGCACGTGTGGGCCGCAGAAGTTCGGCCTGCACAAAGAACAGGGGCTTGCCCGGTTCCACAGCGTAGGTATCGGAGCCGCTGTACCAGAGCAAGCGCAGCTCACCCGGAGCCGCCAGGTGCCAGCCCCGATCCTGCGCAGCGCCGGGCGGAATGTCGCCCCCCCAACGCACGCCCGTGACGCGC
Organism: Saprospiraceae bacterium; assembly: GCA_016787285.1. Taxonomy (GTDB): domain Bacteria; phylum Bacteroidota; class Bacteroidia; order Chitinophagales; family Saprospiraceae; genus M3007. Next base: position 2,883 of record JAEUUV010000255.1, on the reverse strand, counting down.
AACAGGCTGGTATCGAAGCCTAAAGCCACCTGCCAGCCCTGTAAGAACTGGCGGTCAAGACCGAATACCGGGATTTCGACGACCTGACCTGTGCGGCCATGCACAGCGTGCGTACCCAACGTCAAGAGCGGCCTCGCCGAACGGTCGCTCGACGATTCTTGCTGCAGGTTCGGGGTTGAGTTCCCATTGACGTCCCCCACTTTGAAGCCCACGAACTCGGCCTTGCTGTCAAGCCCTGCCATAGGCGGAAGGGCAAAGGTGGCGAACTCGCCCGCAGCATGTTCTTTTGACGTGATCGGGAAACCATAAGTGCCCCTCGAACCGAGGACGATAAAAGGGGTTGTCGAGTTCTCCAAGGCGCTTTTCAGGTTCTTGTCCACAAACCGCCAAGCGTATGATGCCGGCAGCTCCTGATAGATGCCGAGGATGAGCTTGCGCAGTTCCACCTGATCGAATGTCGAAACACTCCCGCTCATGTTGGCATCCGCTGCGAGGTACTGGAACCCCACCAACGAGTTCAGGCCAAGTATGTGTTGTTGGATGCGCACCAAATCAAAAGTCGAGACCCCGTTGAGCCAGTCGTTGTCCTTTTTCAGAACCACGTTCTGCTCCACATCGGGCAATATGCATACGCAACGGGATATGGTGCTGCCGTCTGGACTGTTCCCGTTATAGCGGCAATTGGTCAAGTTGCCGTCCCGGTAGTTCACATAATAGTACCAAACCGGGATAGGCTCGCCGGTGACCACCGACTCGGCGCCGACTTGCAGGATATGCCCAATAGAACAAATATCGTCGTTGGGGTTGTTGGCGGAAAAACTGGAAGTGCCCGATGCCACGCAGGCGTCCTGGCTGCCGGTCTTAAATACTGCGGCATCCAGAAAGTCCATCCCGCTAATGCAGCCGTTGTCGGATGTGGTCAGTACAATGGTCGCCAACAACTTGGGTTGATTGGCAAACAGTTTAAGGTTGTTGGGGATGCCGACGACATCGTACTCTACCCGCAAGTAATCCGAGGAAATGTCGGTCACCGTAATGCAGGAAGCCGGGCTGCAGTAGGGCGAGGTTGTCAAGGTGCCGTCCAATGAAAACGAACCGGTCTTTTTTACTTTTAGTACGCCACGCACATCGCTCAGTTCCGTATTCTGCGTGGAAACAATTTGCAGGTCAAATTTCAACTTGTCACCACAATTGTTTGAGAAGTTTGTCGAGTTATGAACAGCTTTTAGTGTTATCTCCGGACAAGCATCGGAAATGCAATTCGGCCCGTTCCAGGAGACCATTTGTTCATTGTTCAACTGCGGCTTGCAGCAGTTGAAACTTCCCCCATCAAGCCGAGCATGACCTGTAAAAGCCAGCGTAACCTCGGCGCATTCCGACTCCAACTGCGGGCCATCCAGAACGATATAAAACAAGGTGTTTCCGCTGTTAGGGCTTCCGGCGCCATTTTGTATCTGGATAGTACCCTTATGATTTGCATACAGCCGATACTGCCCACCTATGGCATATTTACGAACGGCACTGACAGGCAGAAGCCCGCCCTCAATGATCGGCATGGGCACATTTTGGCTGGAAGCTACCGTCATCAAAAAGTCTACTTCTCCCCACGTCAGCGAACTTCCGGGGGCATAGACCCAAACAGGAGCCCTCTTCCGGTTTGGGAAGCCGGGCTGCGGCGGGTCCACATCTACGGCTTCACCAATGCGCAAAGCCAGCCAAGGTGTGTTGCATTGATTGGAAGGCTGTGCAATGCTCTTGTTCAGATTATCGGCAGTGGTACATGTCAGTACTGCTGTATTGCACGATATTGGGTTGGCTCCAAATTGGTCCGTTATCGTAAATGAAAATACCATGCCGACGGGCTGAACGGTCTCGCCTGGAAAAACATCCACGGCCAAGGTGAACACCGGCATACGCCCATAAACCGGCCAATTAAGTACTGGCTGTAGCGGATTATTGGATGATACCTGCCAGGTAAACACATTGGAGACGTCGCTATAGCTTAAGAGCGGGGAGTTTGCTCCAGGATCAGGATTGTTCAAGCCGGGAAAATTACTTGTGCATGCGACCGACTCTTTCACATTGACCTCCGAAAGTCCGGTTCCGGTTAGCCCCGCATTTACTGATGTAACGGCGAGCGTGCCAGTCAGCGAAAGGTTTGTAAAATACATAGGGTATTCTGATTGCAGGTTGCCGTTTGATCCATTTTTGATCAAATACACATGATAGTAAACCCTGTGGCACCCATCGGCACAGCCAGGGGAGGCCGGATATTGAGTGCTGTTGTACGATAACGGTACTTCACAAATTTCTAAAGCCCAATCACTGCAATTGCCTGTTTGTCCCCGTGCTTGTGACAGCCCTCCCCAAAAAAACGTCAACAAGAGCAGTAGTAACTGTGACGGTTGTTTTTGAGTTAGCATGGCATTAACACCTACAAAGGAGATTCGGAACGCGGTTGCCCCCCCCCGGATAGATGGGAAGCAGCATGGTTTCGGAACGGAAACGGTGTGTTTTTTCATAACTGAAATTGGTTTAAGTGAAATGATCAGGTGAAGACATGGCCTTCATGGCAGACCCGGCAGCAAAAGTATAGCCCCTTTTTTTGAAAAGTTGCTTACAAATAATCGGAAAAGTACTTGGGCCGTCACCGCCAAAACCCACTCGAAGAACGGTCCTCAAGATACGTTCGCAACAGGGCCGCTGTCAAGTGCGAGCTTGTAACTGTGTCGTTTTGACTTGTAACTGACATTACGCACCCCCCAAAATTAGGCGAGTAAAGTTCTTTGACAGTAAGACATTTGAGGTTCAAAAACGGAACCATGCTAAAGGCCCAGACCTTTGAGTTGTACGTTGACTACCTGATCGCCCACCAAGGCCAAG
>JAEUUV010000253.1 GCA_016787285.1 Saprospiraceae bacterium | reverse complement strand
CCCGGAGTTTGCGCTCCGGCTGGTGCTCGGTGAACTGGCCGACGCCGTGCTGTTCAGCAACCGCGTGTCGGCAGAAAAAATCATTCAGGCGGGATTCCGGTTCCAGTACCCGGAACTGGAGGGGGCGCTGGGGGAGATTTTTGGAAAATAACCACTACACAAACCCCACCTCCTTCACCCCAAAAAACTCCTCGCCCGCGCCCGTCCGGATCACCAGCCTCCCGTCTTCGGCCACGCCTTGAATGGCGCCTTCAAAGCGGCTGCCGTCCGCGCGGGTAAATGTTCGATGTTCCCCCAGCCCGTACAGGTTTTGGAGGTACTCCGTCCGCAGTGCGGCGGTTTGGCCGCTTTTCAACTGCAGGTAGCGCTGCTCCACGCAGGCAAAAAGCGTGTCGGCCAGGGCATCGAGGTCTGCCGGCTCGCCGCTTGTCAGGGACAGCGACGTGGCTTTGGGCGCTTCGGGCGGAAATTCCCGCTGGGTCACATTCAGGCCGATGCCCACGATGGAAGATTGCAGCATGTGTCCGCTCAGGGCGTTTTGAATCAGAATTCCGGCGGTTTTGCGGTCGTCGAGATAAATGTCGTTCGGCCATTTGACCGTGGCCCGCGGCAGGGGAGGTCCTTGCCGGCGCCCGATTTGCAATCGAACCACGTCCAACACTGCCAGTGCAACGGCTTCGCTCAGGTGGAACTGCTCGTTTGCGGACAGCCAGGTTGGGTACAGAATAATGCTCAAAAGCAGGTTGTCGCCGGGGGTACTCAGCCAGCGGCTGCCATATTGGCCACGTCCGGCTGACTGGCTGGCAGCCCGGATGACTGTTCCCTCGGGTGGCTTGCTTTTTGCGAGTAATTCCCGGGCGTAATCGTTCGTGGACGCGAGCTCGTCGAATCGGTGGTAAACTTTTCCGATGAAAAGTGTGTTTGCCATGCGCTTTGGCGGCTAATTCATGCCAACAAAAAGTCGGTGCTTGGCCGTCACATGCAAAGTTCCGTACTTTTATGCCGGGTTCCGGTAATGGATTCCCCGAAATGTAAAACTTAAACACACCAGCATTTGAATCTCACAACGGTACAGCGGCCTTCCATGGCCCGCGAGGCTCGCACAGAGCGACTCAACCACTGCATCATCGAAGGCATTCGCGATAAAAAAGGAAAAAAAATCGTCCTGCTGGATCTCCGCCGGCTCGGCGATGCTCCTGCAGATTTTTTTGTCATATGCGAAGGCGATTCCAACACGCACATCAAGGCAATTTCCGACAGCATCTACAAAAAAGTGAAAGAGGAAATGCTGACCATGCCCGCTCATGTCGAAGGTTCCCAGAACGCCAAATGGGTGCTGATGGACTATTTCAACACCATCGTGCATGTCTTTTACCCCGAAACCCGCGAATTCTACGACATCGAACAACTCTGGAGCGATGCCGACTTCACGGAATTCGCCGAACTCTAACAGCCAACATCAACTTAAATTATGAGCAACGACAAGCGTAAGCGCGAAGACGAAAACGATCCGCGCCCCCAACGCGACGATAATAATTCCAACGGCGGCGACAATATGCCCCGGTTCAGTTTTACCTGGATATACATCCTCATCGGGCTTGCCCTGCTGGGGCTACAGTTGTCCCGTATGTTCGTAGCCCCACCCACCAAGTCCTGGGAAGATTTTGAAACCATGGTACGGGCCGGCGATATCGAAAAACTGGAGGTCGTCAACAAGGAAACCGCCCGGGCGTACATCAAAAAAGACAGCCTTTGCAAGTACTTCGAGATGTTCCGCATCGAAGACAAAAACAAGGACTGCAAACCCGACAAACCCGGCTGGAACTTCAACCCCGAGCAGATGTACATTTCCTTTAACATCGGCTCTATGGACGTGCTGAAGGACAACCTTGTAGCCCTGAATACAAGTCTGGTCAAGGAGAAAAAGTCCAAAATCGTCCCGGTCTATGTGGATGAAACCAACTGGACGGGCACGCTGATGACCTACCTGTTGCCCTTGCTCCTGCTCATGGCCATCTGGATTTTCATCCTGCGGCGTATGGGCGGCGCCGGCGGCGGACCGGGTTCGCAGATTTTCAATATCGGAAAATCCAAAGCGACCCTGTTCGACAACAACTCCAAAGTGAACATCACGTTCACCGATGTAGCCGGCCTCGATGAAGCCAAGGAAGAGGTGATGGAAATCGTGGATTTCCTGAAAAATCCGAAAAAATACACCACCCTCGGCGGCAAAATACCCAAGGGCGTGCTGCTCGTCGGGCCTCCCGGTACGGGCAAAACCCTGCTGGCCAAGGCCGTGGCAGGTGAGGCGGGTGTGCCGTTTTTCTCCATTTCCGGCTCCGATTTTGTGGAAATGTTCGTCGGCGTGGGCGCATCCCGTGTGCGCGACCTGTTCCGCCAGGCCCGTGAAAAAGCGCCCTGCATCATTTTCATTGACGAAATTGACGCCATCGGGCGCGCCCGCGGGCGCGGCGCTATTCAGGGCGGCAATGATGAGCGCGAAAACACGCTCAACCAGTTGCTCGTGGAAATGGACGGTTTCCCCACCGACAAGGGCGTTATCCTCATGGCAGCCACCAACCGCCCCGACATCCTCGACAACGCCCTGATGCGCCCGGGCCGTTTCGACCGGCAAATCGGCATCGGCCGCCCCGACCTCAAGGGCCGCGCCCAAATCTTCGAGGTACACCTGAAAAATATCAAGGTTTCGCCCGAAGTCACGCCTAATGCTCTGGCTGAAATGACCCCCGGATTCGTCGGCGCCGACATCGCCAACGTGTGCAACGAAGCCGCCCTCATCGCCGCCCGCCGCGACAAAAAAGCCGTAGACCTGGACGACTTCAACTACGCGCTGGACAAGGTGATCGGCGGTTTGGAAAAGAAAAACAAGATCATCAGTCCGGAGGAAAAACAGATCATTGCCTACCACGAAGCCGGGCACGCCATCTGCGGCTGGTTCCTCGAACACGCCCACCCGCTGGTCAAGGTGACCATTGTGCCGCGCGGTCTCGCTGCGCTTGGCTACGCGCAATACCTGCCCAAAGAGCAGTACATCACCCGCAAGGAGAAACTGCTCGACGATATCTGCATGACCCTCGGCGGTCGCGCCGCCGAGTCGGTGGTGTTCGACAAGATCAGCACCGGCGCTCAAAGCGACCTCGACCACATCACGCGCCTGTCGTACGACATGATCATCAACTACGGCATGAATGAAAAGGTCGGAAATGTGTCGTTTTACACCATGCTGAACGAGACGTACAACCGCCCGTTCTCCGAACAAACGGCCTACCTGATTGACCAGGAGGTGAAAGCCATGATTGACCAGCAGTACGATCGCGCCAAAAACCTGCTGCGTGAGAAACGCCGCGAACTGGATGCACTCGCCAAAACCCTGCTCGAAAAAGAAGTACTGCACCGCACCGATCTGGAAAACCTCATCGGAAAACGCCCCTTCGCCGACCCCACTCCCGGCGAAAGCGCTACTGTGGCCGAAGTGGAGCCGACGGTGCGGGATGATGACGAGTGAGGTAAATCACGATAGACTTTCCAGGTTTTAAAAACCTGGAAAGTCTAAAAACCGCGACTACGCCTCGCTCTGAAACAGCGTGTCCATAATTTGGGGCAAACCATTACAAACCTGCGGCGCGTTGGCGATTGTATTTTCCGCCGGCAGGCTGTGCAAATTTATGCTTTCTGCTCTGGACAAGAGCAGAAATCTTGCTCCGCGCCGCTTTCCCTTCTCATGCGGCGTTTTGCCTACCTTCGCGGCCACAACGAATGAAAAAACACACCCTCGCCTTCGCGATGCTCGCGCTCGTTGCCTGTGCCCGCCCGGTCACCCCGGAAGGCGGCCCCAAGGACACCGCGCCGCCACAGGTGGTGCAGGAAAAGAGCACCCCCAATAACACGACCCGCTTTTCCGGACGCTCGTTCGAACTGACCTTCGACGAGTGGGTGACCCTGCAGGAAGTCGGCACCCAGGTGCTGGTGTCGCCGCCTTTGGCCAAACGCCCGGAAGTGACCCTGAAAGGCCGAACGGTACGATTCCAACTCGACAAAGACGAGACGCTGCGCCCCAACACCACCTACACGATCAATTTCGGTACCGCCGTCAAAGACCTGCACGAGGGTAATCCCGCCAAAGACCTGCGCTTCGTTTTTTCTACCGGCGATTTTCTGGACAGCCTCACTGTAGCAGGCAGCGTAGTGGACGCGTTCAGCGGCGAACCGCTGGAAAACATTTCGGTGATGCTGTACGACAAAATGGACGACAGTATCGTACAGCAGGAGCGCCCGTACTACTTCGCCCGAACCGACAAGGGCGGGCAATTCCAGATTCCAAACGTGCGCCCGGGAGGGTTCAAGGGCGTGGCCATTGACGACGCCGATCAAAATCTGAAGTGGAATGGGGAAGAACGTATCGGGTTTCCCGACAGCGCACTCGTAGTGTCCGATAGCCTCCCGAATACCCTGGCGTTCCGCCTGTTCAAACCCGTGCCGCCGTTGCGCATGCTGACCCCGAACGCCGGGCAGTACGGCCTGATCCGGTTGGGTTTTTCGGGGCCGCCCGACAGCGTAGCCCTTCGCCCCGGACTGCCGGGCCTGCGCTGGCTGCGCGAACAAGAGCAGGACACGTTGCTGGTGTGGTACGACAATCCCGACTCCACCGCGTGGAGTTTATTTGTCGGTCAAAAAGACACGGTGCCTGTCCGGGCCTTGTCTCGCTCGGCATTATTACAACAGAACCGCCCGTATTTCGGCGATGAGCGCCTGCCCCGGGCAGGTGATACCAAGGGCCGTGGACGCCTGTCGGGCGCCGCACCCGATGCCCCGGCGCCGGGCGCCCTGCCGCCGCCCCGAGTGGTCAATGTGCAGTCCGGCAAACCCGTACGAATACCGTTCAGCGGGCCGGTAACAACTGTGGACACGACACGGTGTTTGTTCAAGGTGGACTCGCTCGACAGCCGGGAGTTTGCCCTCGTGGCCGACTCCTCCGGCCCGCGCGTGCTGCGGCTGGAACGCAACTGGGTTAGCGGGCAACGGTGCATGCTCACGCTGCTGCCCGGCGCGATCACCGATTTTTGGGGCATGACCAATACCGACACCCTGCGCCGGGTGTTTACGCTGCCGGCTGAAAAACAACTCGGCAGCCTCAACCTGACACTCGAAAATCTGAACCCCGGAACGTCCTACATCCTGCGCCTGATGAACGGAAATGCCTTGGAGGAAGCGCGTTTTTTTACCGCCGACACTACCACCACCGCCCGGCTTGTATTTGCCAATCTGACCCCGGTGGCCTATTCCCTGGAACTCATCGAAGACGTAAACGGCAACCGGCGCTGGGATACCGGCGACTACTATGCACGTCGCCGCCCGGAGCAGGTGTTGCTGAAAAAACTGGAACAACTGCGTGCCAACTGGGAAGTGGAAGTGACCATGAACGCCCGGTTCGGCGCCGGCGGTTGGGAAAAAGATTTGAAAGGCAAGAACTGACACCACCATGTTCAAACACCTGCTTGCCGACGGCAAAAAACACCTGATCGTGCTTGGCGGCGCCACGGCTACCGGCAAAACAGCAGTGGCCGTCCGGCTGGCGCAAGCACTTGGTACGGAGGTGTTGTCGGCCGACAGCCGGCAGTTTTACCGCGAAATGACCATCGGTACTGCCAAGCCTTCGCAGGTAGAACTGGGTGGTGTGCCGCACCATTTTCTCGATTTTCGCAGCATCGCCGAGCCGTACAGCGTGGGCGATTTTGAGCGCGATGCCCTGCAGGTGCTGGAACAGATTTTTCAGAAAAAAAATGTGGCCATCCTGGTCGGCGGATCGGGCTTGTACCTGCGCGCGGTGTATGCCGGGCTGGACGAATTTCCGTCCGTTTCACCGGAAACAAAAGCGCGCGTGCGGGCGGGTGAAGAAACCGGCGGCCTTGCCTGGCTGCAAGCACAGGTAGCCGAACGCGATCCGGCGTACTTTGCCCGGGTGGATCGCCAAAATCCGGCCCGGCTGCGGCGAGCACTGGAAGTGTGCTACGAAAGCGGGCGGCCTTATTCCGATTTTTTGACCCAGGATAAACCCGGACGAAATTTTGAAACACACCTGATTTTACTCGAACTGCCGCGCCCGGAACTGTATGCCCGCATCAACGCACGCGTGGATCGTATGGTGGCCACCGGGCTGGAGGCAGAAGCCCGGGCACTGTTGCCTTACCGCCATCTGCCTGCCTTGCACACCGTAGGCTACGAGGAGTGGTTCGACTTTTTTGACGGAACTTGCACCCGCGAAGAAACCATCGAAAAAATCAAACAACACAGCCGGAACTATGCCAAACGCCAGGCTACGTGGTTCCGCAAACACGGCTATTGGGCGGTGTTTCACCCGGAGCAATTGGCTGGTTGATTGGTTGATTGGTTGATTGGTTGATTGGTTGATTGGTTGATTGGTTGATTGGTTGATTGGTTGATTGGTTGATTGGTTGATTGGTTGATTGGAATTTGCTACATATCAATATTTTATGCGTCGTTTTTTAATTGGTTTTTTGACAGGTTTTTGGGCGCTCGTTGTGGCGCCCTTATCGGCTCAATCATCGGGCTGCGACACCACGTTCCGGCCCGTCGTATTCGTGCACGGATTTCTGGCCTCGGGAGATACCTGGGCCAATTTCGTCCGCGATTTTCAGGCCGCAGGCTATTGCCCCGACCGGCTTTACGCATTTGACTGGAATACCCTGGATCGGTCTGTTGACCACAATTCGGCGCTGGGTGTGGCAATAGAATCGCTGCTTGCCCGTACCGGAGCCAAACAGGTTGACCTGATCGGCCACTCTGCCGGCGGTGGGCTGGGCTATTTGTACCTCACCGATTCTGTACGTGCGACCAAGGTGGCGCGATTTGTTCAGATCGGCAGCATGAGTCAGGGCCGATCCGCCGGCCCGAATGCCGAACTGCCTACGCTGAATCTGTGGTCGGACGGCGATCGGGTGGTGACCGGCAAAGAAATTCCCGGCGCCGTCAACGTGATGCTTCCGGGACTGGATCATTACCAATGCGCCACAAGCAGAACCGTATTCGAGACGGTATTCCGTTTCCTGAATGGCACGGAAGCACCTGTAGCAGTACAGAAAACGAGCGGCCCGCTGCGCATTGGCGGGCGGGCGGTATTTTTCGGAGAAAATATCCCGGTAGCCGGCGCCGGCGTGGAGATGTACTACGTGGATACCCGTACCGGCGCCCGTATCGGTAATGCCGCGGTGGTAACCGAAACCGATGCACAAGGTTACTGGTCGGCGGAGGGCGTCCGGCCCCATGTTCCCGTAGAATTGGTGGTGCGTGCCACCCCCGATGCAAGGCCGATACACTACTACCGGGAAGGATTCTCCCACCCGAACAGCCTTGTTTACCTGCGTACACTGCCCAAACCCGGCAGTGTGGTAAGCCTGATGCTGGCGGCCCTGCCGAAGGCGCCGGAACAGTCGGTGGTCAATGTATTTTCAGCCGATCAGGCTGTGGTTCACGGTCGCGATACGCTGCTGGTAGACGGCATTCCGCTTTCGACCGACAAGTTTGCGCCTGCGGAGAAAACCGTCATCTCGTTTTTTCTGTACGACGGCAACAACAACAAAAAAAGTGAACTGGCGCCGGTCGGCATGTTTGGGCGCTTCCCGTTTCTGATGGGGGTGGATATGTTTCTGAATCCGAAAAAATCGAAGCCCGTAACCTTCCTGCTCAACGGACGAAAACAGGTGGTGCGGAAAATTCCCGCCAGCGAGGGAATTCAAGTGGTTGTTTTTGACTGAAGAAAAAGCCCCCGTGCCTGCTGTCAGGACGGGGGCTTGGGTTTTTCATGGTTCGGAAGCCCACTGTGTTTGGTCAGAGCCGGGCCTCCAAAGCCGTTTTTGTGCTGTATTGCAGGATGTTGCTAAGAACAGCCGGAGCGGGATTGAAACGGGCCTTGGGCAACAGATTTTTAGCGGAAAGCAGTTGATTGAATTGCTCGCGCATGGCGAAATCTTCATCCAAAAGCCGCGCTGTCTCCTCTGCTTCTTCAGCCGTCAAGTCGTGATACATGAACTGCATCAATAAGTCGTGTAGAGAGTTTTCTTGCATAGGCATGAAAAAAGTGTTGGTTGAAAATGTGTGAAAAATCGGCTCTAAAACAGCCCCGCGTCGGGGGTTATTATACCCCGCCGCACAAAATTTTCTTTTTTAACATTTCAATTCCGAAACCGGCGCCCGACCTTCAACCCGTGAACCAGTTGTTTTATTCCAGTCAGGTCAAAAACGGGCTTGCCCTGCTCGACGAAGAGGAGAGCCGACACCTCGCCACGGTGCTGCGCCGTCAACCCGGCGAGCGACTTTCGCTGACCGACGGCAGGGGGTTTTTGTACGAAGCCGAGTTGGTTGAAGTCGGAAAAAAATCGGCCACAGCCCGGATTCTGGAAACCCGGCATACGCCCGAGCCGCCCGCCCGCCTGCACATCGCCATAGCACCCACCAAAAATATGGACCGGTTTGAGTGGTTTCTGGAAAAAGCCACCGAGATCGGGATTCAGGAAATCACCCCGCTGCTCTGCAAACGCTCCGAACGCACGACGGTACGACTCGACCGGTTGGAAAAAATCCTGGTTTCGGCTATGAAACAGTCTCTACAAAGCCGGCTGCCTGTCCTGAATCCGCTTACTCCTTTTCCCGAACTGGTACGCAGA
>JAEUUV010000339.1 GCA_016787285.1 Saprospiraceae bacterium | reverse complement strand
GCCCGGGCACTCGGCAACGCCATGCAGCAGCGGCGTTTCCTGAAATCCCTGTACGAGCGGCTTCCCCTGTTCGTGCGGCCCATGCTGTATTTTCTGGTCCGGTATTTCCTGCGGTTAGGTTTTCTGGACGGGCGCCGGGGTCTGATTTTTCATTTCCTGCAAGGCTTCTGGTTCCGGTTTTTGATTGACGCAAAAGTATATGAACTCGAAAAACGACACGAGGGCTGAGTACACGCTCGGCCTCAATGCCTGGCACGGCGACTCTGCCGCGGCGATTTTCAGGGGCGCCGAGCTGATTGCCGCTACCGAGGAGGAGCGCATCCGCCGGGTGAAACACTGGGCCGGGCTGCCCGTGGAAGCCGTGCGGTTTTGTCTGCGTGAGGCCGGAATTTCGCTCCGGGATGTGGCGGTACTCACCGTTTCGCGCGACCCGTACGCCAAACTGGGACAAAAAATCCTGTACGCCCTGCGGCAAGGAGTTTTTTCCAAAAACCTGCGCGCCCGGGCCGGCAACGCCTTCAGCATCAAAACCCTGAAAACCGATTTGGCGCTGGCGTTCGGTGTTGACCCTGCCGACTGGCCGGTGCGTGTACAGTTTGTCGAGCACCACCGCAGCCACCTGGCTTCTGCGTTTTTTGTATCGCCGTTCGAGGAAGCCGCACTGCTGTCGGTAGACGGCATGGGCGATTTTACCTCCACCATGCGGGCCATTGGGCGCGACAACCGGATCGAGGTATTGGACTCCGTGTCGTATCCGCACTCGTTGGGCATTTTTTATACCGCATTCACGCAGTTGCTTGGCTTCCCGCACTACGGCGACGAGTACAAGGTGATGGGCCTGGCGCCATACGGAAAGCCGGTTTTTCTGGAAAAACTTCGCGCCGTCGTCCGGCTGAAATCCGACGGCCTTTTTGAACTTGATCCCCGCTGTTTCCGGCATTTTTCCGAAGGGGCGTCCATGAGTTGGCAAGGTGGGGCGCCCGAAGTGGGGCCGTTATTCTCGAACTACCTTGCGCGGGAATTCGGTCCGGTACGACAACCAGGCGAGCCGCTTACCGACCGGCACCGCGATCTGGCAGCCTCCGTACAGGCGATGTGCGAGGAAACGATTTTCCACCTTGCCACCGACCTGTACCGGAAAACCGGCTTGAAAAACCTGTGCATAGCGGGCGGTGTGGCGCAAAACTCCGTAGCCAACGGCAAACTTCGCAGCCATACGCCGTTCGAGCGGGTGTTTGTGCCGCCGGCGGGCCACGATGCCGGCACGAGTATTGGATCGGCATTGTACGCGTTGCACCAAATCGAGCGCCTGCCTCGTCCCGAATTCCGCCACCACGCGTACACGGGTTACCGTGCCGGCCATGCCGAAATTGAAGCATTGCTGACCAACCACGAATTGCCGATTGAAAAAATGCCGAATGATGCACTGTTCGACGCCGTCACCGACTGCCTGATCCGGGGCGGTGTGGTAGGCTGGTTTCAAGGCCGGGCCGAGTTTGGGCCACGGGCGCTGGGTAACCGCTCCATTCTGGCCGACCCGCGCCGGAGCGATGCGCAGGCATTGCTGAACGAAAAAATCAAACGCCGGGAAAGTTTCCGCCCGTTCGCGCCTTCGGTACTGCATGAGCAGGCTGCGGATTATTTTGAAAATCCCGACTCCGTACCGTTCATGGAAAAGGTGTATCCTGTACGCCCCGAAAAACGCGCCGTTATTCCCGCCGTCACCCACGTGGACGGCACGGGCCGCCTGCAAACGGTGGAGCGCCGCGACAATCCGCGTTACCACCGACTCATCGAGGTGTTTTTTGAAAAAACCGGTGTGCCGGTATTGCTCAACACCTCATTCAACGAAAACGAACCCATCGTGAATACCCCGGAACATGCATTGGCTTGTTTCCTGCGTACGAACATGGACCTGCTGGTGCTGGAAAATTACCTCGTGCGGCGGCCAACAGACACCGGCCAACAGCCATGAAAATCACCGTTGTCACCGTGTGCCGCAACAGCGCCGCCACCATCCGCGACACCCTCGCGAGCGTGCGCGACCAGACCCACCCGGTGGTGGAGCACATCGTGGTGGACGGCGCTTCCACCGACGGCACACAGGACATTGTGCGGGAGTTCAGCCATGTAGCAAAGTTTATCAGCGAACCTGACCGGGGTTTGTACGACGCCATGAACAAGGGCATCCGGTTGGCCACCGGCGACGTGGTGGGCATTCTGAATTCCGACGATTTTTACACCGGCCCGCAGGCACTTGCCCGTGTGGCGGAAGCCCTCGAAATCAGCAGCGCCGACGCCCTTTACGCCGATCTGAATTACGTGCATCCGCACCCGCCGTACCACACCGTCCGGCACTGGCGTTCCGGGGCGTACCGCCGCGAGCAGTTCCGCTTGGGCTGGATGCCCCCGCACCCCACATTTTTCGTGCGACGGAAACATTACGAGAACCTCGGTGGCTACGATCCGCAGTTTCGCATTGCTGCCGACTACGAACTCATGCTTCGCTTTTTGTACAAACACCGGCTCACGACCTGTTACTTGCCCGAAGTACTGGTACTTATGCGCACCGGCGGCATCAGCAACGCCTCCCTGCGCCGACGCCTGCACGCCAACCGCGAAGACCGCCGGGCCTGGCTGGAGAACGGCCTGCGGCCCGCATTCTTCACCCTGTGGCTCAAACCGATTCGGAAGATACCGCAGTTTTGGGGCTATTAGCCCTGAAAGGGCGTCATCCATTACCCCGGGGTGCAGCCCCGGGATATCTCCCCCGGGGGAAGGGGGAAAAGCCGCTATGAAAATCGCGCTGATCGTCGGTACACGACCCAATATTATCAAGGCGGCGCCCTTGTGGCGGGTCTTGCAGGGTCGGGCCGAAGTGCGACTGATCCACACCGGGCAACACCGGGATGCGGCCATGAGCGCGGTGTTTTTTCAGGAACTCGGCTTGCCCGCGCCGGACGTGGTTCTGGCGAGAGACGCTGGTTCGCCCGTTCGGGAAACCGCGCAGATCGCGCTGGAACTGGAGCCGGTACTGCAGGAATTCCAGCCCGACTGGGTGGTGGTCATCGGCGATGTCACGTCCACACTGGCGGGCGCGCTGGCAGCCAAACAATCGGGATTCAGGCTGGCGCATGTGGAAGCGGGTTTGCGCAGCGACGACCGCCGGATGCCGGAGGAGTTGAACCGCATCGCGGTAGATCACCTGTCCGATTTGCTTTTTGCGACTGAAACGGCGGCGGTGGAAAACCTGCGCCGCGAAGGCATCCCGGACGCGCGCATTCATTTTGTCGGCAACGTGCTGATTGATGCGCTGAGCGCCGTTTTGCCGGAGGCTGAGAAGATGATTTTCAGAGCAGAGACGCAGAGACTCGGAGCTTTAGAAAATGCTCTGCGTCTCTGCGTCTCTGCGCTGAAAAAAAACTACGCGCTGTGCACATTTCACCGTCCCGCCAATGTGGATGACCGGGCAGGACTGGAACTCATGCTCGACCTGCTATTCCGGGTGAGCGGCCACTTGCCCGTAATTTTCCCGGCACACCCGCGTACCGTGCAGAAAATGCGGGAGTTTGATCTGGAAAAGCGTCTGCGTGACTGCCCGAATATTCAACTACTGCCTCCGCTCGCCTATTCCGAAATGGTCTGCCTGATGCTGCACGCCCGGGTGGTGATCACCGACTCCGGTGGCGTGCAGGAGGAAACGACCTGGCTGGGAGTGCCCTGCCTGACCTTTCGGGAAAATACCGAACGCCCGGTGACGGTGGAAATGGGCACCAACGTGCTGATCTCCGACCTAAATCCGGAATCGGCGGAGCGGCAAATTGAACTACTTTTGGCCGGAAATTTCAAACCCGGCGCCATACCGCCCCTCTGGGAAGGAAAGGCTGCCGGGCGTATCGCCGACGTACTGTGTGCATTTCCAAATAAACCGCTCCCTACCTCGGAAAAACCTTGTGCGCAGGGCATGTCCAATTCATCGCTCATCGCTCATCACTCATCGCTACATAACGTATGAAAACCGCACTCATAACCGGTATTACCGGACAAGACGGCGCCTACCTCGCCGGGTTATTGCTGACAAAAGGGTACATCGTGCACGGCATCAAGCGCCGGAGTTCACAGTTCAACACCGACCGCATTGACCACCTGTACCAGGACCCGCACGTATCGAACCGCAACTTCATCCTGCACTACGGCGACCTGACCGACAGCACCAACCTCATCCGTATCGTGCAGGAAGTTCAGCCCGACGAAATTTACAACCTCGGCGCACAGAGCCACGTGAAGGTCAGTTTCGAGACGCCGGAGTACACCGCCAACGCCGACGCCGTGGGGGCGCTGCGCCTGCTGGAGGCCATCCGCCTGCTGGGTCTGGAGAAAAAAACGAAGTTTTACCAGGCGTCCACCTCCGAATTGTACGGCCTCGTGCAGGAGGTGCCGCAACGGGAAAGCACGCCGTTTTATCCGCGCTCGCCATACGGAGTGGCCAAGTTGTATGCGTACTGGATCACGGTCAATTACCGCGAAGCGTACGGCATTTTTGCCTGCAACGGCATTTTGTTCAACCACGAGTCGCCCCTGCGCGGCGAGACCTTCGTGACCCGCAAAATTACCCGCGGGGTGGCGCGCATTGCGCTGGGCTTGCAGGACAAAATCTGGCTCGGCAACCTTGACGCCCAACGCGACTGGGGCCATGCCCGCGACTACGTGGAGGCTATGTGGCGGATGCTTCAGCACCCCGTGGCCGAAGATTTTGTGATCGCTACCGGCAAAACTACCTCGGTACGCGACTTCGTGCGTATGGCGTTCGCCGAGGTGGGCATCACGCTGGAGTTTCGCGGCGGAGGTAGCGAGGAGAGGGGCATCGTGGCGGCATGTTCCAACCCCGATTTCCCGTTGCCGACCGGCGCCGAAGTCGTGGCTGTAGACCCCAATTACTACCGGCCGACCGAAGTGGACCTGCTGATCGGCGACGCTACGAAAGCCCGCGAAAAACTCGGCTGGATCGCTACACATACCCTCGCCGAAATGGTGGCCGAAATGGTGGCCGCCGACCTTGACCTGTTCCGCCGCGACAAGGTGCTGCACGAGTCGGGGTTTTCGATCAAAAAAAGTAGTGATGAGTGATGAGTGATGAGTGATGAGTGATGAGTGATGAGTGATGAGTGATGAGTATAATGCAAAAAATTACCAGGAACGGAGCGTACAGTAGTTTTACAAGTATAGCTGGTTTTACACTGGTTGTGGTGGTATTGTTTGCCTGGGCGTACCCCACGCATTTTCTTATTGCCGACGAGGTAGCCTATTTTGAACAGGCGATCGAGTGGGCCGGTGCATCACCATCTGTTATTTCCGACTACCCGCCGGGTACAGCGTTGGTTGCGGCCGGGCTGATCGGTTTGTTTGGCCCAAAGGCGGTGTTTTTGTGTGGGATCGGTGCCTTTCTTGTCGGCATTTGGGCGTTGGCCGGTATGCTTTGCCGCCTGGACAAGCCGGTAGTCTGGGCACTCTACCCGGCTTTGTTTCTGCCCGGCCTCGTCCTGACCCGCACGCTGATGAGCGACCTGCCGAGTTTTGCCCTGGCCTGTATTTTCCTCCGGCTATACATCCAGCCAACCGGTCAACCAGTCAACCAGTCAACCAGTCAACCAATCAACCTGTCAACCAGCCAACCTGTCAACCAACCAACCAGTCACCCAGCCAACCAGTCACCCCTATTCGCTGCCGGGCTGGTAGCCGGGCTAAGTGTGTTGTTTCGGGAAACGAATCTGTTGTGGGCTTTGCCGTTTTTGGTTGGGGCGGTTTGGCGTGCGCGTGGCAACCCCACCCCCAACCCCTCCCCCGAAGGGGAGGGGAGCTACATCCAGACTTACCTGAAATATTTCATGTCGGGGTGCATACATTCCCAAACCAGGATAATTCAGATTATTCGCGATGTAGCCCCCCTCCCCCCCGGGGGAGGGGTTGGGGGTGGGGTTGTCTGGCTCGGGTTCATCATCGGTTTTTTGCCGCGGCCGGCCTGGGGGTGGTTTTCCTTTGGTGATCCGTTTTTCGTCCGGGATTCAGGCATTGCATTTTCGGTGGCCTATTTGCCTCAAAACCTGAGTTTTTATCTGTTTGCGCTGCTTGTATTAATGCCCGGCGGCTTGTATTTTTTGGTCAGAAACAAGTCGCCCTACCGGTGGGAAACAACCGCTTCGGTGCTGCTTTTTTTGGGGGTTTACGGTTGCTACGGGTACGATGCCTTTACCAAAAGCGGCTGGAAAGGGCTGGTGTTGCAGGGGCGTTTTCTGTTGCCGCTACTGCCGTTTGTGGCCTTGGCAGCGGCGGAAACGATGCCTGTAGTCGGACGCGGCCTGCGCTACGGGATTGCTGCCGCCACCGTTTTACTTTTTGCAGGTGTTCAGTTTGTCGGACATGCTTACAACCTCGAACAGCAGCGAATCACGGATGCGTTGCTCCGGCTTCCGGCAGGGGAACACCTGACGTTCACTCCCGACGAAAGCCGAAAATACCTCAACGCCCTGCATACCCCTCGTCTGACGACTTCCAGTCGTCTGACGAGTGCGGAGCCGCTCATAATTTGTCGGACGACTGGAAGTCGTCCGACAAATCCGGCGCCAACTCAAAACTCAAAACCCAAAACTCAAAACTGCTACGCCCACCTCATCACCCGTTCCGACAGCGCCGACCGGATCAAAAAAACCGCCGAGGCGGAAACGGCGTTTCAGCGGTATTTTCACGGCGCCAAGACGACGCTGCTCACAGACCTGACCATTCGGGACGGGACGCGGCTGCGGATTTGGCGTATCCGGCAAACTGATCACAATGAATAAACACGATAAAATTTTTGTCGCCGGCCACACCGGCATGGTGGGTTCGGCCATTCTGCGCAAATTGCAGGCCGAAGGTTTTGACCACTTCGCGTTGCGCCGCTCCCGCGAACTGGATTTACGCAGCCAGGCCGAAACGGACGAATTTTTTCGGCGGGAAAAACCGGACTACGTATTCCTCGCCGCCGCCAAGGTGGGCGGTATTTTAGCCAACAACACCTACCGGGCCGAGTTTTTGTACGACAACCTGATGATTGAGGCGAACGTCATCCACGCGGCGTGGCGGCATGGCGTGCAAAAATTGCTCTTCCTCGGCTCCTCGTGCATTTACCCCAAACTGGCGCCGCAACCACTTCGGGAAGACTACCTGCTGACCGGCCTGCTGGAACCAACCAACGAACCCTATGCCATTGCTAAAATTGCCGGTATCAAACTGTGCGATGCCTACCGCTCGCAGTACGGCTGCAATTTCATTTCGGCCATGCCCACCAACCTGTACGGCCCCAACGACAACTACCACCTGGAGAACAGCCACGTGTTGCCGGCGCTGATTCGTAAGTTTCACGAGGCCAAACGCAACGGGCTGCCCTTTGTGACGCTCTGGGGCACCGGCTCGCCGCTGCGCGAGTTCCTGCACGTGGACGATCTGGCCGACGCCTGCTATTTTCTCATGCAGCACTACGACGAGCCGGGCTTGGTCAACATCGGTGTGGGCGAGGATATCTCGATCCTGGAACTGGCCCGAATGGTTCGCCAAATTGTGGGTTACAGCGGCGAAATCCGCCACGACCTGAGTAAGCCGGACGGCACGCCGCGCAAACTGATGGATGTAGAAAAAATGACTTCCTTAGGCTGGCAAGCACGCATCGGTTTGGAGGAAGGTATCGCTGCCGTGTACCGGGAATTTCAGGAAAAATACGCGTGAGCAGCGCCATGGTTTTTTGGAAAAATTCGTGTAGGTTTGGGGCCTGATTTTTCACCCGAAATATAACTCAAGCCATGTACACCGAAATTGAACAAAAAATGAGCGACCTGGAAATGGTTCTTTCTGAATTCATCGTCCAGACGAACAAGTCCTTTAGAGACCTTCACAACGAGATGAAGGACTTCAAAGATGAAATGAAAGACTTCAAAGATGAAATGAAAGACTTCAAAGATGAAATGAAGGACTTCAAGGAGGAGATGAAGGACTTCAAGGAGGAGATGCGGCAAGACCGTAGAGAAATGAACAAACAATGGGGCGAACTCGCTAACAAAATGGGCACTCTTGTCGAGGACATCATTGCCCCGGCCATTCGTCCCGTAATCGAAAAATATTTTTTGGAAGAGGTTATGTACCGTGCCGTGAACGTGCGGAAGAAAGACAAATCAAAAGGTTTGCAAGGCGAGTTTGACATCATTGCCACCACGTCATCCTCCGTTTTTCTGATTGAGACCAAAAGTTCACCCAAACCGGTCCACTTGCAGGAGTTTCAGAACGATGTCATCCCGCGTTTCCGTCAGTTGTTCCCGGAATACAAAGACCTCAAAATGGTGCCTGTACTTGCCAGCCTCCGTTTTGAAGATGCTTTTCTATCTTTGGCTACCCAATCCGGGGTTTATCTCCTCGCCTACCGCGAATGGGATTATATGGACTTGCTCAACTTCGAAGCCCTTCAGCCTGGCTCTCCCACGAGTAAACCTGCAACCTGAACCCTTCCAACCAGAAACCTTCCAACCTTCACCATGCACACATCCAACACAACCTACGTCGCCATCATGGCCGGTGGCGTGGGCAGCCGTTTTTGGCCGGGCAGCCGGGAGGCGCGGCCCAAACAATTCCTCGACATGCTCGGCGTGGGCAAAAGCCTGCTGCGCCTCACCTTTGAGCGGTTCTTGCCCATTTGCCCGGCATCTAACATTTTCATCGTGACCAATGCGGCCTACCGCAATCTGGTTAAACAGCAACTGCCGGAATTGTCCGACAATCAGATTATCGGCGAACCAAGCCGCAACAACACGGCGCCCTGCATCGCCTACACCGCCCTCAAACTGGCCGGACTCGACCCCGACGCAAATATGATCGTGGCACCTTCCGACCACATCGTGTTGCAGGAGGCTGCTTTTCTGGGCAAAATCAATCAAGCGCTTGCTTTTGCCGGCTCCCGCGAAGCGCTCGTTACGCTCGGTATCCAGCCCTCCCGACCCGACACCGGCTACGGCTACATCCAGTTCGGCCAGGCCGCCGAGCAGGGCGTCTACGCAGTGGAGCGGTTTACGGAGAAACCCGACCTCGACCACGCCCGCACATTTGTGGCATCCGGCCAATACCTGTGGAACGCCGGTATTTTTGTCTGGAACCTCAAGAGCATTCTCGGCGCATTTCAGAATCTGGCCCCCGACATTTATCAAATCCTCGAAAAAGGGCGCGGGCTGTTCAACACAAGCGGCGAAAAGGATTTCATCAACCAGTACTACCCCACCACGCCGGATATATCGGTAGACTTCGCCATCATGGAAAAAGCACCCAATGTGTTCACCATTCCCGCCGACTTCGGCTGGTCGGACCTCGGCACCTGGGCAAGCCTGCACGCAGAATGTCCGCAGGACGAAAACGGCAATGTCGTACAAAGCCCCACCGTAGTATTGCAGCAAGTAGAAAACTGCCTCGTCCGTGCCCCGCAGGGTAAGTTGCTCGTACTCAAAAACCTCAACGGCTACATCGTGGTGGACGAGGGCGACGTCCTGTTGGTGTGGCCCAAAGACGAGGAACAGGCCATCAAACAGGTCAGATCCGTGGTGCATACCCGATTTGGGGAAACATTTCTTTGATCTCAGGAAAATAATTGTGCGTTGGGTTTGGTACAATAAACGGTTTGCCTACTTTAGCCCCCGTAATTTTTGAATTTAATCCGACCGTTTCTAACTCACCTGAGTTGATCGGCTTTGTCTGCACCTCTTTATCGTCAAAACATTAAACAGCAGCACCGTGAGACAATGTCAATCCATCACTGTACACCCTGAAATTCAGGACGGCGCACCCGTCTTCAGCGGCACCCGTATCCGCGTCGAAACATTTTACGATTTCATGCGCATCGGCGTCAGCGTCAACGAATTTCTGGATGAATTTCCGTCCATTACCCGCGATCAGGCTTTGGATGTGTATGATCTGGTAAAAAGTCAATACACGCTGGATCAAATCGCTTCGCTGGTAGAAGGGCCAGGCGCAGCAAGTGCTTCCTCTTCGCGTATGCACGCACTGAACCGGTAATTTTCCTGCGCGACAAAACTGAGTCGCCATCCTGCGCCATTCGTCCTCGTGTCGAATGGCGCAGTTTTTTTCCGCCACATTGCACGACCATGCCGACCAAAAAAATACTGCTTGTGGCCAACACCGCCTGGAACCTATGGAACTACCGGCGAGCGCTCATCCGTGCCTTGCAAACCGCCGGATACGAGGTGGTAACTGCTGCTCCCGACGACCGCTTCGGCTCATTTCTGGAAACGCGGTTTATTCCCCTGAAACACCTGTCGCGCCGCAGTTTTGCTTTTTCACAAAACCTGCTCGCACTGCTGGAATTGTACCGCCTGCTTAAGCGCGAACGCCCCGACGCGGTTTTGTTCTACACCATCAAGCCCAACATTCTCGGCAACCTTGCTGCGCAACTGTCGCGCACACCGGCCATTTCGGTCGTGGAAGGCCTGGGCTACAACGGTACGTCAGCAGCGCACTGGCGTTGGTTGGCCGCCCCACTCTACCGGCTCGCCTTGCTGCGCACCCGGCGTGTTGTTTTCCTGAACCGCGACGACGCACAGGAATTTCTTCAGCAAAAACTGGTCACCCAAACGCAGTGCCGGATCCTCCCCGGCCCAGGAATTGACACGGAGTATTTTTGTCAACCCGCCTTCGCCAAGGTTACGGCGGATAAACCCGATACCGTCACCTTTCTCTTTTGCGGCCGATTATTGTACGAAAAAGGCATCCGGGAATTTGTCGAAGCGGCCCGGGCAGTACGGCAAGCCGGCGCTACGGCTGTCTTTCGCGTATTGGGCAATCCCGATCCCGGCAATCCTTCGTCCATCGAACCCGTTGAACTGGACACCTGGCGGCACGAGGGCATTGTCCAATTTTACGACTCAGCCGATGACGTACGCCCGCAACTCGCCGAGGCCGACGTACTCGTGCTGCCCTCGTACTACCGCGAAGGTGTGCCGCGCTCCGTGCTGGAAGCCATGGCTATGGGAAAAATCATCGTGACAACCGACACGCCCGGTTGCCGCGACACCGTGGAGGAAGGGCAGAACGGTTTTCTGATCCCTCCCCGCCGAGCCGACCTGCTTGCACAAACCATGCTGCGCGTGCTCGGACTGCCGAAAAATACCCGAACAGAACTGGGCCGGCACAGTCGGGAAAAAGTTATCCGGGAGTTTTCAGATGCGGAAGTGTTGCCGCAGTATCTGGCGCTGCTGACAGAGTTGCTTGTGCAAGAATAAGTCTTTCCTGCACCTCGATCACTCCTGCAACTGCAGGGCCGGCCGACCCATATCGCCATTACGCCCCGGCATCCTCTAAAATCGCCCGTTCCAGGTCAGGTGCGGCAAAAAAGGCAAACCATGCACGGGGACCTGTTCCGGCTCTCCTGACGGGTTGGAGTCGGTCAGCAACCAATAGGTAAAATGCCGATTCGATTGCCCCAACAGGTTGTATGCCCCTGCGGAAATCGTTTGTTCGAATCGTCCGGTTTTCCAGCGGTAGTGCAGTGCCACGTCGAGCCTGTGCTGCCCGGGCTGGCGGAAGTCGCCGCTACCAATGCGTTGGGCGTTCAGGTCGCCCCGATGCAGGTCATGCAGCCGAATCTTGCGGTTTTGGTACACCAGCAGCGAGGAGACTGCATCGCCACCGGCAATACTCCAGACTGCCGAAGCCGAAAACTGCGGCCCGAACTGGTGCGATACCGCCACTTTCAGGTTGAATGCCCGGTCGTAACGCGCCGGAAACCAGTTGCCCGCGTTCAGAAAATTGAACCTGCGTTCCGATCGACCCAGGGTGAATGCAGCCCAGCCTGTTGTGCGCCCTGAAGTTTTTTCCGCCAACAGTTCCAGGCCCCAGGCCCGGCCCAGACCCGCTTCGATTTCGTTGGCCCATAAGCGATGTCCGTCATGATAAGCGACTATTGCCTCCTGCGGCAATCCGGTAAGCGAGTCCACCAATCCCCAACTGAGCGCATACTCTTCCACATTTTGCATAGTCTTGGCGAACAGCTCCAGACGCAACGTCCAGGCTTTACCAATATCCCGGGCAGCCCCGAGTGTTACTTGTTGGGTGCGTTGCGGTGGCAGACCTTTGCCGGAGAGCAGCCATATATCGCCCAACGACTCAATGCCGCCGGGCGAAACCGTCCGCAACCCCTGTGCCATCCAACTGGCTGTAGCCCAGGTGCGAAGCTGCCTTGTCCATTGTTTTTCCAGCAAAAGTCTTGGCTGAGGCAACAACCAGGTAGTGCCCCCGGCGCTATAGGTTTCCATCCGAAAACCCGCCTGGAATTGCAGCCCCGGTCCGGGCGAAAATCGGGCTTCTGTGTGCAGGGCCAACGTAACTGCCTCATCATAGGCAAGGCCTGAGGCAGGCTCCGGCAGGCTGTCATTTTCTGAAAAAACGACCCAGTCAACCGGCTGATAATCGCTGGAATGCTGGTAAAAAAACGGCAGCACCTGCGTGAGCGAGACCTGTGCCCCGCAGCGAAGTGCCAGGTGTTCGTTGACCAGCCAGTCCAGATCGGTTTTTGCCGAATAGTCGCGCAGGCGGGTCTGACTGATTTTTTGGAGGGCAAAATCGTAGGGCGATCCCTCAAACCGGAGCGCCTGGCGATTCAGTGTACTTAAATCAAAACGGCTGGCAGTGAAGGTGGAATTGGCAAAGCAGTTGTCGGAAAAAATATGGTTCCAGCGCAGGGAAGCAAAGCGATTCTGCCAAAAGGCATCGGTGGTGGACAACATGGCCAGATCGCTGTAAGTCGGGTCGGGTTCGGGACTCGAAAACCGGCTGAGCAGGGAGTCGGTCAGATGGTCGCTGCTACTGAACAGGCTCAGGTACACCCGGTCCCGGTTGCTGAATACCCAATTGGCTTTGAGGTGCAAGTCTGAAAACCCATAATCCGATTCACCGGTGGTATCGTCGCCCTCCTGCCGCTCGACACGACTCATTTTCCGAAAGAAAGGCCCCAGGAAGGAGGTGCGGGCAGAAAACAGCAAGGCTCCCCGCTCGCGTTTTATGGGTGCTTCGAGCGTCAGGTGGCCTGCCAGCCAACCGGCGGCAGCGGAGGCAGAGGGCCGGTACATGTTTCCCTCACGGGTACGCACTTCAAGCACCGATGCTGCCGAACCACCAAGCCGGGCGGGCGGGTCGCCCTTCCAGAGCCGGGCGGTACGCACCGCTCCAGGCACGAACACGGAAAAAAGGCCGAGGCCATGCCCGGGACTGAATACCGGCGCGTCGTCCATGACCAGCCAGTTTTGATCTACATCACCTCCCCGCACGCTCCAGCCGCCGATACCGTCGGCGCTAGACCCCACGCCAGGCAACAGCGCCGCTCCGCGCATCAGATCCGGTTCGCCGCCAAGAGCCGGCAGTCGGTCGAGCGGCAGCCGGGCCAGGTTGTTTTCCCTGCCAAAAGTGAACATCCCGAACCGGTCGCATGCCACCGAGTCGCCGGACACAACCACTTCGGGCAAGTCGGCACGCGGTTTCAGGGCAATCACCAACGCCCCCGTTGTTATGGCGGTAGCCGGCATTCGCTCTACAGTGTTTGCCTCATAACCCAGGAAATGTACGGCGAGTCGAGCCGTTTGGCCGGCCCGCACATGCAGGCTGAAGAATCCGTAGCCGTTGGTCGGTACAGCCTGGCCGGTAGCCAGGTTGACCACCACAGCACCGGCGAGGCGTTCGCCCGTTTCGACGTCTTCCACAAAACCCGAAAGGGGAAGCATGAGCGGTGGTTTTCTGAACAACAGAATTTGTCCCTCCGACTCGCGCCAACCTAAGCCGCTGCCTTCCAGCAGTCGCTCCAGAATGGTTGAAACATACTCGTTGGTAGCAGAAAGGGACACTACGATGGGGCGTTCGAACATGGATTCGCTGAATCCAAGCATTGCGCCCGAAGCCCGGCTCAGGTCGAGCAATGCCTGTCCGAGTGGTTGGTTGCGTGTTTCAAAATCGAGGCGCCGGTTCAAAACACCTTGCGCTGTGCCCCGGGGGAGCACAGCGCAGAGGAAGAAAAAAACACAGGCAAGTAGCGTGATGTGCCGTTGTTCGGGTGGCATAACTGGTCGGTTGTTGGTCAGTCGGAGCGAGTTGCGGATGACCGTTCAACCCGGGCAGCGCCCGCCGCGCAATCGGTAACCACCGCCCGGAGCCGGTTCGGTATGCAGGTCAAACACCGATTCCAGGTTCTTCAACACGGCATTCAGGTCGGCTTCGGGGAAAAAGGCCGAATAGCGGCATCCTTCGATCAGGGCGGTGTTTTCAAACACAACCGGCTGTCCAAAGCGCCTGCTCAGGCGTTCGGCCACGTCGCGCAGCAGGGTTTGCCGAAACAACAGTTCGGGGCTACGCCACTCTGCCACGGCAACCGTATCCACCGATTTCGTTTTAATGCCCGAAGTTTTGTTATCAAAAACTGCCTGCTGCCCCGGCGCTAATATGGCCTGATCGTTGCCCTTTCGGCTAAATACCAACACGCGCCCCTCACGCACGGCAATTTCCGTCACCGGCGCATCGGGCAGGGCGCGTACGTTGAAACGGGTACCCAATACCCGGGTTTCGCAGCCCCCGGCTTCCACTACAAACGCGGCAGCAGGATTTTTTTTCACTTCGAAAAAAGCCTCGCCACTCAACAATACGCGGCGCTCGGCGGCGGCGCTTCGAAAATCCGGGGAGTAGCGTATCACTGCGCCCGCCCTCAGGGTGGCGACGGAACCATCGGGCAATTCAACTCGCTTCATATCTCCGGCAGGCGCCGACACCGAAAGCAGTTCGACGCGCCCGTTCTTGGTCAGGAAATATGCCGCGCACAGCACGAGCGCAAGCGTCGCCGCCGCCGCCCAAAACGGGTGCAACAGAACACGGCGACCGGCGGCGGCTGGCGGCTGGGGCTCGGTCGCCGTCCCGGCGGCGTGCAGCCGCGCCTTAAGCCGGGCGAGTTCGGCCTGTGTGTCCGCCGGAGGCGCCTTGATTCGGCTTTCGTTGAGAATCGCCTCGATTTCGGCTGCGGCCTGTCGGTTTTCAGCCGATCCGGCCAACCAGATTTCAAGCCGCTTTGCTTCGCCGGCATCAAGTCCCTCACGGAGTTTTTTATCCAGGAGGCGTGCAAATTCTTCTTCAGACATTTCTTTCATATAGTTACGCTATCAAGGATGCCGGGACGGGCGCTTCCCCCCTACTCCGGGCTGGTTTTTTATCAAATGGTTGTCGGCAGGACAGGCAGGAGTATGGCAAGCCAGGGAGCCAGCGTCCGGCGCAGGCTCTTTAGTGCTTTGCCGATCTGGTTTTCCACGGTCTTGGGGCTAAGGTCGAGCAGGTCGGCAATCTCGTTGTAACTGAGCTCTTCGAAACGGCTGAGACGGAAAATGAGGCGGCATTGCTCCGGCAGTTGTTCGACTGCCGCCTGCACCAGGGTTTCGAGCGACTCGGCCTGAAGCCGGTCGGAGGCCGAGGGGGCAGGGTCTTGCATCCCGACGAGGATAATATCGGGGTCGGATGCTGGTTTCCGGCGCCGTAAAACCATAAGGCACTGGTTGACGGCTGCGCGTTGCAGGTAGCCTTTGAGCGTGCTTGTGATGTCAATCTCGGCACGTTTTTGCCAGATTCGGATGAAGACATCCTGCACGGCGTCTTTGGCCGCATCGGTATCGTGCAGTATGGCGTAGGCAATTTTGTACAGATAGCCGTGCCAGGCGACAAACAGTTCGTCGAGGGCTTGTTCGTCGCCGCTGCGCAGCCGGTTGAGCAGAATGGCATCGTTGGCGGGTATGTTCATGGCGGCGAGCATACGCAAAACAACGGCCCGGAATTTTCCGGCATGGCGGCATTTGTCCGGGATTAGCCAAAAAGCCAGACCAGAAAAAATATCGGCGGGAGGCAATGAGGGGGATGGGATTCAGAGGGCATCTAAGCCGCACTGATCCATTTTTTCACTCAAACAAATTTGCCATGCTTAAACAAGTTTCTTTCCTGCTCCTGTTGCTCATCGGCTGTTGCCTGCCTTTGGCAAAAGCCCAAAACGGCGACCCTTGCGACCCGCTCGTGGTAACCGAACTGCAAGATCATCTCATCGCTGAAGGTTTCGATTGCCTGGAAGGCGCCGGGCCGTTTGCCTGTGTGGATGACGTGCTGAACTTTGCCTTCGAAAACTGTCCGCTCGATCCGGATACCACGTTTTGGGGCGATCCCTGCGACCCGGCGGTGGTGGCATCCGTACAAGCCGACCTGATCGCGCAGGGTTTCGATTGCCTGCAAGGCGCCGGGCCATTTGCCTGTGTGGACAATGTGCTGGACTTCGCTTTTGAAAACTGCCCGATAATCGGCGATACCACCTGGGGCGATCCCTGCGACCCGGCGGTGGTGGCATCCCTACAAGCCGACCTGATCGCGCAGGGTTTCGACTGCCTGCAGGGCGCCGGGCCATTTGCCTGTGTGGACGATGTGCTGGACTTCGCTTTTGAAAACTGTCCGCTTGATCCGGACACAATTGGCTGTAACCCCTGCGACCCGGCGGTGGTGGCCCATGTATTGCAGCAACTCATTGCCGACGGGTTTGATTGCCTGGAGGGCGCCGGCCCATTTGCCTGCGTGAACGATGTGCTGGAGTATGCATACGAAAATTGCCCAATGATCGGCGATACCACCTGGGGCGACCCCTGCGATCCTGTTGTGGTTGCCGATTTGCAGGCGCAACTCATCGCCGACGGTTTCAGTTGCCTGGCCGGCGCCGGGCCGTTTGCGTGTGTGGACGACGTGTTTGAATTTGCGCTCGAAAACTGCCCGCTGCTCATTGACACCACTCATGGCGGCAACCCCTGCGACTCGGCATTCGTAGCAGCCGTTCAGGCTGACCTGATTGTGCAGGGCTTCGACTGCCTGGAGGGCGCCGGGCCGTTTGCCTGCGTGAACGACCTGCTGGACTTTGCGTTTGAAAATTGCCCGCCGGACCTCGATACCACCGGTTGCGATTCCGTCGCAGTGGCCAATTTGCAGGCTCAATTGATCGCTGAAGGGTACGATTGCCTCGAAGGCGCCGGGCCGTTTGCCTGCGAGCACGAAGTGATCTGCTACGCCATGGAGAATTGCCCGCAAGACCCCGACACCAATTGGGTTGATTTACCGGTTTGCCTGCAAAACATCCCGCTCACGGTCGAAACCTTCCAGCAGTTTTTGCAGTACCTCGTGGCCAACTGCGATTCCAGCGTCACGCAGGGAATTCCGGCTTGCTGGCTTACTGCACCCCAGTTCGACACCGACGAGGAGTTTATTGAGTGGCTCGCGGAAAACTGCCCCGACGATTTCTTCGAATTCACGGTGGGCGACCACAATCAACTGGCCTCGCGCTTTTTCGGAGGCAGCGAATCGGTATCCACAGAGCAACCCGGCCGGCAGGCGTTCGACTTCTCGGTCAGCCCCAATCCGGCCGGCAGTGCCGTCGAACTTCGCATGCCGGACCATACGCTAATCAGCCGCGTAGAGATGAGCGATTACAGCGGCAAAATTGTGTACAGCCGCACCGGTATTGAGGCATCCGCTCACCGTATTCCGCTGGCGGAACTACCGGCAGGTATTTATGTGGTACGAGTATTCGATCAGGATGCTTCCGCTGCCGTGAAAAAAGTTGTGAAACAATAAGGTTTTGCAGGTTGAACACACTCCTTTCAGGGGTGTTCCGCCCGGTGCCGTTTGGGAACCGGGCGGATTTTTTTGGAGCACTCCAACTGCCAGGCGCGGTTATTTTACAAAAATCAACTTCTCGTATGCAGCCGCCACCGCTGGAACCGTGAATTTCCGAACCCGGCCCAGCCGCTCTGTCTCGGATGGCTCGGGGTGTTTTTTAGTCAAAAAATCCAGCCAGCGAAGCATATCCATCTCAGTCACGCGACCATCCCGCACTGGCAAGACCAGTAACCCGGGGACATCGCCCCAAAACTCCACGAACGGGTCGCGCTCCACATACGACAGATGCACCACCGGTTTGCCGGCGGCCAGGTAGTCCACCACTTTGCTCGGCAACTGGTACGTCGTGGTGTTGCCGATGTGCAGTAAAAAATCCATTTGCTGCATGGCATCCTGCGTTTCGGCACGGGAGCGAAGCCCATGCATTTGAATACCGGGCGTGCGACTGAGTGCCTCGTAAAATTCGGGAAACACCTCGCCAAAGAAGTGGATGGTCAGCCGTTTGTAAAGTTCCGGGCGTGTAGCGTGCGTTTTTTTCAGCAAATCCAGAAAAGCATTGGGAGTGCGGGTAGGCGCGTACAAGGCGCCGAAGTACCCCACCTCCAAGCCCGCCCTGACGGGAGGAGGGGGCAATTCCCGTGTTATGGGTTGATTCCAGGACAAGGCGATTTGACATCCCGACCCGCAGTTTTTCCCGTTCTCGATGGCGGGCCCCTCACTCATTTTGGGGAGGGGTTGGGGCCGCCACAACGGCGGGGCTACCTGCATCTTTCCGGCCACCTCGCCGAATTGCTCCCGGTATGCCTGCACGGCTCCCGCATTGGTCACCACCACGGCATCGGCGTTTTCCAGCATCTGCCGCTCCAGCCGACGGCTCAGGCGGCCATACAACAGGGCGTTGTTCAGCGGTTTGGGTTGAATGGTAAAGGGGTCGCCGATATCAACCAGCCAGTGCAGTTCAGGTTTCTGTCGTTTGGCGGCCCAGCCCAGCAGGTGCCCTGTGAACGGAAGCGAAACGGACACCACCGCGTCGAACGATACACTTTTCAATAACGACCGGAGTTTGCGTCGTGCAGGAAAATACCACAAGCAAGCATCATCGGGGAAATACAGGTTTTTCCAAATGGTCTGATACAGCCGGAACGCGACACGCTCAAGACACCCCGGCTTCCGTACGCCGGCCCCTACCCTACCCCGGCCGGTGTCCATGGCCGACCAAAAATACACGACCTCTTTCAGGGAGTCGAACCCGGCCCGGTGTACGCGCACGCCGTTCAGCACAGACTCGTCCGGACAATCGCGCCGCAGGGCACACAATACATGTACCTCGTGGCCTTGAGCCGCCCAATGCTCGGCAAGACTTGTCCAGCGGTGCGCCCGGGGGTGGATGAGCGGGTGGTACCAGGCCGTCAGGATCAGGACACGCAAGACAGTTTTGAGTTTTGAGTTTTGAGTTTTGAGTGGGGGTAAGTTTTGAGGGTTCAGTTTTTTAGGACGGCCTCCACGTCGAGGATGAGTTTCTTGCCGTCTTCCGAAAATTTGGCCGTCACGGACTCGTCGGTTTTGGACGACATCAGGAACGAGAAGTTGTCGGCCAGCACCTCGTCGGGGTGGATGATGTAGCCGGTATTGTCCTTGATCTGGCGGAAAAAGTCGGGCAGTTCGCGCATGTTCAGGGTGCTGGAGTAGCCGTCGGGTTTGGTTTTTACTTCCCAGCGGCCCTGCTCGTTTTGCACGATCTGGTACAGGCTGAAATCCACGTAACTGAAGAAGGCGCGTTTGCCGGGTTTGAAGCCGAGGTTTTTGGAAAAAATGATTGGCGCTGCATCAATGGACGTGCCGTTGCCCATATCGAGGGTGATTTTCTGGGCAAAATCCACACCGTCGGGGTTGTACAGCACCCGGAGTGCCAGGCTGTCGGGCAACTTCAATTTCTCCAGTCCGATATGTTCAAAGCCGATCAGCCGGTACAGCCGGGTGCGTTTTTCGGGGTTGAGGCGCGAATACACGTGAAAAAGTTCGTGGTACATCGTGCTTTTAAACGCATCGCGCAAGCCGGACGCCAGCGCGTCGGCGGGGATCACGATCGTGTTTTCGCGGGTGTAGTACACCGAGTTGCCGTAGTGGTTGCCTTTGGTTTTGATGAGGATGAGCGTGTCGGGGAAAATACCGGGAGCCACCGTTTGGCAGGTATTGAACACCTCCTGCATGACGCCTGCGGCAAACACCGATTCGTCGGGCGTGAAGGCTGCCACATCGCGGCGCAAGTAGTCGGTGAATGCGGGCAGCAGGTCGGCACGGGTTTGGCCGGGTTCCAGCGGTTTTTTCATCTGGATGGACATTTCGGAGGCGGTCACGAGTTCGAAAAACCGGTCGGTGGCATCATGCACGAGGGTGCGGGATGCCTCGGCACTGTCGAGCAGCAGCAGGACGTGGTTTTCGCCGAGGGTGAGCGACTGGATCTGAATGGGTTTTTGGGCGGTGCAGGAAACTCCGGCGAACACGCAAAGGAGGGCAACAACGATGTTTTTGTGCATGACAGGTGGGTAGATTTGTGTTGAGTTGAAAACCGTGGATTATCCACGCAGTTGCTCCGGCATATCGGCAAGCGAACGCCAACCGAGCAGAACTGTTTGGGCGGATTGTTCGCGCGAAAGGTAATCGCCGTACACCAGGGTGCCGGTTTTTATGAAATTTGTACAATCCAGTGTCAGATTTACATAGTTTTTTCGCCAAGCAATTCAACAATTTTCGGCAACCCCGTCGTCGCCGGCTCGGCAAGGACAATCAGGTTGGGCATTTGTTGCAGTTCCCAATTGACCTGCGGCGAGGGGTCTACATAAATAAACGGGATGTGGCGCGGGGCATACGCCATCAGGCCGGCAGCCGGGTACACTTGCAGGGAGGTGCCGACGATGAGAAAAATATCGGCTTCGGAAGCGAGTTGGGCGGCGGACTGCAACATCGGTACGCTCTCGCCGAACCAGACGATGTGCGGGCGCAATTGCGCGCCATTTTCGCAAAGATCACCGGGGAGGAGATCGCCCTCCCAGTCGTAGATTAGGTCGTCATAGCGCTCGGAGCGCACTTTTCGCAGTTCGCCGTGCAGGTGAAGCACCCTGCTGCTGCCGGCGCGTTCGTGCAGGTCGTCTACATTTTGGGTGATAATCCGGACGTCGAAGTTTTTTTCGAGGTCCACTAATGCGCGGTGGCCGGCGTTGGGTTCCACCTCCCGGAGTTTGCTCCGGCGCTGGTTGTAAAAACGCAGCACCAGTTCAGGGTTTCGCGCCCAGGCTTCGGGCGTGGCCACGTCTTCGATGCGGTGCTGCTCCCACAAGCCGCCCGCGTCGCGGAAGGTGCTGATGCCGCTTTCGGCGGAGATGCCCGCCCCGGTGAGTACGACAAGTTTTTTCATACGCGCTATTTCCGCCGCCGCTCCGTGCCGGTCACACCGGGGGTTTTGCCGGTCGGTTCGTCGGTGGGTACGTTGGGTGAAGGCAAAGCCGGCGCAGGTTTTTTTGGTTCGATCCTGGCGGCGGCGCGGCGGATATTTTCGAGATACTTGTCGGTCAGGTTGGCGGTTCGCATGCGCTCTTCCATTGGTTTGCGGTCGGCGGCGATGGTGTCGTTCAGGTATTTCTCGATCATCAGGCTGACGACAGGTGCGGCATAAGAAGCGCCCCAGCCGGCGTTTTCCACATACGCGGCTATGGCAATTTTCGGGTTGTCTTTGGGAGCAAATGCGAAGAACACCGAATGGTCGTCGCCATGCGGGTTCTGGCTGGTGCCCGTTTTGCCGCACACCTGTATGTTCGGGATGGCGCAAGAACGCGCCGTGCCCCGGTTCACACACTGGGCCATGCCCTCCACCACGAGTTCGAAATACCTTTTGTCAATGCTGACTTTTTGCGCCTGCAGGAAGGGCTTGGGAATTTCGCCGCCTGTTTTGAAATGCTTGGCCAAGTGCGGCGGGTACCAGTAGCCGCGGTTGGCGATGCAGGCGGCAAGGTTGGCCATTTGCAGCGTGGTGAGCTGCAACTCGCCTTGCCCGATGCCGACCGACATGATGGTAGGCGAGCGCCAGCCGCCGAGTTTTTTCGGGTAAATGCGGTCGTAGTATTTGGAGTCGGGAATGTTGCCGGCGTTTTCGTTCGGGTAGTCCACACCAAGTTTTCGGCCCAGGCCCATTTCTTCGCAGTATTTGGCAAACATGTCCAGCCCGGGGTGTGGCTTGTTGAAGCCAAACTTGTCCACAATATCGCGAAACTCGCTGAAATAGTAGGTGTTGCAGGAGTAGGCCAGCGCATCCACCACATTGCCCACGCCGCCGTGGCCGTGGCACTTGTACAGGCGGCCGGCGTAAAAATAGCCGCCTCCACAGCCCATGCCGGTATTGGGGTTGAGGGTTCCTTCCTGAAGCCCGACGAGTGAAACCACGGTTTTAAAAATTGAACCCGGCGGGTATTTGGCCATCACCGTGCGGTCGAAAAAAGGCTTGAGCGGATCGGTGAGCAGGCGGCTGAACACCGGGCCGCGGTCTTTGGTCATGGTCAGGTCGTTGGGGTCGTAGGTGGGCATGCTGATCATGGCCAGTATTTCGCCGGTAGACGGTTCGATGGCCACCACGCTGCCGGTTTTATTGGCCATGAGTTCCTCGCCAAACTTTTGCAGGCGGATGTCAATGGACGACACCAGATCGTCGCCGCTCACGGGCAGAGTGTCCCGCTCGCCGCCGGCGTAACTGCCCACGATCCTGCCGAGGTTGTCTTTCAGGAGGAAGGTACAGCCTTTGGAGCCGCGCAACCGGGCCTCATGCTCCGACTCCAGGCCGCCGGCTCCGATGTAGTCGCCGGAAGCGTACACGCCGCCGCTTTTTTCAATGTCGCGGGGGTCTACCTCGTTGATGTACCCCAATACGTGCGCGCCGGCGCTGTGCGGGTAGGCGCGGATGGTACGCACCTGCACGAAGAAGCCGGGGAATTCGTACAGACATTCCTGCAGGCGGGCGTAGGTGACGGTGGACAGTTTTTTCATAAAAACGAAAGGCACCGAGCGGGAGAATTTTCCGCTGCGCCAGTCTTTTTTGAGGAATGTCCGAAAATCGTCATTTGTGATGCCGAGCAGGTTGCACAACTTGCTGGTGTCCATACCAGGGTCAACCTGGTTGTAGGTCACCATGAGGTCGTACATGGCGTTGTTGTTGATAATCAGTGTGTCGTTGCGGTCGTACACCAATCCGCGCGGCGGGTAAGCCGTCATCTTGTGGATGGTGGTGGCGTCGGCGCGGCGGCTTAGAGAGTCGTCGAAAAGTTGGATCTGAGCGGCCTTGCCGAGCAGGATCAGCGCGCACGCCAGCATGACGATCTGGATCGTGCGTTGTCGTTCGCGAAGGATATCGGCCATGGTCAGAATTTAGGATAAAACAAGCGCGTGAAGATAAGCACGACCGGCATCGTGAGCAGCCATCCGATGATAGTTTGCGGTAAAATTTTTTCCAGCAAATAATTGGGCGTGAAATGCGCCATGGCAAAATACCAGAACAGGTGCACGGCAAAAAACACCGCCGCCACGCTGATGAACCAGCGCCAGCCGAAATACACCGGCGAAGCGATGGGTTCCTTGCCGGAGTAACCGCCTTTGTTGGAAAACCGGTGCAAAATGATCGCACGTGCATAACCCGACAAGGCGCCGGCGCTGGCATTCACACCAATAGTGCCGATGAACATATCCACGGTCAGGCCTACCAGAAAGCCGAGTACAACCGTGGCGGGCACGGGCATTTTAATCGGTAAGAACAGGATAAACAGGGGGTACAACAGCACATTGCAGTAGCCTTCGAGGGTCAGCGACGCTTCGTTCAGCACGATGGTCTGCACGGCAACAAGCCCGAGGAACCGCCAGAGATTCGGAAAAAAAATACTGCTATTCATCCTGGGTAAGCCGCTGTTGCAAATTATTGAGTTCGTCGGCGTAGCGGTTGGTGACCACATACACATCACGAATGCTTGCCGGGTTCTGGGTGGGTTTTACCCGGATGTACAAAAAACTGCTGCCTTCGATGCGGTGCGCCTTGTCCACAAACCCGACGAGGTGTCCTTCGGGAAACATGAGCGAGTAGTTGCTAATCAGCACCGAATCGCCGGGTTTTACCGGCAGATGGTAGGGAATATCGGAGAGGGTGAGGTAGCGCGGGTCGTCGCCGTCCCACACCAGCGACCCGAAATACTCGTAGCCCTTGACGGCTGCCGAAACCTTGGTCTGGGGATGCAGCACCGACATAGCTAAGGAATAATTGTCCGAAACATGCCGCACCACCCCTGCCACTCCGGAGCGGGTAATGACGCCGGT
>JAEUUV010000222.1 GCA_016787285.1 Saprospiraceae bacterium | reverse complement strand
CTGAAGGGGTTGTATGTCAAAATGTTAGTTGAACATAAAACCCCTTCGGGGTTCACGCATGTACCACGTTTCCATGCTATAGACATGTAGCCCTTTCAGGGCTTGGCTGGTGAATTATAAGTAATCAACGCTCGCCGGTAGAGAGGTCAAACATTTGTAGAAATACCGAGATTCAGGATGTATTGACGACCTCGGTACCGGCGCGCTTTGATTAGTTATATTGTGTGCTTACATTTGTTCTTTGAAATTCTGAAACAGTTATGCGTTTAAAAGGAGAAGAAGCCAGTGATTTTCGGCGTTCTCGGATTGTAGAACTCCGCAAACAGGGCAAGACACAGCAAGCGATAGCGGAAGTTTTGGGTTGTTCCCAAGCATGGGTGAGCAAAGTCCTGAAGCAAGCGGAATCCGGTCTGCCTTACACGAGGAAATCGCGCGGCAAAGTGGCCCTGCTCGCAAAAGAGCAGTTTGCACAGCTTGCCGAGTTGCTCAAACAAGGGGCGATTGCACACGGGTTTGGAACCGACAACTGGACGCGGGAGAGGGTGTGCGCGCTCATCTACCAAAAGTTCTGTGTGCGATACCATCCGGCCCACGCGTCCAACATTCTGTCCAAGATAGGCTTCACAAGGCAAAAGCCCAAGCGGAAAGACTACCGGAGGGACGCTGCAGAAAACGAGGCTTGGCTCAAAGAAAGGCTCCCCGCTGCCCAAAAAAAGCCCGGGAAGAAGGGAGGCTGATCTGTTATGCCGACGAGTGCAGTATTTCGATGATGCCGAACCTGAGTCACACCTTTGCCCCGCGGGGCCAACGGCCGGTGATAGTGACCAGCACAGAGGTTTCTGTCCGGGTGTACGTCGCGAGCGCCATCTCCAGCAGGGGGGACTTGGTGTGGGACACACAGAACAGGCCTTTTACTAGTGCCGACATCATCAATTTTTTGAAAAAGGTCTACCGCTCGCTCAGACAGCCGATAATGGTCATTTGGGACAACGCGAGTATCCATAGCAGCGAGCAGGTGCGCAACTTCCTCAAGGAGGCCGACCAGGAGAGCCTCCACCTGATCCAACAGCCCAAGTACTCGCCCCACCTCAACGCCGACGAACAGGTCTGGAGCTACCTCAAACGGGTCGAACTAGCCAATAACTGTAAAAAGAATATCAAAGAACTATTGCCGCAAATCGAGAAAGGGTTGAACAACATGGCCAGAAAGCCACAATTGATCCGCCAATTCTTCAAACACCCAGAACCGGGGTTTTATAACTAATCAAAACGCGCCGGTACCGAGGTCACGCCTGATTTTGATGCGTTTGCCCTACCGGCCCCTCCCCATTGGGGAGGGGCCGGGGGTGGGGTTGAACCGTGCGCGGCAGCATGTCAAGAGGCTGTTTGATTTTCAATCACCCGGCGCAAACCAGAACGGCACCAAGCCGTACACCCGCAGCGAATCGGCTTTTTGCTCCGAAGGGGCCTGTACCAGCAACACATTTTTTCCAACCCGGAACTGCCGGGTCGGCAGGTACGCCACAAGCCCTCGGGTATTTTCGGCAGGATGCTGATGAAACATCCACTCGACCGGCGACAGCAGGGAGTCGTTCACCAAAACCCGGAAAAACCGGGAAAAGCACTCGAGGTGGATGCTATCGGCCCGATGCAAACGCTCCCGGCGCGGCAAGGAGTCGGGCAGCGCAGCAGGTGCGCACAACCCGGCGAGTTGGTTGTCGAGGGCTTTCGGATAGGCCACAAACACCCGCAGAAACAGCTCGGAAACAACGTCTGCCGGAATGGACACTGCCGGTAAGGCACGCCCCTCCGGACGCAAATTGTCGTACCGGCGGACATCAAGCACGTTGGCCCCGGAGCCTTGGGCAAAGTAGGTATGAAACATCGAAGTGCTACGCCCCGACAAGTCCAGCATGGTTTGCCAATACGTATACAGGACACCGGAAAAAAGCACCACCATACCCAGAACCATGACGGTATAAAACCGCTTTCGGGAGACATTGGAGCTGTACGTCAGGTTGAGGTAATTGATCGGGGAAGCCACTAAAGGCAACACCATATTCCCGGCAAGCATGGTGGTCACATCGGTCATGCGCTGGAGCCACCGGCTGGAGGAAAAACGTTTGTTTCGCAGCAGCAACACCAGTATCGCGGGGAGCATGGCCGCCAATACATACAGCAAAAGCAGAGCGATGCTGATTATTTTGCCCGCCTCCCCGGGAAACCACAGGGGGATCAGGTGCACGATGAAAAAAATGATCAGGTAGGCAAAACTGATGCCCAGGCTATACAAGGCAACCAGAAAAGCAAAGGAAAACAACTGGTTGCACAGGCGGTCCAGCCGCAGGATAAAATCGTCGAGGCGACCGAAGCGCTTGCGGGCTTTTTCGCGGGTGTAATCCGTTTGGCCGGGCAGATTCTCGTACTTGATCCCCTCCGGATATACCGCGTGCAGCCCTACCAGCCCTGCCCAAAAAGCCCGCAATACAAAGTGGCCGACAAAGGTGGCTATCAGCAACCAGGCTACGAATTCGGCAAATGTGTAGGCCAGCAGCGGCAACGCGTTTTTGGCGGGGCTGGCGCTCATGGCCAAATTGTTGAGAAAATAATGCTGCCCGCGCTCCACCACCCCCGGCAGGTAGGAGGCTAAAAAAACTGCGGCACCGGAGATGATCAACTCCAGGTTCCAACTGTTTGCCGCCAGTTGCTGCAATTCGGTTTGCCGTTCTGTTTCGGGTTGTTTTTCCATGAATTGGCCCTGTTTTGTGCGTACGGGTGTCCCTTCCTTACCGATTGCGCAGATTAGTTTTCCCGACGAAAGGTATACCCCAAGCCCAGTTGCGGCGAGACGATAAACTGCTGATTTTTGTCAAAGGTATTGATCTGGTACAGCGGGGTGGCCTCGACACTGAGCCGAAGGCCGGGAGCAAATCCCCAGGTAAACCCGATATGCCCGAGCAACCCGAGTCCCATGGGAATTTTGTTTTCGCCGGCAGCATTGGTGTCCTCATTTAAATATCGAAATCCCCAGGCAAACCCGGCCCCGAAATGCCAGGCGGTTTGATCCGAAAGTTCTTTTTGGAAAACAGCCGAGGAACCGAGTCCGTATCCGGTAATTTGGTCGCCCCAAAACGCCAACCCGATCCGGGGAACCAGCAGCAGCCGCTTTGTCGGGCCGGTCATGCGTGTCACTACTCCTTGCAGGGCAACGCCGAACCGCGCCGCATCTTCACGGCCCTGGGCATCTATCCAGCCCTTGACCCCCAGGCTGAACTTGTCCGAAAACCCATAACCGACCTGGCCGCTTACCCCGAAGGTCGTCTTGTTTCCACCCAGAATTTCAGTTCTTGCCTCCGGCATCAATTCGGCACCGCCCTGAAGGTCAAGTTCCTTTTCCTTCAACGGCTTGTTCGACAGGTTCAGCGATGGGCTGTACAGCATACTTTTCGAGCAACTCCACAGCAGGAGCATGGCGAGCAGGACGGGAAGTGTCAGTTTTTTCATGTTTGCAACTTATTTTCAGAACAGCGCCGCCAAAGGTAAAATCGCAAGCAGCATTTTCCCACCCGATTACAATTGTCGCATCAAAAAAGTCCAATTTTGCCAACTCAAAACTCAAAACTCAAAACTCAAAACTCAAAACTCGTAATGGTTCTTCCCGACCTCTCCGACACCATCGCCGCGCTCGCCACGCCTCCGGGCACGGGCGCCATTGCCGTGCTGCGGCTTTCCGGCCCGCGGGCCGTACTCATTGCCGACGGTGTATTTCGCGGCAAGCGACTCGAAAACCAGCCCACGCACACCGCCCATTTCGGCCGCATTGAAGCCGAAGACGGGCGTACGCTCGACGAGGTGGTGGCCTCCATTTTCCGGGCGCCCAAGTCGTACACGGGCGAAG
The DNA here is from genome assembly GCA_016787285.1 of Saprospiraceae bacterium. Taxonomy (GTDB): domain Bacteria; phylum Bacteroidota; class Bacteroidia; order Chitinophagales; family Saprospiraceae; genus M3007. The sequence goes on along the minus strand of JAEUUV010000222.1, from coordinate 9,826 downwards.
ACATCGTGGAAATTTCCGTACACGGCTCGCCGTACATCCAGCAGGAGGTATTGCAAGTGCTCCTGCGAAAAGGCGCCCGCCTCGCCCAACCCGGCGAGTTTACCCTGCGCGCCTTCCTGAACGGCAAGATGGACCTCAGTCAGGCCGAAGCCGTAGCCGACCTGATTGCCGGCCAGAGCGCGGCGGCGCACGCGGTGGCCATGCGGCAATTGCGCGGCGGTTTCAAAAACGAGATCGCGCACCTGCGCGAGGAACTCATCCACTTCGCCAGCCTCGTGGAACTGGAACTCGACTTTTCGGAGGAGGACGTGGAATTTGCCGACCGCACCCAACTGAAAAGTCTCGTAGCCAAAATCCGGGACTACATCGGCTCGCTGCTGCGTACCTTCCAGTTGGGCAACGCCCTGCGCACCGGTGTGGCCACCGTCATCGCCGGGCGCCCCAACGCCGGCAAAAGCACCCTGCTCAACGCTCTGCTCAACGAAGAACGCGCCATCGTGTCGGAAATAGCGGGCACCACGCGCGATACCATCGAGGAAGTGCTCAACATCGCCGGCGTACAGTTCCGGCTCATAGACACCGCCGGTATCCGCGAAGCACAGGACACCATCGAGGCCATCGGCGTGCAGCGCACCATGGAAAAAATCGAACAGGCCGCCATTATTGTATACGTGTGGGACGTGGCCGCCATGACCCTCGCCGAGGTGTATCAGGATTTGGAGGCCATCGCCGGAAAAAATCAAGCGCAGGAATCCGGGCGACCGCAAGGGTCGCCCCTGCTGGTGGTGTGCAACAAGATGGACAAAAACCCCTACTTCAAAACCGACTGGCTGCTCGACCCCACCGCCCCCGACATCCCGCCCTACCTGCTCGAAGGCGGACTCCCGAATCACTCATCGCTCTTCGCTCATCGCTCATCGCTCCTTCCGGTTTCCGCCAAAAACCAGATGAACATCGAGTACCTCAAGGAAAAACTGCTGGAAATAGCCGTCGGCACGGATGTCAACCTGGAAAGCACCGTGGTCACCAACGCCCGCCACTACGCCGCCCTGCAACGCGCCGACGAGGCCCTCGCCGACGTGCTCACCGGACTGGACACGGGCATCACCGGCGACTTCGTGGCTATGGACATCCGCCGGGCGCTGAACTTCCTCGGCGAGATCAGCGGCGAGATCGGGGTGGAGGATCTGCTGGGGAATATTTTCGGGAAGTTTTGTATTGGGAAGTGAACCCGGGCAAACCCGGTTTTCACAAAAACAAACACCCCAAACAAAAAAAACAAATTGTATTTTTGTTGGCAAAAACAAAACAACTTGTCCAGCCATGAAAAAAGACCTCATCCTCGAATTGTTTGAAAAATTCGAAGCCGCCTGCTATCGCATCGAAGACACGGAATGTTGGAGTGCCCGCGAATTGCAACCCATCCTTGGCTACGCCAAATGGGACAATTTCCTGAACATCATTGAAAAAGCCAAAAACGCTTGCGAAGGAGCGGGGGAACGTATTCAAGACCATTTTGCCGACGTCGGGAAAATGGTCGAGATCGGTAGCGGCACTAAACGTCGCATTGACGACATCGCCCTCACCCGCTACGCCTGCTACCTCATTGCCCAAAACGGCGACCCCACTAAAAAACCCGAGATCGCCTTTGCCCAGACCTATTTCGCCGTCCAGACCCGCCGGCAGGAACTCATCGAGCAGCGCCTGCTCGACCGCGACCGCGTGAGCGCACGCGAAAAACTGTCCAAGACCGAAAACAAACTCTCCGGCATCATCTACGAGCGCGGGGTGGACGAAAAAGGCTTCGCCATCATCCGTTCCGAAGGCGACAAGGCCCTCTTCGGCGGACGCAGTACCCAGGACATGAAACGCAAACTCGCCGTGCCCGACGGCCGCCCACTGGCCGATTTCCTGCCCACCCTGACCATCAAAGCCAAGGACTTCGCCGCCGAACTGACCAACCACAACGTGGTGGACAAAGACCTGCGTGGACAATCCAATATCCAACGCGAACACATTGACAACAACCTCGCCGTGCGCAAAATCCTGCACGAACGCGGCGTGAAACCCGAACACCTGCCCCCCGCCGAAGATGTAAAAAAGTAGAACGCCGGATAAAATCGGATGAGAAAAAGGCGCTTGAAAAGCCGGATAAAATCAAAACACTGCCGCCGAAAGAGGAAACCCAAACCGATGACGGTCCTTGATGCCGATCTGCCCTTTTTAGACCTGAACTTATGTGATGACCATACGACCAAACGATATCAAAAGACGTGTAAATTTTTGAAAATCACGAAACTGCTTATGTGACGGTCATGTGACAGCGTGGGTAAAAGCGTAATCTTGAAAAAAGGCTACATGCAAACCTGCTTTTATTTGGTGGGTATTTGACAAACCGACCCTTAAAAATCATAATCAACTCATTTTCAATCACATTTTTATTTGATGGTCATTTGATGGAAACGAAAAAACAGGGTTGGGAAATAGTCAAATTGGGGAATGTCCTTAACCACCGCAAAGGCTTCATCCAAATTGATGATTTGGAAAAATACAAACTCTGTCGTGTTCAAACGTCGGCACGGGGGATTGTTCTACGAAGTGAGGTTTTCGGTTCTGAAATACGAACCAAAAAACAACAAGTATGCAAGGCAGGCGATTTTTTGGTGGCAGAAATTGACGCAAAAATGGGTGGGTATGGTATCGTTCCTGAAGATTTGGAGGGAGCAATAGTAAGCAGTCACTATTTCTTGTATGACATCATTGAGGATAAATTGGACAAAACCTATTTGGAGCTTTTTACCCAAACACCACGGTTTTTTGAGCAGGTCAAAGCCGAAGGTTCAACCAATTACGCTGCCATTCGACCAAGTCATGTGCTGACCTACGAAATCCCCCTGCCGCCCCTCTCCGAGCAGCAGCGTATCGCCGGGCGGTTGGCGGCTTTGAAAGGGAAAATAGATGCGGTGCGGGTGTTGAGGGGGGAGCAGGAAAAGGAAATGAAGGGGCTGCTTTTAATGCAATACCAAAGAATTATTGAAGGGGCGGAATGGAAGCCATTGAAGGAAGTTGCGCCCTTGATGCGGCGTAAGGTTGATTTGCAGCCCAACACGGTTTATTCAGAAATCGGGGTGCGAAGTTTCGGAAAAGGCATTTTTGAAAAACCCAGTTTTAACAGCGATGAATTGAGTTGGGAAAAGCCAAATTGGATTAAGGAAGGCGACTTGTTGATGAGCAACATCAAAGCATGGGAAGGAGCAGTTGCAGCGGTCGGCAAAGAGCATGACGGCAAGGTAGGTTCACATCGTTACTTGTCCTTTGCGCCGCACCCTGAAATTTCAAGTGCCAAGTTTCTGGCTTTTTACTTTCTGACAGAGGTCGGAAATTTGAAATTAAGTGAAACCTCGCCGGGCAGTGCCGACCGAAATCGAACATTAAACACAAAAATCATTTTGAACACCCTTGTTCCGGTTCCGGACCTTGAATTACAAAAAGAGTTCCTTCAACTCCAAACCAAAATGGAAGCCCTGAAATCTGCACAGGTCGGGCAGTTGTCGGCGTTGGAGGGGTTATTTCCGGGGGTGTTGGAGCAGGCGTTTCGGGGGGAGTGGTGAAATAAAATGTTTTGTAATTTTCAAAAATTGTTTATTTTTTTGAGACATTTAATCACCAATGATAATTGAAAATCAGTCAATTAAACAATTATACACAGAATGTGAATAGTTTTCAACAATTCAAATAAGCGACAACGAGTACCTTTACACAAGCAAAAAGTCGAAAAGGGGGGATACCACCTTTTCGACCTTTTGCAATGTAGCTAATTAAAAAAGAATCGCCCCTTTCGGGGCGAACGGCTGGGGGGACTACCCCCAGTGCTGTTTTGGTGTTGCAAAGGTAATGGCAATTCTAATTTCATCAAGTTTAATTTCAAAAATCCCCACTCTTAGAGGGGACTTAAAAACCACGCTAAAAATACCTTGTCAAAATTTCTACACTAATTTGACCAAAATTCCAGTCATCCCTTAAACTGATTTTTATCTAATGCAACGAGTTATTACGTATATTGATGGATTCAACCTATATTTTGGGATGAAGGCCCAATACGACAACAAATACCTTTGGTTAGATGTCGAAGCGCTTTCTCGTTCTCTTTTAGTTCCAGAGCAGAATTTGGCAGCAACCAAATATTTCACGTCAATGGTGACCAATCAGCCGGACAAAGAGAAAAGGCAGCGCACCTATTTGGACGCGTTGAAAGCCTCAACTGGTTGCCTTTTTTATTATGGCAGGTACCAATCAAATGTTATCAATTGCAGAGGATGTGGCAGCAATTGGCCTTCTCCAAAGGAAAAAATGACAGATGTGAACATAGCAACTCAAATGCTCATGGATGCTTTTACAGATCAATTTGATGTCGCCATTCTGATTTCGGGTGACACCGATCTGATTCCGCCAATTCAAGCCATTAAAAGCCTTTCCCCTGAAAAACGGATTGGCGTTTATTTTCCCCCATACCGTCACTCGATTCAATTAAAAAGTGTTGTGGATTTCAGTGGCCTGATTGGGAAAAATAAGTTGCGGGATAGTCAACTTCCTGATAATGTTGTGAAGCCTGGCGGTTTTGTTATATCACGTCCAGTCACTTGGATTTAAAGCCTGCTTTTTACTTAAAATTCCCACCTTTTGTCCAAGTTTGCGCCATTTTTTGCACCTAATTTTCACAAACAGTTGGTTATCAAATAAAATCACTTTTGTATCGAAAGTGAGCAGTTGTCCCCCCCTCACGCCCACACCCTACACCCCTCCGTACAATTCGTACAAATGTCAATCTCGCTGCGCCCGATCAGGATTTTTCGGCGGAAATCCCGATACGCGGCGTTTTGCCAGATGGCCCGGAACGGCGCGTTTTTCAGGTCGCCCAGGCGGTGTGCGGCATCCTTGTCGAAGCAGCAGGGTACCACGAGGCCGTCCCAAGTGACCACGCAGGCGTGCCAGAGTTTCCAGCAGTGGTTGTGCAGCGCATGGCGCGGCGCCCAGGTGCCGTCGGGCAGCCGGGCATAGCGGGCGTAGCGACTTTGCTCGGGGATCAGCGGATGGCCGTGGCGGTAGTCGTACACCTGCGCAGTTTTGAGTTTTACCTCGTCCACCCCGATCTCGCGGGCGAGGCGGCGCAGGTCTTTGATCTGGTGCTCGTTGGGCCGCACGACGAGGAACTGAAAAATGATGTGCGGATTCCGGGCACGCAGGCGGCGTTTCCAGGCCACCACATTCCGGGCGCCCTGGAGCACCTGGTCGAGATTGCCGCCGATGCGGTACTGCTCGTAGGTTTCCTGCGTGGTGCCATCCACGGAAATAATCAGGCGGTCGAGGCCCGACTCTACGGTGCGGCGTGCGTTGTCGTCGTCGAGGAAGTGGCCGTTGGTGCTGGTCACGGTGTACAGGCCGAGGGTATGCGCGTGCCGTACCATGTCGAGAAACTTCGGGTTGATGTACGGTTCGCCCTGGAAGTAGAAGTAGAGGAAAAACAGGTCGCGGTGCAGTTCGTCCACCACGCGGCGGAAGAAGTCGGCCTTCAGGTTTCCGGTGTCGCGTGTGAACGCCCGCAGGCCCGAGGGGCACTCCGGGCAGCGCAGGTTGCAGGCGGTGGTCGGCTCCACGCTGAGCATGACGGGCAGGCCCCATTGCACGGGTCGCCGCGTCCAACGGGCGAGGAAATACGATGCCAGCACCTTGGCCGCGTTCCAGCCGCGCCGCAGGGTAAATGCCCGGATCGCGTTGCGGCAATCATTCCAGTAAATTTTCATTTCAACCGCCGGCAAAGGTAGGTTTTGTGGTTCGCGTTACTTGGGCGTACTTTTGCGGGAAATTCGTACCTCCCATGGGAAAAATTAGCCAAGCCCTCGGGCAAAAGCGGGAAGTCATTCTGCTCGTCGTCATCGCCGTTGCGGGCGCAGTCGGGTTGTTGATTCTCCAGTTCGCCCGAAAAACCCCGGCCTCCCGCACCGACGAACGCTCCATGGTGCAATCCGGGGCGCAAAAAAGCAACGCAGCCGCGCTTTCGGCGCCCATCCAGACCATCACGGGCGACCTCGTGGTGCGCGACGAGGAGTATCCCGAAGTGGGCCAGCCGTTCACGTTTCGCATGACCAACTTCGCCCAAGGGGCCACCTACGAACTGGACCCCGGCGACGGCAGCGGGCGCCGGGCCTTTCAGGACGGCACGCTCCAGTACACCTACTCCCGCTCGGGCGATTTCCAGATTACCCTCTGGGCCAAATACGAGCGGCAGGAGGTAAAACTGAAAACCATCACCAAACGCGTAAAAGTGCCGCCACGCCCGGAGAAGGTGGAAATCGCGCCGTTTATTGACAACTGAAAGCAATGCGCGACTAAGGTGCTGTCTGCACGGGTTTGGTCGCCTGCCATATCACGACATTTTTAACAAAAACAGGACGAATGAAAAAAATCGCAATTCTGCACGGCAAGGAAAGCACGTTCCCGGAGGCCTTCGTGGCCCGCGTCAATGCCAAGAACGTCAAGGGCGTGTATGCCGAGGCGGCCCTGGTGGACGAAGTCATGCAAGGCAACCCGACACCCTATGCCGTTATGATTGACCGCATCAGCCAGGACGTGCCCTTTTACAAGGCTTACCTGAAAAATGCTGCGCTCAACGGCACGGCAGTACTCAACAACCCGTTCTGGTGGAGCGCCGACGAGAAGTTTTTCAACAACTGCCTCGCCACGAAGATCGGCATGCCGGTGCCCCGCACGGTGCTGCTGCCTTCCAAGGAAATGCCGCCCGACACCAGCGGACAGAGTTTCCGCAACCTCAAGTTCCCACTCGAATGGGAAAAAATGATCGAGTACCTCGGCGGTTTCCCGCTGTTTATGAAACCCCACTCCGGCGGCGGCTGGAAGAACGTGTACAAGGTGCACAACTTTGAAGAGTTCTTCGCGGCGTACAACGAAACCAACACCCTCGTCATGCTGCTGCAGGAAGCCATTGAGTTCGACGCCTATTTCCGCTGCTACTGCCTCAACGGCAAGTACGTGCGCATCATGGACTACGAACCGCGCAACCCGCACCACCTGCGCTATGTGGCCGACCACAAAGTGCCCAAGTCGCTGCGCGACGAGATGCACGCCCACGTGCTGAACATCAACGCCGCGCTCGGCTACGATTTCAACACCGTGGAATTCGCCATCCGCGGAGGTATCCCGTACGCCATTGACTTCTGCAACCCCGCACCCGACGCCGATGTACACTCGGTGGGTGAGGAGAACTTCGAATGGGTCGTCGAAACCGCAGCCACCATGGCCATCGAACGCGCACAAGCCCACAAGGAAGGCGCCAACAACCTCACCTGGGGTTCGTATGTGCGCGACGCGGCCAATGGTCATCTACCCGTCAATATGATGAATAGCGCTACCCCGGCGGCGGTAAAAAAGGCCTCCGGCAAAGCCAGTAAGGTTAAATAGGCATTGGCAAGGCCGTTTTGGCACGCCGTTTGGAAAAAAGCCTGCAAGCGAGTAATTCACTTGCAGGTTTTTTTAATCCATGCGGCAAACGATTCCGGCCAGCCAAGCCGTTAAGGAAAAGCAGCCGCTCCAACATTCACCATCTTAATCCAAACCGATTTTTTAACAATGAAATCAATCTTCTTAATCCCGGTCTTTTTCTTTGCCTCGGTCGGCCTCTTCGCCACCGCAGCCAGCCTCAATGACAACGGCAACGAACCCACATTCCAGGATTTTCTGGCCCAGTTTCCGAAAGCCGGTCTGCCCTACGCCTTCAACATGGAGGAAATGCAGACCCAACTGGAACAACACGACGCCTCCCTCAAAGGCAAACGTCTCGACTGGCAGTACTACCAGTTTCTGCCCATGATCGAAGAAAGCGCCCGCCACAACCGCATGCCGGTGTACCCCGAAGCCGTGGCGGCTTTTGAAACGAACGACTACCACGCGGTGCTGTACAACACCGGTCGCGCCTTCACCAAAAACCTGAAGAGCTACCACATCAGCATCTTTGACAAAGCCGGCAACCACATTGCTACGCACTTTGTAGCCGGCGCCAATCCGAACACCATCACCACAGCGGTCATTGACGCTACCCTGCACGCTACCGTGCATGTGTACCGGGTCAACTGGGCCACCGAATACCAGCGCGGCGCCAACGACGGCAACAGCATCATCAGCCTCGCCCCCGCCGGCAAGCAAACCGTCACGCTCACCGTGGGCAACATGGTGGAGCAAGTGAGCTGGGCCGTGCAGGAACCTGCCACCCGCAGCAACAACCTGACTGCCGACGCGAAATAAATTGCGTTATTGAAAAAAGCCCCCGTCCGGTGAAGCGGCTCCTGGACGGGGGCTTTTTTTATGCCCGGCCGGCATCCGGCGTTCCTGAAGCATAGCCGATACTATATGTCTTTTAATTGATCGTGGTTTTCGATATTTGCCACCATCTGTTAACCGGCATTCCCAAAACATGGACGGACAAAGAACCATGCAAGACAGCGAAATCATACTCTACCAATCCGATGACGGCACAACGAAAGTGGAAGTCCGCATGGAAGGCGAAACCGTTTGGCTCACGCTGAACCAGTTGGCCGAACTGTTCCAGCGTGACAAGTCGGTTATTTCGCGGCACATCAAAAATGTGTTGGAGGAAGGTGAATTGCAACCCAATTCAGTTGTTGCAAATTTTGCAACAACTGCCGCCGATGGGAAAACCTATCAGGTGGATTACTACAACCTCGACATGATTATTTCGGTCGGCTATCGGGTCAATTCGCATCGCGGCACGCAATTCCGTATTTGGGCGACCCGACGGCTACGGGAATACATCATCAAAGGGTTCGCGCTTGATGACGAACGACTGAAACGCGCCGGGGCGATGAATTACTTTGACGAACTGCTGGCGCGTATCCGCGACATTCGGAGTTCCGAAAAAGTATTTTACCAAAAGGTCAAAGACATTTATGCAACCAGCATTGACTATCAGGAAGACAACCAAACGACCCAGGAGTTTTTCAAAATTGTCCAGAACAAATTGCTTTGGGCGGTCAGTCGGCACACAGCAGCCGAAATCGTGGCCGGACGTGCCGACGCAACCAAACCCAACATGGGTCTGACCACCTGGGCAGGCTCAAAAGTGCGGAAGGATGACGTGACCACCGCTAAAAACTACCTGAACGAAGAAGAAATAACCGCCTTAAACCTTTTGGTGGAACAATACCTTGCCTTTGCCGAAGCCCAAGCGCAACAGCGCAAGCCTATGTATATGCAGGATTGGGTCAAAAAACTGAACGATATTTTGGTCATCAACGAAAGAGAAGTTTTGGAACACGCCGGGAGAGTAACAAGGCAGTTGGCCGCCGAAATAGCGGGCAAACAGTACGAGTTGTTTAAAAAGCAGCAACAGCAATTGGAAAAAGCCGAGAGTTTGAAACAATTGGAAGGCGATTTGAAAAAACTTGCAAGCGAGCAAAAAAAGAAAAAATGAAACTCCAATTCGACAGCCGGCAAGACTTTCAGTTAGCCACCATTCGGGCGGTAGTGGACGTGTTCGAGGGCCAATCTTTACGACAAGGTGACTTTGAAGTTTCCTTGGGTATCGAAGGGGCTTCGAATACGAACCATTGACACCGTTTTCTTAACATTCTCAAAGCCGGAGGAGGCTACCAAAGAAGAGTACCTCAAATTATCCGAAATGGCCTGGCTTTTGCCGAAGATTACGCCCACACTCCGGGTAAAATAGATACCACAGAAGTACCTCCGGGCCGAACTTGAGCACCTGCTTGGGTGCAAGGAAATGCGGAGCCGGGAG
>JAEUUV010000221.1 GCA_016787285.1 Saprospiraceae bacterium | reverse complement strand
GGTTCGAGTCCCGTCCAGACCGCAACCTGAAAACGCAATTGTCTTGTAGCAAGGCAGTTGCGTTTTTCTTTTTTCCCTATACCCCTTCCAAACACCTCAAATTTCCAGAACTGCCCAGGGGGAGCCGCCTCGTCCCCCATGGGTGGGAAAAATTCACATGACTATTTTTTCAGGTTTACAGGCCTCCGTTGAACCGGCGTTGAACGCTGAATTTTTTTTGTTTTTTTTCAAAACAAAAAATTTCAAAAAATAAAATTCCCGCCCCGTACTTTTGCGCCAACCTGCCTTCGCCAAGGCTATGGCGGGTAAACCGGAAACCTTCCAAGCAGAAACCTTCCAACCTGAGAAATGGCGCGTTCCAAAAAAGACACCTCTGTCCCGCCTACCGTGTCGCAAAACGGCGAGGATACCATCGTTACCCTCTCGGGTATGTACCAGAACTATTTTCTGGACTACGCTTCCTACGTCATCCTCGAACGCGCCGTGCCGGCCATCGAAGACGGGCTGAAGCCCGTGCAGCGCCGTATACTGCACGCCATGTTCGAGCAGCACGACGGGCGCTACCACAAGGTAGCCAACCTCATCGGTCAAACCATGCAGTACCACCCCCACGGCGATGCCGCTATCGGCGATGCATTGGTGAATCTGGGGCAAAAAGATTTGTTGATTGACTGCCAGGGCAACTGGGGCGACTACCGCACGGGCGACTCTGCCGCTGCGCCGCGCTACATTGAGGCCCGCCTGACCAAATTTGCGCTGGATGTCGCGTTTAATGCCGACACTACCCAATGGCAACTTTCATACGACGGACGCAAACGCGAGCCGATTACCCTGCCTATGAAATTCCCCCTCCTGCTCGCGCAAGGCGTGGAGGGTATCGCCGTCGGCCTGAGCACCAAAGTGATGCCGCACAATTTTGTGGAAATCATCAAGGCCAGTATTGCAGCGCTCAAGGGCCGAAAAGTGGACTTGTATCCCGATTTCCCCACAGCAGGTCTCGTGGATGTGACCAACTACAACGGCGGCGCACGTGGCGGGAAAATTCGCGTGCGGGCACGCATCCGGGAGATTGATAAAAAAACGCTCCAGATAACCGAACTGCCATACGGTGTGTTTGTCAACGACCTGATTGAATCCATCCTCAAAGCCAATGAAAAAGGCCAGATCAAAGTCAAGAAAGTAATTGATAAAACCGCAGCCGAGGTGGATATCGAGATCGAACTCCAGCCCGGTGTCAGCCCCGACGTGACGATTGACGCGCTGTATGCATTCACCAACTGCGAGGTCAGCATCAGTCCGAACTGCTGCGTCATCATTGACAACAAGCCGTTGTTCACCGACGTGAACGAGTTGCTGCGCATTTCCACCGAAAACACGAAGGACCTGCTGCGGCAGGAACTGGAAATCCTGCGGCACGAACTGGAGGAGAAACTCCACTTCGCCTCATTGGAGAAAATTTTTATCGAAAATCGTATCTACCGTGACATTGAGGAGTGCGAAACCTGGGAGGCTGTGCTGGAGGCCATTGACAAGGGTTTGAAAAAACACGTGATCACGCCCTCCGATCCAGGCTATGCCAAGGAGTCCAAAAAAATCAAACTGCTGCGCGACATCACCGAAGATGATCTCGTTCGGCTCACCGAAATTCGCATCAAACGCATTTCAAAATTCAACTCGTTCAAGGCCGACGAGGAAATCGCCAAACTGAACGGCGAGCTGCAGGAAACCCTGCACCACCTGGCGCACCTGACCGAATACGCTATCGCCTACTTCGAGCGCCTGCTCGACAAGTACAGCAAAGGCCAGGAACGCAAAACCGAGATTGCCGTTTTCGACGATATCCGCGCTACCGAGGTTGTGGCCAACAACGCCAAATTGTATGTGGACCGGGTCGGTGGTTTCGTGGGCATGGGCCTCAAAAAAGACGAGTTCGTGCAGGATTGCTCCGACATTGACGACATCATCGTATTCCGCCGCGATGGCGTGATGAAAGTCGTGCGCATCGGCGAAAAAGTGTTCGTGGGCAAAGATATCCAGCACATTGCCGTCTGGAAAAAGAACGACGAGCGCACCACCTACAACCTTGCATACGTGGACGGCAAGTCGGCCCGCAGCATGGTCAAGCGCTTCAACGTGACCGCCATCACCCGCGACAAGGAGTACCCGGTAGGTGGCGACGGCAAAGGCTCGCGCATCCTGTACCTAACGGCCAACCCTAATGGCGAAAGCGAAGTGGTGACCGTCACGCTCAGTCCCGGCAGTCCGGCCAAGGTCAAGGTGTTCGATTACGACTTTGGCGAACTGGCCATCAAGGGCCGCGATGCGCAGGGCAATATTCTGACCAAGTACCCGGTGAAAAATATCCGCCAGAAAGAAGTCGGCAAAAGCACCATCGGCGCTAAAAAACTCCGGTATGACGACATCACCGGGCGCCTCAACACCCAGGAACGCGGCGCCCTGCTCGGCGAATTCGACACCGGCGACCTCATTCTGGTGCTGTACCACGACGGCTCGTATGAACTTACCGACACCGACGTACTTCAGCGGTTTGAGCCGAAAGAAATCCTGCACCTCGGCAAATTCGACCCAAAACAACCCGTCAGCGCCGTGCATTTCGACGGGCACAAGGGTTGGACGATGGTCAAGCGCTTCCTGATAGAAACCACCAAACTGAAGGAGCGGTATTCGTTCCTGACCGACCACCCGAAGTCGAAACTGCTGTTTGCCAGCATGAAACCCAACCCGCGCATCCACTATTCGATCAAAGTGAAAGGCAAGGCCATGCCCGGCGAGGTCAGTCTCGGCGATTTCATGGACGTGAAAGGCTGGAAAGCCGTGGGCAACAAACTCAGTGATGCGTTGCTGAGCAGTGTCAAGGAAGTGGAAAACAAACCCGGGAAAACGGTAGCGGAAATGCCCGCAGCCGAAGAAGCCCCCATCTTGCAGGGCAACCTGTTTGGCGAACCGGAACCGGTAGTAGAGCACAAGCCAAAGGCCAAAGAGGAGGGAGAGAAAAAAACGTTTAAGGCGGGGGATACGATTGAGTTTGATTGAGGGTGTTGTCTCCGGCATTTCAGGGTCGTAGCCGTCAGACGAACAAGTTCGTACAGACGGCAGGTACGGGCGCCGTCTGTACGAACTTGTTCATCTGACAGCAGCAAAGCACCTTTCCTTTCTTGCTAAAAAATAAGTTTTACCTGCTCCGGGTTTATGCTTCTAGGGAAAGGCCCGGCAAGATCACAAACGTCAAAAGATATCCAGCGCCGGCATAACTCCTGATTGCAAAGTTTCCCAAGCCGCAACCCTGCATAATCCTGAAAAGATGAAAACTCCCACTCTTCCGGTTTCAATACCAAGCCTGCATTCACTGGATTGTCATGGATGTAATTGAAGCATGTCAAAGAGTGAAAATCTGTAAAATCGGCAGGAAATGATCTATTGGTATCATCAAAAGGAAAAGATTCTCCAGTAAGGCGTTTTGATTTTGTTCGCTGCCTGAAAATCGATCCTGTCCGTTTTTCCTGATAATTGATTGCCCGGCAATAGGAGGACTCCAGCACTTTGAAAGCCTTGCTCAAGCGAGTCATCTCGTTGCCACCTACACGTACTTTTTCAACGGAAAGGGACGATGTACCAAGCAGTAGATGGAAATGATTCGGCATCAGACACCAAGCTAATACCTCGCAAATAGGTTTCAGATTTTCGTTGACCTTCTTGAGGAAAAGCAGGTAGTTTTCACGATGAAAAAATATCTGCTGCCTGTTGTTGCCTTGATTGTAAACATGATAGAGATGGTAGGCTTCGAATACCATGATTGAAGGATTTTAGTGTTATACTGAACTGATTATTTTGCAAATCTAACCACTATTGAGTTCTTCATCAAGATGAGAGGCGCGCGTTGTTGCCGTCAGACGAACAAGTTCGTACAGACGGCGGGATGTCAGCCATGCCGTCTGTACGAACTTGTTCGTCTGACGGCAACAACGCGAGAACCTTCACTATCTTTGCTCACTGCCGTGCATGCTTCTTAACTCATTCTTGTAATTCCACATGCCACAATTCGCCCACCTCCACTGCCACACCCAGTACTCCCTGCTTGACGGGGCTGCCTCCATCCCGGCCTTGTACAAAAAAGCCAAAGACGACGGCATGAAGGCCCTCGCCATCACCGACCACGGCAACATGTTCGGTGCATTCCAGTTCGTGGCCGAGGCTGCCAAACACGAAGGGGTAAAGCCCATCGTGGGCTGTGAATTTTATGTGGTGACCGACCGGCATCGCCGCACGTTCACCAAAGAAGACCGCGACAAACGCTACCACCAGCTGTTTTTGGCCAAAAATCCGGAGGGCTACAAAAACCTCGTGAAACTTTGCTCGCTGGGGTACATGGAGGGCTTGTACGGCAAGTACCCGCGCATTGACAAAGACCTGATTCTGCAATACCACGAAGGACTCATCGCCACCACCTGCTGCATCGGCGCCATGGTGCCGCAGGCCATCCTGAAAAAAAGCGAAGAAGAAGCAAAAAAGGAATTCGAGTGGTGGTACAACATTTTCGGCGAAGACTACTACATCGAGATTCAGCGCCACTCAATGGAAGAACAAGACCGCGTGAACGAGGTGCTGCTGCGCTGGGCTGCCGAGTACAACGTGAAGGTGATCTGCACCAACGATTCCCACTACGTGGATCAAAAGGACTACAATGCCCACGATATTTTGCTGTGCATCAACACGGGCGAGAAGCAGGCCACGCCGGCTATTCGCGAGTTTGCCGATGAGGGTACGGTGGTAAAAGGCGGGCGTTTCGCGTTCTGGAACGATCAGTTTTATTTCAAAACCCAGGCAGAAATGGGCGCCTTGTTCAAAGATGTGCCGTTTGCGCTGGACAACACGATGGAAATCGTGGACAAATGCGAAACCCTGAAACTGAAGCAGGACATCCTGTTGCCCAACTTCGTCATCCCGCAGGAATTCGCCACGCAGGATGATTACCTGCGCCACATCACCTACGAGGGCGCTCGCGAACGTTACAAGAACATCACGCCGGAGATCGAGGAACGGCTCAATTTCGAGTTGCACACCATCAAAACGATGGGCTTCGCCGGCTACTTCCTCATCGTGTCAGACTTCATCAAGGCCGGGCGCGACCTGGGGGTTTTCATCGGCCCGGGACGCGGCTCGGCGGCGGGTTCGGCGGTGGCGTACTGCATCGGCATCACAAACATTGACCCGATCAAGTACCAGCTGCTGTTCGAGCGCTTCCTCAATCCCGACCGCAAGAGCATGCCCGATATTGACACCGACTTCGACGACGAAGGCCGGCAAAAGGTGCTCGACTATGTGGTGCAGAAATACGGTCGCCAGCAGGTGGCCCAGATCGTGACCTACGGTACCATGGCTGCCAAGATGTCCATCAAGGACGTAGCCCGGGTGCTTGATCTGCCGCTCGACCAAGCCAACGCCCTTGCCAAACTCGTACCTGAAAAACCCGGCATCTCACTCAAACGTGTGCTCACCGCTCCGCTGGACGGGGAAGGTTCCCTGCGCGACAAGGAGGGCCTCATGGCCGACGACATCGAAAATGCCAAAAAACTGCGCGAACACCTCGCCGCCGAAGAAACACTCGAAGGCCAGGTGCTCCGCGAAGCACTCGTGCTCGAAGGTTCCGTGCGCAACACCGGCATCCATGCCGCCGGCATTATCATTGCGCCCAAAGACCTCACGGAGATCATTCCCGTATGCACCAGCAAGGAAACCGAACTGCTCATCACCCAGTACGAGGGCAACACCATCGAGGATGCCGGAGTCATCAAGATGGACTTTCTGGGGCTGAAAACACTTACGATTATCCGCGACGCCCTGCGCATGATTGAGCAGAACCACGGCCTGAAAATTGAAATTGACGACATCCCGCTCGACGACCGCAAAACTTACGAACTCTACCAGGCCGGCGCCACCAATGGCACATTCCAGTTTGAAAGCGCCGGTATGCAGAAATACCTGCGCGAACTGAAGCCCGACAAGTTCGACGACCTGATCGCCATGAACGCGCTGTACCGGCCCGGGCCGCTTGAGTATATTCCCGACTTCATTGCCCGCAAACACGGGCGGCAAGCGGTGACGTACGATTTGCCGGAAATGGAGGAATATCTGAGCGACACCTTTGGAATCAGCGTGTACCAGGAACAAATCATGCTTTTGTCCCAAAAATTGGCCGGCTTTTCCAAAGGCGACGCCGATGTCCTCCGCAAGGCGATGGGTAAAAAGCAGATTGCTGTCCTGAATAAAATGAAGGGTCAATTTATCGAAGGAGCGACAGCAAAAGGCTTGCCCCAGGACAAACTTGAAAAAATCTGGACCGATTGGGAAGCCTTCGCTTCCTACGCTTTCAACAAATCGCACTCCACCTGCTACGCCTTCGTAGCCTACCAAACGGCTTACCTCAAGGCGCACTACCCCTCCGAGTACATGGCCTCGGTGCTCACGCACTCGCAGGGCAACATTGACAAAACCACGTTTTTCCTCGAAGAGTGCAAGCGCATGGGCCTCGACGTGAAAGGTCCCGACATCAACGAATCAGGTGTAAACTTTTCCGTGAACAAACGTGGTGTGATCCGCTACGGTATGGGCGCGATCAAAGGCGTGGGGGAGGCCGCGGTGGAGGCTCTGATCCAGGAACGCAGTCAGAACGGACCGTTTTCCAACATGTTCGATTTCATGCGCCGCATCAACCTGCGCACCGTGAACAAAAAAGTCATGGAATGCCTCGCATTCGCCGGGGCATTCGACGAAATCCCCCCCCTGCAAGGCCACGGCAGTGGTGCGCGTGCCACGCTCTTTGCCCCTTCTGACAAGTACGAATCGTTCATAGAACACCTGCTGAAATACGGCTCCGCGCATCAGGAAGACAAAATAATGTCTACAAACTCCCTGTTCGGCGACCTGTCCGACTCGGTAAGTATCCCCGAGCCCGTGGTGCCGAAAGTGGCCTCCTGGAATTTGCTCACTGTCCTTCAACGCGAGCGCGACGTAATCGGAATTTACCTCAGTGGCCATCCGCTGGACGACTACAAATTCGAGGTCGAAAACCTGACCACCTGCTCGCTGGAGCGTATCGAAAATTTCAAGGGGCAAAAAATACGCATCGCCGGCTTTGTCACCAAGGCCGAGCACCGCATCAGCCAGAAAGGCACCGGCTGGGGGCGTTTCACCATCAGCGATTATTCCGGCACGCTCGAAATCGCCTTGTTCAGCAACGACTATGCCCAGTTCAAACACTTTTTCGAGGAGGGCAACTGCCTGTTCATCACCGGCACTTATCGCCAGCGCTACAACAGCGAGGAGTACGAATTCCGGCCCGAGAAAGTAGAACTGCTGGAGTCGGTCGGCGGCTCGCAAATTACCTCGGTCACCCTGCAAATTCCGGTGGAACTGCTCAGCACCGAACTGCTCGACCGCCTCGACCACGTGTGCAAAACCCGCAAAGGCAAGCACGCACTCAAGATGCGTCTCGTGGATCGCACCAACAAAAACGCGTTATCTTTTGCCGCCGCCGACCGCAAAGTGAATGCCGACTCGGATTTCGCGATGGAGATGGAGAAGTTGGGTTTGGAGTGTACGGTAGGATAAACTTTCCGATCAGTGCACCCACCACGCTAAACACGCCGCTCCAAACCCCACTAAATACCCCTGCCACAAATCTCGCAGCACATGCGCTTTGAGCACCAATCGCGCCGTGCCCACGCAACCTGCAACAATTACCCCTGCCGCCAGCGCCGCAGGCAGGCTGATTTCCAGTAGCCCTCCGGGCACCGGAACTCCGAGCGTGCTGCCCGGCCATTCGATTGTGAGCAGCAGCAACATACCCACCAGCCCGCCCATTCCCGTGGCGTGGGCGCTTACCTTGGTGAAAATATTGATGAAAAACGCGGCAAACAACGCAATCGTCGCCCCCAGCACACAGGCCTGATACAGTGGCGGCGCCTGCCCGCCCGATTTCAGGTTTTGGTACAACCACAGGTAAAACACCCCGGTCACAATGTACGGCCCGATCCGTTCCTGCCGGTCGGGCGATTCCAGACTGCGCACAAACCCCAGCGGTTTCATCACCGCAATGCCAATGCCGGGGATAAGCGCTGTGGTGGTGAACACATACAGCAACAGCAGCAGCGCTTTTTTGTCGCCGGGACTATGCACACCGAATGAATACGGATTGGCAAACAGCAGCAGCAGCAGGGCATACGTAGGCACCAGCATCGGGTGGCCAAACGTGGAAAACAGGTGCGCGAGAAATCGAGGCATAGTCAGCGAAGTATGGCAGTACCGATGGCGCATTCCAGGCAGCGTTTGGCATCGCAGTAGTGCGACTTCAGGTGCAACAAGGCCTGCGACCGGGCAGCATTGCCGGCTGTCTGGCCGAGTTCGGCCCAATCATCCACCACGGTATTTGCTTCCGCCGGCAAACCTTCGAGCAACTGCAGGGCGCGGTCTTGTTTTTCAGATATGCCTTTGGTGCGGCCATAGTGGAACAGAAACGGCGCCACGGTATTGATGAGCAGCAAATGTACGAACTCGCGGCCCAGCGACTTGCTTCTTGGAGCCGTGCTTTTGTCAAAACGAAAATGTGTACGCCAGTACTCGCCCGGCTCTACGCCAAGCAATTGCTCCATTTCGCCAGGATTTCGGGCCGACAAAACCGCGCTGAACAACAACGTGGAGCGGTGCATAAGCGCCGCAAACTGCGCAAGACGCAGCGTGGGAAAACCGGCAGGACGCAAGCGAAAAAATTTCCACGAACTCGCCGATAAGGCCGTCAGGTCGTACTTGTGCCGCAAAAACCGGTACTCCTTAGCCAAAGCCCGGGGATAGTCGTCTTCAAATGCTTCGTCCAGCAAACCAGCCTGCCCAAACAGCAGGGCTTCCATTTGAAACAGACTGTTCTGGTGTTTGGCCAACAGCCGTAGCGGCAGGGCGCGAGCGAGCGCCTCGAACGGCTCCATGTTCACTTTCAACCCGAAATGGCGTGCAAGTATCCGGTAAAAAGCCTCTTCCCATTGTTGCCCGGTGGCTTGCAGAGTTTGCTCCACCAAGGCGGTTTTCTGTTCGAGCCGCTCCACCAGCAGGCGGTCCAGCCAGTTGGATCGAACGATTTCCGGGACGCCGGCAAACGACCGTGCACAAGGAATCCAGGCGCGTTCATGTTCCAGGCGCAGGTATTTGTCCAGCAGGCTGGGCGGAATCCGGCGGCGCAACTCCAGGCAAGGCAGACGCGTACCATTGGAGCGTGTCAGGAGCCGGTCTTCCTCAAGCACCACGTGCAACACCACGTTGTTGTAGGCCGCATCGCCGTCGTGGCGGTGGGCAAGCCAGTCGGAGGCGTTCAGGTGTATTTCCACATTGCCGGCCCAGAGCGTATCGCCGATCCGGACGCGGGCATTGAAAAAATCGGGGCCGGCGTGCCGGTTCAGTTCGCCAGGATGCAGGACTTCGAGTGCCTGCCCGTCGGTAGTGCGCAGGTCATGCGCATCGAAACGCCGCCAGCGCCACAGGAAATGCAAAAAATCTTCGCGCATGGTTCATCAGTTGTGTGCGTCGAATTTCGGCTACATTTTTCCTGAAACGCGCCACAGGGTACACATTTATAGAAATCTAACATGTGTGCAATGTTTTGATTTTAAATCAAGTAAGATGATTTTATACTCTTTTTCGTTGCTGTTGACACTCCGTCAACGGCAACAAAAATTTTTTCTCCGCGTCTCTGTGCCTCCTTGCCTTTTGACACAAGCCCGGCAAAATTTTGGCGCCCCGCCGCCGTACCTTTGCCGTCCATGTCCACAATTCCGGATTCATTTTTCACACTTTCCGCACCCGGTGTCGGCGAGTTCAAAGACCGGGGCAGCCGGTTTCTGGCGTATGCGTACCCGGTAAATACCGAGGAAGAAGCCCTGCACCGGTTGGAGGCCCTGCGCAAAGAACATTTCAAAGCGCGGCACCACTGTTTTGCCTGGCGGCTCGGGCTGGACGGGCAACGCTTCCGCGCCAATGATGACGGCGAGCCATCGGGTACCGCCGGTCGGCCGATTCTCGGACAAATTGACGCTGCCGGTTTGACAGATGTGGTGGTGGTGGTGGTTCGATATTTCGGCGGCACGCTACTGGGCGCCTCGGGACTTATTCACGCCTACCGGGAAAGCGCCGCCGAGGCCCTTCGGCTGGCGCCGCGAGTGGAAAAAATTGTGCAGGAACGGTTTATCCTTTCAGTTGCATATGCCCTGCTGCCCGACCTGCAAAACGCCTTGAAAAAAATCGGCACGGAAATTTTTCGGGAAGACTACGGTGATTCCGAAGCCCGGCTGGAGATCGGTATTCGCAAAAGTGAAACGCTCAACACCCTGCTGAAAATCAAGGCTTCACTCTGGAAAACCACCCCCGAAGAAGCCCGGACGCTCGACTGGCCGGAAGGGGTGCTGGTTCAAGACGCCGACACAACTATTCCCTGAAACACTTGTTCAGACAAGTCCTAAATTCAATTACCCCGATTGGCTGTAACGACCTTTTTGCTGATGTTTGCGACCGCTGCGGCCCACAGGGTCGCCCGATTTTTTGTGAAGCGCGCCATGCTTACCCTCGAACTTATCACACAGTCCGACGACTCCCGCCCCGTGTTTGTCACCGGCAATTTCAACGGATGGACAACCCGGGACGACCGCTTCCGGATGCGTCGGATTGCCGCCGGGCGATACCAATACACGTTTTCAGAACCCCTGAACCTCCACGAACCATTGGAATACAAATACGTCAAGGGCGGCTGGGAAAGCGAAGAACTTGGCCCTGAAGGTCTGCCTACCGCCAACCGCCGCATGGAGGTACCAAAAGGAAAGGTGACCGATATCGTGCCCCGCTGGAAAAAACACGCCGACTGGTACGACCCGAAATTTTTTCCGGAAATTCAGGTGCTCTCCAAACGCTTCAACCTGCCCCAACTGCGCCGCCGCCGCCGCATTGCAGTACTACTGCCCTGGAATTACGAGACGTCAGGTAAACGTTATCCTGTGCTTTACCTCCAGGACGGCCAGAACCTGTTTGAAGACGATGCCCCGTTTGGTACCTGGGGGGTGGACAAACAACTCGCCGCGCTGGCCCAGCAGGGGAAAGGCGATTTCATTGTGGTAGCCATAGACCACGGCGGTCAGGAACGAATCCGGGAGTTTTTGCCCTACGATTCCCAAAAATGGGGCGAAGGCCTTGGGCGCGACTACGCCAGTTTCCTCGCCGAAACACTCAAGCCGTACATTGACGACAAATTCCGCACCCTGCCCGACCGTACCAACACCGGCATCGGCGGCAGCAGCATGGGCGGACTTATCAGCATTTACGCCGGCATTATGTTTCCGGCCACTTATTCCAAATTCATGATTTTTTCCCCCTCGCTGTGGGCTGCACCGAACATCTGCACCGAGCCGCTCCGGTTTGCCGGCTCGTCCGACACAAGAATTTACTTGTACGCCGGCGGCAAGGAAGGGGCAGGCATGATCGGCAATGCCCAAAAGTTCAAGGAAACAGTGGAACGCCAGGGGACAGGCCGCGCGCAGTTCCGGCTGGAAATTGACCCCGAGGGACGCCACACCGAAAGCCGTTGGGGGGTGGAATTTCCGAAAGCGGCCGAATGGCTGTTTGTGTAGCTTATGCTGGAAACAGCCCTCCCCTCCGGAGGGGGCAAGCGCGAGGCCATAACAATATGCGAGCCGTCATTTTTAAACTGCCCGCCTGCTGTAAATTGGCATTCAAAACTTGAGGTTTTTTTTCCGCCTTGCCTTAGTTTTGCAATCCCTTTCGCAAGCACTGCTTTGAAACAAACCGTAAGTGCCACGCAACCAGAACCATCTGCATCCCGTTTCAACCTTTCAAGTTGTCGTTCGTTCAAGATGTAAAATTGACGCGCCATGTGGTTCCGCAAGTCCGAAGAGTCTCCCCTCGACCGCCTCGAACGCGAGGCAAACGATGATTTCCTCCTGCTGGAAGAACTCGGGCCGGAGCATTTCTGCGGATCACATCTGCTGGAACTGCACGAACGCGTACGCCTGCGCTTGGCGCAGTTCGACCGCCTTCGCCGCCTCAACGTGCTGATCGGCTCCACGGCTGCCGGCTGGATGGTGCTGGGCATTGTGCTGCTGCTGGCCGGCTGGCCCACCGCCGCCCGGGTGTCATTCGCCGTCATGGGCATTTCCCTGCTGGGTTTTCTGGCCGGCGTCTGGCTGCTGAAATGGAAATTCGAAAGCCGTGGCGAACTGGAGTTCGCGTTGCGCACCATCGAAGAAGAACTGCGCCGCCGCGCGGCAATCAAGGGCCGAAGTGCACGGCTGTGACACAACCATGCTCCCTCCCGACCAATTTCTCGACATTTTCCGAACGGCCTGCGCCGCCGGCCATTTCCTCAAATGCACACTCGGCAAACCCACCGATGCTGCGCCGGAAGAACTGAAAAACATTTACCTGCGCCCGGTGACACTGAAAGCAGGGCCACGCATTGCCTTTACCTACCGCTACCGCACCCGCGACGAGGTCAAAAATTTCACGCACGATGAAGCCGCCAGCCAACTAAAGGCACTTCTCGGCATCCAGTTCCTGAACGCCGACCTGTTCAGCGCAGAAACGGACGCCTCGCTGGCATTTTCCAAAACCGGCAAGGCCGTATTTTCCACCAAAAAACCGGCCAACAGCGCCCCGCCCGACACCCGCCACGATCGGAAAAAACAACGCCTGCTCGACCCCGCCGCACCCTGGCTGCACGCGCTTGGCATTACCAACAAACAAGGCATAGTGCTGCCCACGGCGCAGGACAAGTGGAAGCAGATCAACAAGTACCTCGAAATTATCGAGAGCCTGTTGCGCACCCATCCCTTACCGACCGACGCCCGCATCGCCGATATGGGCAGCGGGAAAGGGTACCTCACCTTCGCCTTGTACGATTTTCTGACCAATCGCCTTGCCATGCAGCCGCAGGTAACAGGCATCGAACTGCGGCAAAACCTTGTGGATTTTTGCAATCAAACAGCCCGGGAAGCAGGCTTCGACGGACTGCGTTTCGTTGCTCAGGACATCGCCGACTACCGCCCGGAGCGTCTCGACATGCTCATTGCCCTGCACGCCTGCGACATAGCCACCGATCTGGCGTTAGCCACGGGCATCCACGCCCGGGCAGGCATCGTGGTGGCTGCACCCTGTTGCCACAAGCAGGTGCGCCGCGACATGGCCACCCAAAACGAACTGGCGCCCGTGCTGCGCCACGGCATCCTCGAAGAGCGCCAGGCCGAAATCGTGACCGACGGTATCCGCGCCTTGCTGCTGGAAGCCAACGGTTACAAAACCAGCGTGTTCGAGTTCATCTCCACGGAACATACCGCCAAAAACGTGATGATTACAGCCATAGCCGGCAGCGGAAAAGCCGGCGGACAACAGGCGGCGGCATTGGAAAAAGTAGCGGCGCTGAAGGCGGGATTCGGCATCCGGGAGCATTACCTGGAGCGTTTGCTGCGCACGTAGAGGGATGGGACACGCTCGGCTCAATCCCCGCACCCGCAGTCCCGATCCGTCAGCCACACCACCCGAAACTGCACCAACTCGTTGCCCGTTGCCGGCAGCACGAAATCCTGCGGACACACCAGCACCGTGTGTTGGTGCCCCGTGGCCACCGTCTCGTCGCGGCTCAGCAGCACCTGCCCGTTTTGCACGATATGCCAGGTGAACTCGAACGGCGGCGTACCCGCGAGATCGAACTGCACGTCCACGCAGCCGTCGCCGCACACCGCCTCGGGCGGCACCGCCACCGCCATCGCGGGCTTTTTGGCCCAGCGCACTTTCGGGCCTTTGTGCTGCGAAAAGCACTTGGCCGCCGCGTCTATGAGCAGGCTGTCGCCCGCGAGCGGCGGGCCGGCCAGCACGGCCACGAAGTAAGTGCTGTCGAGCTGCATGCTGTCGGGCAGAAAGTGGAACAGCAGCGTATCCGAGTACTGCACGATGCTGCCCAGCGGGTTATTGGGGTTGGCATACAGGATGTAGCGCAGCGTGTCGCCCGGCTCCAAGTGATAGCCCTTGGGCAGGGGCAGGCCGATGGTCTTGTCCGGCCCGCAGACCGTGATTGCCGTGGTGTCGAGCGTGCCCGCCGTGGTGGCGCAGCATTTGTTCACCGTGATCGGGAAGGTAACCGGCTGCCCGACGCAGCCCGAGGCGGCGGCTACCGGGGTGATGGTGACGGTGGCCGTGACGGTGTCGCTCACCTGCGCGGCCACGAACAGGATGTTGCCCGTCCCCGCCGGGCCGAGGCCCACGGTGGTGTCGGCATTCATCCAGTGGAGCGTAGCGCCGGGGCTGCCCGTGAGGGTCACGGCCACCGTGTCGCCGGGACACACGGCCACGCTGTCGGGCGCGACGGCTGTGGGGCGCGGGCGCACCGTGATGCCGAACGACATGGGCGGCCCCGCACAGCCCAGCGCCGTGGGCGTCACCGTGACGGTGGCCGATTGCGTGGCGGCCACGTTGGCGGCGGTGAAATTGATGTTTCCAGTGCCGGACAAACCCAGCCCGACGGCGGTATTGGAATTTTCCCAGGCGTAGGTGCTGCCCGGCGAACCGCTGAAAATAGCCTCCAGTTCGTCGCCGGCGCAGGCTATGATGCCGGGAAGGGGATCGGCCACCGGCAATGGATTGACGGTAATCTGAAACGAGGCCGGTGGCCCGACGCAGCCGTTGAGCACGGGGGTGTAGGTGATGACGGCGGTTTCGGCGGCCGGAACCGGCGCGGCGCTGAAACTGATATTTCCCGAGCCGGAGGCCGCCAGGCCGATGGCCGGGTTGGAGTTTTCCCAGGTGAACGTCGTGCCTGCGGGCGTACCGGACAGCGCCACCGACAGGGCCTGTCCGGCGCACACGGCGCGGTTGTTTTGCGGCCCGGCGCTGGGGATGGGCTTGACGGTGACGGCGAAGGACTGCGGCGGCCCGGTACAGCCGTCCTCGGTGGCCTGCACCGTGATGGTGGCGGTGAGGGGCGAAGCGCCGGGGTTGGCGGCGCTGAAACTGATGTTTCCGGTACCCGAGGCGGGCAGGCCGATGGCGGGCGTGGAGTTTGTCCAGGCGTAGGTGGGGGCGCTGCCAGAACCGCCGAAGGCCACGGCGACGGGTTCGCCGCGGCACACGGACAGGTCGGGCGGGTCGTCCACCGTGGGCGTGGGTTTGACGGTGATAGTGAAGGTGACCGGGTCGCCGGTGCAGGTGAGGATGCCCAGGATATGGACATTGTCCTGAGAGGGTGTGACGGTGATGATGGCCGTTTCGGTCTGGGTGACCGGGGCGGCGTTGAAACTGATATTTCCCGAGCCGGAGGCAGCCAGACCTATAGCCGGATTGTCGTTTGTCCAGAGGAAATCGGCTCCCGGTGTGCCCTGAAAGGCAACGGATACGGGCGCACCCCCGCAGGTGATGACCGGAACAGGAGGGCTGATAGTGGGGCGGGGGTAGACGTAAACACCAAAAGACTCATTTAGGCCTTGGCATGTGCCCTGCCATGAATTCAAAAGAATGTTTGCGGAAGTGAACATATTGACATTTGCGGCAATGAAAGCAATATCGCCACTACCCGACCCTGGGAGACCTACAGCCGGGTTGAGGCAAGTCCAGAGAAATTCCGTGTTTGGCGATCCGGTAATAGGTATATAAACAGCATCGCCGGCGCAGACAAAAACATGATCAGGGCAAATGACATACGGGATAGGCGCGACTTCCACTGTCAGGCACACTGGTGTGGGATCATAGCAAGGATTCGTCGGCGTGGCACACAGTATCGCGGATGGTTCATAATCATACCAAAAAATGGAAATTGTCTGGCCGGTGGGCGACCCCTGAAAATTTCCCATACTGGGCGGTATAACGCTCCAAACCAGATTTGCATCGGCGGAATTGGGTATGGTGTACTGGCGATAGGTATTGACACATGACTGTACAGAGGCTGGGCCGGAGATGGGTTCCAAAGGCGGACACTGCGCCAAAAGGGTGGCATTCAGGCAGAAAAGGAGAAAAGTGGCGGGTATATATCGCGTCATGACTGGTATTAAGCAACAATTTCCGCTACCCTTGCCTGCCGTACGGACAAAACGAGGGCAACAAATAGATCAGGATATGTTTTGGAAAAGATAAAGAGCGGCGCCCGGTCAGGGCCGGGCGCCGCTCAACGATTTAGTTGCAATCAAGGTTCGTCTCGTCACAGTCAACGTTCGTGTGAAAACACTGCCGTTGTCCGGGCGGGATAGACACAAACTGGGATGGAGTACCCGTGGTGCCGAAATACACCCGAACATCTACCGTGTCCGTCGTACTGGGGTTGTAGACGCATATCCTGCCTGATATTTCCACGCAGAACTCACGTTGTTCAAGTTCCAGAAACTGGCCGGTAGCGCCCAAGTCATTACCCGGATCGCAGCCAACGGAACACAAATTCGGCCCATAAGGCATATCCCCGCAAACTGTAAGCACGGCATCGGAATAAGCGGTCACGGAAACGTTGCAGTAACCGGGTTCACCGCAAGGTGCCCGGAAAGTAGCAGCGGCATCTCCCGGCGTCTGCGGCTCGCGCAGTTCCGGCGCGTCACGCCTACAGGACATGATCAGATTCAGGGTGAAGAGAAATGCGCAGGTCAGCAGGAGGGCTGTGCGGGGGGGGGGGGACAGAAAATTTAAAATTGTTCATAATGGAACATTTTGATGGTGAAAAAATCGGGTCGGGAGGCTTCCTGCGGGGTACAGGGAGGATTTCGTCGCGATATTCCGCCGGGGTTGTTTTTAAAAGCGCACAAAAATAAAAAAACTGTTTTCGGTTCGCCAAGCATGAGGGCGTTAAATTTTTGAGCAAAGGCTGTTTTTTCGACATGGTATACGGCAATATTTGATTTTTCTAAAACAAATAGGCAGTTCGGGGCCATGTTGTCAAATCATAAGCGTCTGCTTCGTCCGATGAATTTGTCATCCGACGAATGCGTAGCCGCGCGACCACTCGCCGGCTCCTGTTCGGCTACGCACTTGTCCGGCGACTAATTCGTCGGACAAGGCCGAATCCGGGTTTCCGCTTGCCGGCAAGCGCAGAAATCATCGCGCTCGGCGTTGCCGTTAGCGCAGCATGCGCCACCTTTGCCGCATCATGCACACCTGTACCGACCAAAACGCCCGCACCGTCCGCCTGCCCGTGTTCCCGCCGCAACGCATCGTATCGCTGGTGCCCTCGCAAACGGAACTCCTGTATGCACTGGGCCTGGAGCGCGAAGTGGTGGGCATTACCAAATTTTGCGTGCATCCGCCGGAGTGGTTTCAGGAAAAAAAACGCGTGGGCGGCACAAAAACGGTGTCGCTCGAAAAAGTAGCTGCCCTTCGGCCCGATCTGGTCATTGCCAACAAGGAGGAAAACGACCGGGCGCAAATCGAAGCGCTTTCGGAGCATTTCCCGGTGTGGGTGAGCGACGTGCGTGACCTGCCCACAGCGCTGGACATGATCGAATGCGTGGGCGCAGTTACGGGCAAATTCGAAGCCGCACAGACGCTGGTCGCCGGCATCCGCTCGGCTTTTTCCGCACATCGCCCCGAGTCCGGCGCATACCGCCCCCGGGTGGCCTACTTCATTTGGCGCAAGCCGTACATGGTGGCTGGTGGCGACACGTTCATCCAGGCCATGCTCGAAGCGGCGGGTTTTGAAAACGTATTTGCTGCCGAAAGCCGCTACCCGGAAGTTTCGCGGGAAATGCTGCGTGCGTATGCACCGGAATTGCTCCTGCTGTCGTCGGAGCCGTATCCGTTTGCGGAAAAACATCTGGCGGAGTTTCAGGAACTGTGCCCGGCGGCCCGCGCGGCAGTCATCGTGGACGGCGAGTTGTTTTCCTGGTACGGCAGCCGGTTGCTCCAGGCGCCGGCGTATTTCCGGCAACTGCGGGAAAATATCTGTTAAGCCATATCCGGGCAAAAGTTCGCCCCCGGCAAATAGGGTTTGGCACAGGATTAAACCTTTATTTTGCCGACGCTTCCAAACGACTTTTCCGATCGTAAAAAAATACACACCCATGTCCGTGAAATTTTGCTCCGCAATCCTGTTCTCACTGTTCGTTTTGACTGCTGCGCAAGCCCAAAAAGCCGAACGCCGGAGCGGCGAACTGATCGTTCAACTCCTCCCGGAGGCTTCCCCCGCTACCGTGTTGTTTCAACTGAAACAAGCCCTGCCCGGCACGCCCGACCTTTTCTGGAAAGAACCCCTGGCGCCGGGCTGGCATATCTGGCTGCTCGGTTTTGACGAAAACGCCGTTTCTCCCGAGTTGCTGAAGACTGCCGCCCAAAGGTTGCCCGACGTGCGCAATGCCCAGTGGAACCACCGCGTCGAAGAACGCGCCACGTTTCCCAACGATCCCGACTGGTTCAAACAGGACGACATGGACCTCATCGGTATGCCCGATGCCTGGGACGTGAGCACCGGCGGCCTCACGCCTGCGGGCGACACTATCGTGGTAGCCGTACTTGAAAAAGGCGCCTTGCTTGCGCACCCCGATCTGGCGCCCAACATCTGGTACAACCGGGGCGAAATACCCGGTAACGATGTGGACGACGACGGCAACGGCTATGTGGACGACTACCGCGGCTGGAACCCGCGCACCAAGGACGACAACCCGGGAACAATCGGTTTTCACGGTACCGCCGTCAATGCCATCATCGGCGCCAAAGGCAACAACAGCACCGGTGTGACGGGTGTGAACTGGAATGTCAAACTGCTCAACCTTGCCAATGTGGAATTTGAAAGCGAAATCATCAACGCTTACAAATACACCGCCGACATGCGCCGTCTGTACAACACCACCAACGGTGCAAAGGGCGCTTTTGTCGTAGCGAGCAATGCCTCTTTCGGCATTGACTTTGAGCGGGCCGCCGACCACCCGGTATGGTGTGCCGTGTACGATTCTCTCGGGGCTGTGGGTATCGTAAGCATAGGCGCTACCTCCAACGACGACATCAACGTGGACATTCAGG
Organism: Saprospiraceae bacterium; assembly: GCA_016787285.1. GTDB lineage: Bacteria > Bacteroidota > Bacteroidia > Chitinophagales > Saprospiraceae > M3007. Next base: position 5,046 of record JAEUUV010000221.1, on the reverse strand, counting down.
GCGATATGCCCAGCACCTGCCCCAGCAACTACCTGATTGCAGTAAACAATGTGACCAGCCTGTCGGGCGTCAAAGTCACTAATACCGGATTCGGGGCCGTGCACGTAGACCTTGGCGCACCGGGCGAAGGCACCTACACGGCGCGTAGTCAGGATCAAAACCCCACCTATGGCGCCTTCAACGGCACCTCGGCGTCCACGCCACATGTGACCGGCGCCGTAGCGTTGCTGTACAGCCTGCAATGCGCAAGCCTGACCTCGGACGCCCTGACCGATCCGGCAGCCTGTGCTACACGCATGCGGCAACTGATACTGGAAAACGTATCGCCAGAATCCACCCTGAAAGATATCACCACCACCGGCGGCCGGCTCGACGTGTCCCTCGCGGTCAAATCGGTACAGGAAAATTGCGACGGCGCCCCGACGGGTATGCTCGACATTATGTGGATTCGCCCGAACCCCGTGTACGATGAAATGCAGGTACGTTTTCAGATGCCGTCGTATTCCTCGTACCAGATTCTGGTGTTCAATATGCTGGGGCAGCAACTGCACGAGGAATCGTTCCCGAAAAATCCCGGACCGTTTTCCAGCAACATCTGGAAGTTCAACGCCGCCAACCTGCCCCGCGGCGTGTACATGCTGGCATTCGGGCGAAACGAGGCCTGGCGTTCGGAGTTGTTTGTGAAAAAGTAAGAAAGTAGCCCGCTCAGCGCACCATCAACTCCCGCAACTTCGCCACGGCGGTGGTGCGGCTTGTCACATCAAGTTTGAAATACGCATTGTTGATGTGCTTTTTCAGGGTGTTGATAGCAATGTACAAGTCGGCAGCAATCTGCTGATTGGTTTTTCCGGCGTACAACAGCCGGAGCACCTCGAACTCCCGATCGGTCAGGGGGGCCAGCAAGTCGGAGTTCAGGCGGTCGAGAACCAGTTCGGGCACATGCCGGTTGGCATTGGCGGCGTGATTTGCCAGTGCAATTTCGATGGTGGCGTACAGCGTTTTTTCGTTAAAAGGTTTCACGATAAATCCATGCGGAGAGGTTTGCTTGGCACGTTCAAGGGTACTTTTGTCGGAGTATGACGTAAGGAAAACAAAGGGGATGAAGCAATTCCGGTGGATGTATTCCCCAATCTGGATGCCGTCCTGTTCGGCTTCCAGATTGATGTCCAGAATGGCAAAATCAGGCGGATTCCATTTCAGTTGGTACAGCGCTTCGTCGGGGTCGTGCGCAATTCCGCTCACCTCGTAATCGTGGTTGCGCAGGTACATGGCGATGTTGCGCGCGATCAGCGGCTCGTCTTCCACGATCAGAATTTTTATGGCGCTCATGCGGTTTCGGCTGTTTTGAATTTTGAAACAAGTACCTGCACATCGGTTCCGCCGGTTCCGTCCACTTGCACGGTAGCCTTCAGTTTTTGGGCAAAGGCGCGGATCAGTTCAAACCCGAATGACGCGCTGCGGTCGGGATTAAAGTCTTTGGGAACGCCGACACCGTCGTCGGCTACGCGGAGTATCAGGTGATTCTCGCGGCGTTGCAGAACAACCCGGAGGGTGCCTGACTCGCGCCCTTTGAACGCATATTTCAGGGCATTGCTGACCAGTTCGTTCAGAATCATACCCAATGGTACGGCGGTATCGGTGTGCAGGCGCAGGGGTTCAATTTGCATAATCAACCGGATTCGGTCGGGGTGAATGTTGTAAGTATTGAACAGGTGGTCGGACAAGGTGGCGATGTAGTCGGGCATATCCACGATATTGGAAGCGTCGTCGTGGTACAGGTTCTGGTGGATGAATGCCATGGCTTGTACCCGCAGGATAGCCTCCCGAATAACTGTTTTGGCGCGCGTGTCGTGCAAAACCTGCGATTGAAGGTCGAGCATGCTGGAAATAACCTGCAGGTTGTTTTTGACGCGGTGGTGAACCTCCCTGTTCAGCATGGTCAGCTCGGCGGACTGCCTGCGGATGACGGCGTTGTTGCGTTGCTGCTTCCTGTACTGGTAAAAAATGATTGCGCCGAGCAAGGCAAAGAGCGCCAGCCCGAGCCAGAGCAGGCGCTGGAGCCGGCGTTCCTGATTGAGGTTTTGTTGCTTGAGCTCGTTTTCCCGGTTGAGTGCGGCATTGAGCGTTTTTTCCCGGTCGAGTTGTTCCTGCCGCAGATTTGATTCAGCAGCCAGGGCAGCAAGGAGCAGGGTCTGGTTGGTGAGCGCAGAATCCTGATACAGGTTTTCCCGCAGCAAGGCGACTCGGGCGGTTTGTTCCTGTCGCAAGGCTGCGGCTTTGAGTTGGTTGTTCAGGTTCAGGTATTCGATTTCTTTTTCCCGGAGGGCCGTGGCGGCGGCATCATTGATTTCGGCACTGATGCGTTCGATATTTTCCGTTCTGAAAATATCCTTGTACCGGTTGAGCCAGACCATCGCCTCGAAAGCCGCCCGGTAATCGCCGTTTTTTTGATGAATCAGCGCCATTTGATCCAGTCCCTCAATGGCGAGTTCGGGGTTTTGAGAGCCTTGGATCAGCATTTTGGCCGAGTCGAGGTACACTTTGGCGTGGTCTCGGTCTTGCCGGCTAAGGTACCAGTTGGACGTAGCGGCGTGGAGTTTGATTCTGGCAGAAGGGTCATTTTGACGGGATACCATATCGCGCGCTTTTTCGAGGCTTTGTTCCGCTTCCCCGGGGCGCTCGAGAAAGGTCAGAATGACGGCTTCCTGGATGGTCGCATCCGTTTCGGTAGCCCAGTCCGAACCGGCGAGACGTAGTGTTTCGCGGTTGTGGGCAAGCGCGTCTTCGTATTTTTTTTCGGTAAAATACAAGCGCGACAAGCGCGCATGGCAATACGCAACGCCTTCAGGGTCATCGCCTAATGCGGTTTTAAGTTTCAAGGCTCGGGAATAGTGCTGAATCGCCGCTTCGGGAAAGCCGAATTGCGCCTGAATGCCCGCCATTTTTTCCAGGCACTCGCCCTGTAAGTGGGTTTGTTCAGTTTTGCGAAGCAAAGGCAAGGCTTCGCGGTAGTGGTCTATGGATTGGCGGAAATAGTTGCGACCGGCATACACGTCACCGATGGATTTGAGCAAACGCCCCAGCGCAGCCTCGTCGCCCGATTCCCGTACCAGCGGTAGCGCCTGCTCGAAAAGGCGCTGGGCGGCTACGAAGTCTTTCTTTTGTACCTGTCGTTGTCCTGCGGCAATCCAGTCCTGTGCCTTCCCGGCTACAGGACTGCCGGATTGGCCGCACAGGCAGCCAATGCCGGAGAAGTACACCCAGAGAAGAAGCCGGAGGAGTCGCATGAAATACAGCACTTTGACGGACAAATCTACAAATGTCCGGCTGGAGGTGTGTGGTACCAAAGGGCCATATTGATGCACATTGATCGTCGGTATGCACGAGAAAAAGATATTCCGCATTTTTGGCCGATCAAGTTACCCAAATCATAGTCTTGCATGCTTGCACCTACCGAATATTACCGCCACGTACGCGACACCTTTCATGCCAACGGCAATCCCGAGATCGCGCAGTTTCAAATGGCTTACATGCGCCGGCAGTTCGATTATTACGGACTGAAGATGCCCGTCTGGAAAGCGCTGACCAAAGAAATTCACCGCACGCAGGGCCTGCCCGACGGCGCCGATCTGCAGGCGGTCGTCCGCTTGTGTTTCGACGACGAGCACCGCGAGATGCAATATTTCGCCATCGAAACCATGCAAAAAATGTTGAAAAAGCAGCCCTCCGGGTTTATCCACTTTCTGGAAGAAATGATTCTGGAAAAATCGTGGTGGGATACGGTGGACTGGATGGCGACCAAACTCGTCGGCGCGCATTTCAGCCGCTACCCCGAACTGATCCTTCCCATCACCGAAGGCTGGATGGCTTCGAGGCAACTCTGGCTCCAGCGGGTGTGTCTGATTTTTCAATTGATGTACAAGGAAAAGACCGACACCGACCTGCTGTTTCGCTACATCCGGCAGGTGGCGGATTCCAAAGAATTTTTCCTGCAAAAAGGCGCCGGTTGGGCGCTTCGGCAATACTCCAAAACCAACCCGCAGGCCGTTCGGCACTTTTTAGACACCACCCGCTTGTCATCCCTGACGCGGCGCGAAGGCGGCAAGTATTGCTGACATTGGGGCGCTTGCCCGAACTTCCCTACTTTTGGGGCGTTTTAGCAAACACACATGAAACGACCCGAAATTTTACTGTTTTCTGTACTCGTTCTGGTGGGCATTTCGGCCTGCCGGAACGACAATCCACCGACCGATATACCGACCATGACCCGCGAAAAACCGGCGCCGTCGGCCGCTGCCGCCGATCGTCCGGCGCCGAGGTCGGGAGCCGGTAATTTTGAGGCGTTGGTGGCCGATTACGAAAGCAAAGACCGGGTGATCTGGCAAAAACCAGGCATGGTCATCGCCATGCTGGGCGATCTGAAAGGGAAGACCATAGCCGATATCGGCGCCGGCACCGGGTATTTTACTTTCCGGATGGTGCCCCTGGCCGAAAAGGTCATCGGCGTGGATATTGACCCCCGGTTCATTGCGTTCATGGACAGCATCAAGGTGCGCCTGCCTGTGCAGTACCGCGACCGCTTCGAAAGCCGCCTGGCAAAACCTGACAACCCCATGCTGGCGCCTGCGGAAGCCGATGCCGTAGTCATTGTAAATACCTACGGCTACATCGAAAACCGCATCCAATACTTGCAAACCCTGGCCAAAGGCCTCAAGCCCGGCGGCAACTTGCTGATTATTGATTTCAAAAAAAACAACCTGCCCATTGGTCCGCCCGACGAGTACAAAGTGGCGCTTGGTCAGGTGGAAGGAGAATTGGCCGCAAGCGGCTTTGAAGTGTCAAAAGTGGACGAGGAAAGCCTTGATTACCAGTACATCATTTTAGCAAAGAAAAAATAGACTTTCGCTACCGGCGAGCGTTGATTACTTATAATTCACCAGCCAAGCCCTGAAAGGGCTACATGTCTATAGCATGGAAACGTGGTACATGCGTGAACCCCGAAGGGGTTTTATGTTCAACTAACATTTTGACATACAACCCCTTCAG